>NZ_JBWKFM010000026.1:0-92003 GCF_056434285.1 Streptomyces sp. NPDC044063
CGCGCGCGTCCCCCCCCCCCCCCCCCCCCACCCCCCCCCCGCCCCCCCCCCCCGCCCCCCCCCCCCCCCCCCCCCCCCCCCCCCCCCCCCCCCCCCCCCCCCCCCCGGCGGCGGTGAACGGCAGTACGTGTCTGGCCGGGCAGGACGGTAGCGGACACCAGCGGACCCAGGCCGGGAGACCGGGCGCGTGTTGCCCAGAACGAGGCCCGGTCAGCTGGAGGCTCCGCCCTATACCGATGCGAAACAAACACGATCACTCAGCTTGCCGAGCGGGACAACGCGGGCACCTTCCACACCCGGCGGGCGCGCCGTCCGGCTGAACACCTCGCGCGCTGCCCGCCGCCGGGTGTGAGCGTGGCAGCGCGCGTGGAGGTTCTCAGCGCCTGTGTCATCCGGCGATGCTGTGATCCGGGCACTCTCGCAGAGCCTCACAGTGTGTCAGCCGGCCGCGGTCTCGGATGCGTGTCATTTCCTCGCCTCGGCGGCCAGCCTGCGACGTGTCCTGACCCTCTCCCGTGTGGGCAGGCGCCAGTGGAGGGCGGCTTCCCGAGACTGAGCTGGGGGCAACGGGTTGTCGCGGGAGCTGGTCCGCGGTCGAGCGCGCCGAACGCCGAGTCCAGAAGGCTGAGACCGTTCCACAGGCAGGCTGAAGCTCCTTGCTACCGACGGTCCATGTGCTGCCTGGTGGAAGAGTTCCTCACGCGCGTCAGGAGGGGTTGGCGGCCTCCCAGGCCGCTTCGATCAGCTCGAAGATCTCGTCGACCGCGGCGTCCGGGTCGGCCGCGTCGCGGGCCAGCGCGTAGGCGTCGATCACGAATCGCGCGATCGCCCGGCAGGCCGTCGGGGTCGGTGTCAGCCCGGGGTCCGCGGCCATGGCCGCGGCCAGCGAATCCGCGTGGCGCAGCCGCATCGACTCCTCGTACTCCCGCAGGGCGCGTGACTCGTCGATCATGCGGTAGACGGGCGCGGCGCCTTCCGCCGTGCAGTGCCGCACCATGGCCCGGATCTCCTGGCGCAGTGTCGGCATGAGCGGTTCCGCCGGCGCCCGGTCCGTGACTGCGCGAATGAGGCGCTGCTCGAAGTCCTCGTCCAGCTCGAAGACCAGCGCCTCCTTCGAGGCGAAGTGAGAGAAGAGCGTGGTCACGGCGACGTCGGCCTCGGCGGCCACGTCGCGGATGCCTACGGCGTCGTACCCGCGCTCCAGGAAGAGCCGCAGGGCGGTGTCGGCGATCTTCTGGCGGGTCGCGGCCTTCTTGCGTTCACGGCGTCCGGTCGGCACGGTCATGGCCTGATGCTAACAGGTGCGAATTCATAACAGCCACTAAACACTAACCGTTAGTGTTACGGTCGGCGGCATGAAGAAGGTGAGCTTCGCCGAGTTCGGCGGTCCCGACGTCCTGCACCTCATAGATGCCGAAGAACCCCACGCGGGTCCCGGCCGGATACGCATCGCCGTACGCGCGGCGGGCGTGAACCCCGTCGACTGGAGGCTCCGCGAGGGCCAGGTCCTGGGAGCTCACCCCGTCGAGCTGCCTTCCGGGGTCGGCCTGGACGCGGCGGGGGTGGCGGACGAGATCGGCGAGGGGGTCGAAGGGGTCGAGATCGGCGACCACGTGTTCGGCGAAGGGGAAAGCACCTACGCCGAGTTCGCCGTCCTCGGGGCCTGGGCCCGGATGCCCGACGGCCTGACGTTCGAGGAGGCGGCCGGATATCCCTCGGTGGTGGAGACCGCGCTGCGGGTCATCGGCGAGACGGGTGTGCGTCCAGGGCAGACACTCCTGGTGAGCGGCGCGTCCGGGGGAGTGGGCTCGGCGGTACTGCAGATCGCCCGCGAGCGCGGCATCAAGGTGATCGGCACGGCCGGCGCCGCGAACCAGGACTATCTGAGGAGCCTAGGTGCCCTCGCCACGACGTACGGCGAGGGCTGGGCCGAGCGGGTGCGCCGGCTCGGCACCGTCGACGCGGCGATCGACGTGGCCGGTTCGGGCGTGATCCGCGAACTCATCGAGCTGACCGGTGACCCGCGGAAGGTGATCTCCACCGCCGACCTCGGCGCGCCGGAGCTGGACGTCCGGTTCTCCGGAGTGGCGGGGAGCGTGCCGGACGCGCTCGCAGAGGCGGTCGACCTCATCTCGCGAGGGAAGCTCCATACCCCGGTCGAGAAGTCCTACGCGCTCGCCGACGCCGCGGCGGCGCACATCGACAGCCAGGCCGGTCACACGCGCGGGCGCCGAGTCGTGGTCATTTGAGCGAATATCCCACGCGGTGACACACCGTGCGGACCGGATACCGACCGACCCTGCCGCTAGAAAAAGCATCGGGTGGCGATTCCCCGCCAGCCTTGAGCTTGCCGATCAGACGCTCGACGGTATTGCGTTCTTGGTAGAGGTCGGCATCGAAGCCGATGGGACGGCTGGCGTACGGATGACGGAGAATCGTGCCGGGACATCAGCGCGGCCATGGTGCTCGCGCCCGCCCTCATACATACCTACGGCGGCCGCATCGGCGCAGACGGGCCCCACACACCGGACAGCCAAGCCCAGCGGTCACAACTCCGGGCCGCCCCTACCCTGCGACGGACAAATGCCGGGCACCTGGCCGATGCGCGAAGGCCAGTGAGCTCCACTGGCCAGATAGGACCCGGTGCACCGCCCACCCCGAAGCGACGCGGCCTGGGCGACGAGGCCTATAACCGGTCAGGGGCGGTCGCCCGGTCCCGCGATGAGTGCGGTGGCGACGCGGCGGAAGCCCCCGCGGGCATAGATCCGGGCCACGGCATCGTCGCCCGCCGAGAGGAAGACGCTCTCCACGCCCCGCCACTGCCGCGCGTCAGCTACCAAGGCCGCCGTGACCATGAGTGCGAGGCCGCGCCGCCGCACGCTCGGCAAGGTGCCCACGCCGGCGATCTCGCTGACGGTACCCATGGGCTGATGCTGGCCGGAGCACAGGACTGTGCCATCGAGCAGGGCGGCGGCCATCACCGACGTACCGTCCTCCAGACGGGCCGCGAGACGTGCCACCGAGCCGTCCTCGGTCAGAGCGTGCGCCATTCCCGCCAGCAGATCCGGGCCTGCCATGCCGATGTGGGTGCCCGGTTCGGTGAAGGCGAGGTGCGCCGCGGCGAGCGCGTGGGCGAGGGACCGGTCCTCCGGGCCGATGATGCGGACGATCACACCGTCGGCCTCCTCCAGGCGCGCAGCGAGAGCCGGGGCATCCGTACCGAACACCATCAACGAGTACCCCCACACCACGAGTCCCATGACTTCCGCAGCGGCACCCAGAGACAGCGCCGCCTCAGCGACCCACTCGAAGCTGCGGCACAGCTGCTACCTCGACGTGGAAGCCCGCAGTCTGCTCGCCTGCCTCAGGAGCCTGATCACACTACGGGGCACGGGCTGAGCGGCCCGGGGCGCTCAGCTGCTGCTCGGCATGCTCCGCCTTCGCCGGTGCCCGAGCCGGGATGCGTGGACATGGACGAGGACCAGGAGCTGGTCCTCGAGGGCCTGAGCCAGGAGCAGGCCCTGGACCGGCGCATGACCGTGAACGTCGTGGACCGGACGGCACCGGCCCGCACCGGCGGGGGCTTCTCCTGTGGCCGGTCCGACCGCTCGCCCCGGTCACGGCCCGCCCCCGCGGGTCGAGAGGAGCTCCAGGCCCAGGGGTGTGCAGGAGTGCCAGACCGTCCTGCCGTCGCGCTGGGCGGTGATCAGGCGGGCGGCGCGGAGGGCCTTGGTGTGCTCGGAGACCGAGGACTTCGCCAGACCCAGCTCACGGACGAGGTCGGTGCCGGTACGGGGGCGGACGAGCTGTTCCAGGACGGCGGCGCGGGTACGGCCCAGCAGGGCGGCCAGGGAATGGCCGGTCGCGGGGTCGTCCAGCAGGGGCAGCGGGGTGACGGCGGGATAGACCAGGAACGTCCCGTGGACGTAGCGGCCGACCAGGGGCCGGCCCGTCCAGAAGACCGACGGCAGCAGGGTGAGCCCCTGCCCGTCGAGGGTGACCTCGACGTTGTCGGCACTGTCGAACTCGAGCGTGGAGCCGTTCCAGCGCGCCCCCGCCGTCAGGCCCTCCAGCGTCGCGCGCAGCCCCTGGCCGGCGAGGGTCTGGAGGCGCCAGGCGCGCTCGGCGTCGAAACCCGCGCGGATGCGCTCCCACGGCCGGGCCAGTACGCCCTCGACCGCCGCGCGCACGGCGTCCTCGAGAGTCCGCCGGGCCTGGCGGTCCCCCTCGGCCAGCAGGCGCGCCCACGGCGTCGGACGGCGGCCCGGCGCATGGATACGGACCAGCTCCCCGCGGATGTACGGGAGGGGCGCGGACAGGACCCGGTCGAGCCCCTCCTCGGTGCCCCGGCTCGGCGGGTCCAGGAACAGCGGCCCCTTGCCAGTGGCCGGCACCAGATCCAGCAGCGGCCGGGCGGGGCCGGGCAGGGTCCGGGCCGTCCGCTGCCGCCACGGGCCGAACAGCGGGTCGGAGCGCCGGAGCGCCGCCAGGGCGAGCGTCAGCTCCACCATCGGCGCCGGCTCGTCGGCGAAGGTCACGTGGAACAGATCCTCGGTGGTGAAGCGCACCCGCAGCACTGGGCCTCCCTGGCATGGCGGCGGGTGCGCACGTCCGGTTCGGCGAGGGACGAACCGCGTGCGCGGCCCGGCGCTCCTGTCCGATGGTGGGAACCGCGGAAGTCGAGTGTCGTCGCCGCACCGGCGGCACGTGAGTGGCGAACCGGTCGTTGTGGGCCGGAACGGCGCGACGCGTGCAAGGCGTCGGGAGCCCGTAGAGATCTGCCGGAGACAGGCCCCCAGGCCGCGAGCAGAAGGAGTGACATGTCTCGTAAATCACCCCGGCACAAGGCGGTCCTGGTAGCTGCCACCTCCGTTGTGGCGTTGGCTTCGTCAGCCACACCAGCCCTGGCGGGCAGTGACCGCGCTGCCCCGTCCAACACAGCGCAGGCGCAGTCCGCCGGCCTCACCCAGGCCCAGGCGCTCGTTCTGCAGAGGAAAGTCGACAGCTACCTCAAGCGAACAGCGCGAGGGCACCAGACCGGACCGAACACCATCGCCTTCCCCGGCGGGCAGATCACGGTTGCGGTGCCGGGTGAGCGCCACGCCAGAGACCTGCGCACGACACACGCACCGCTGGAAGCAATGAACTGCAACTACGGAAACTTCTGCGCAACCGTGGACGGGGATTCCACTCAGCGGGACTACTACTACTGCGGAACGTACGGTATCGGCTACAGCGGTTCAGGGGCATGGATCAACAACCAGACCCAGAGCAGGCGGGTCCGCATGAACCTCACCAATGGCCGGACCTACACCACGCCCAACGCCTTCTCCCAGGATCCCACTGCCGACTGGACGCCTGTGTACCAGCTCACGACGTGCATCCCGAGGTCCTGATTGCGCACGTGAAACCGCTCCGCTGGAAGGGCAGAGGAGCGCTCTCACAGGCCCGGTCGTATCCACCCATGCCCGGACCAGACGCTGAGTCCTCCCGGTGCGGTGATGCCGAGTCCGAGGCCCCGGCGCATACCCGTGATCAATCTCGGCGCTACTTCCTGAGCGTCGGCTACCCACACCCGACTGTGGCCCCCGCAGGTAGCACCGGGCCAGTTGCTCCATCTACACAACAGAGGGAGAGAAATGAGGGAAACGGTTTGCCGCTGGGTCCTTGCGTTCGATGCCTCCTGCGCCCTGTGCAAGGAGGTGTCGCGGCGAGTCGAGCGGGCATCGGCGGGGCGTCTGGAAGTCCTGCCACTTGGGCATCGTGACGTGCAGCGATGGCGGGCCCAGGCCTTGGACCGAGACACTCCATGGGCGCCCACCCTGCTCAGGGTCGAGGGCACGAGAGTCCGGGCTTGGACCGGTGTCCGTATGGGTTCCCGGCTGGCAATGCGGCTGGGGCCTCGTCGGACCGTGTTGGTGCTGCATGCTCTTGCCGATCCGGATCGGGAAGGGGCACCGCGCGGCAATCAGGCCGAGGGCCCCCGTATCGGACGACGAGGGGTGCTCCGGCTGAGTGCAGGAGCCGGGATCGCAGCTGCTCTGTTGTTGAGCGGCAAGGCGCCGGCGTTCGCGGCTCACGAGTCCAGGACCCTGGCCGCCGGACGGAGCTGGGCTCAGGCAAATCAGTCGCCGCGTGTCGGACAGTACGACGAGCTGGCCGGATTCCCCGTGGCCTATAGGCCGGCGATTTTCGCTGGCCTGCCACCGAGCGTCCGGAGCAGCCTGTGGGTCGAGCAGGTGGAACGCTACCGGCGCGTACACCCGGGCATGACGGCCGAGCAGGCCCGTGTGCTGGACGAGTTCGAAGCGATCGTCGCCGATGAGACGACCTACACCCACGAGGACTCGGCAATCCAGACTCGGATGAAGGCGATCGAGGCGAGGGGTGTTATCGCGTTCGGGCGTAGCGAGACATGCAGCCTCATGTCGACGCTCGGCCCTCTCGATACCGCTGAAACTCGCTCTGTCTCCGGCCATAGCGCCACATCGGCGCCGGCCGTGACGTGCAATTGCAATATCGGAAGCAGTTGCCAGCCGGGATGCGACCCCATATGCGGGCGCTGCACTTCGACTTGGCCCGGATGCGGCTGTGGCTATATCTGGACCTGTAATGGCAGGGTATGCGCCTGACGGATGCAGCACATGGGGCTCGTGCGGCACCGGCTTGTTGACAGGGACGATCGGCCGTTGCGGGAGCTCGGCGTGTAAGGAAGCCTGAGGCGACAGCGTGCGGTGACGGGCCAGAGAAATCCCGCCGCGGCTCGGTCGAGGAATGCTCAGAACCTGTGGATCGGCCCGGTAGGGCATACCTTCCCGGATGACGGGTTGCTGGTCGAACGCGATCGGGCGAAGACGGCGTGACCGGTCAGGCCACGCCGCGTCGCCCGACCGGTCTGCTACGCCGGTGTCCGGGCGCTCAGGGCCTGGATGAACCGGTCGTACGCCGGTGCCAGGCTTTCCGGCGCCGGCCAGTCGTTGATCATGCGAGTAGTTGCAGGTACTGCTCCCTGCGCGGGTCGTTCGCGGTCCTTCCGCACCTGCATGCGGCGCACGGGTGTGGCGGTTCGGTCCTTGCGGACGAGCTCGCGCCGACAGCCCGCGAGAGGTTCCTCGACCTCCTGCAGCACATGGTGACAGGCGAGGGCACGGACTGGGGGACCCGCTCGACGAGGACTTGATCTTCCAAAGATATGCCGAGACGTTGCCGTACAAGGTCTTTGGCTGCTCTATGAGGAGGTCATGTCGAATCGGTCCCCCGGGGGCAGCATCGCCTTCGCGATCCTCACGGGCCACGTACTCGTTCTTCCACAAAAGCGCCGCCGCCATCGGATACGTGTCCATACCTACACATGCCTCCCGGGCTTGGCCACCGCCGCCACCGTCGACGGCCGACCCGTTCCTGCCCATCCTCTCCCTCCCCCCCGGTCTCGGTGATCACCCGACAAGGGTGGTGCGGAGAATGTCGGGTGGCCGGGACCGGTGCCGCCGCAGGATGGGGGCATGGATGACACGACCTTGGTATCCCGATTCCTCCGCGACGGCTTCGTAAAGCTGGAGGGCGCCGTCGCCCCGCGCGTGGCCGCGGACTGCGCGCGGCTGCTGTGGCGAGAGACGGGCTGCGACCCGGACGATCCAGCAACGTGGACGCAGCCGGTGCACTGGGTGGCCGGCATGGCGCAGGGGCCGTTCGCCGCCGCCCCCAACTCCCCTTCCCTGCACCGGGCCTACGACCTGCTCGTCGGAGCGGGACGCTGGGAGCCGCGCTACTCACTGGGCACGTTCCCGCTGCGATTCCCGCACGAGGAGGAGCCGGACGATGCGGGCTGGCACATCGAGGGGAGCTATCTACCGGAGGGCGAGAGCTGGTACTTCACCAATCTGCGCTCCCGGGGCCGGGCGTTGCTGATGCTGTTCCTGTTCAGCGAGGTCGGCGAGGAGGACGCCCCGACCCGGATCCGGGTCGGCTCACACCTCGACGTGCCGAAGCTGCTGGAGAAGTACGGGGAAGACGGGGCAAGCGGGCTGGCCCTTGCACCCGACCTGGTAGCGGCGTCTGACCACCGGCCACTCGCTCTCGCCACCGGGTCCCCGGGCGACGTCTTCCTGTGCCATCCGTTCCTGGTGCACGCGGCACAACCGCACCACGGGGTGCGACCGCGCTTCATGGCCCAGCCGCCGCTGATGTCGGCCACGCCGTACGAGCTGGAGCGGGCCGACGGCGCGTACTCGCCCGTGGAGATCGCGATCCGCCAGGGCATGCGGAAACGAATCCGCTGGTGACAGCCTCCCGAGGGTGACCATAAGAAGCTGGTGGCGTCGCCCTCGCAGCTGTCTCGCTGTCCGCCATGTTGCTTCCCGCCGCCCCTTACAGCTTCCGCATCGCCCCGCTCCCGCCATCCGTAAGGACCCGCCCGAATGGCGGACGGCCGGAGAAACACACCCGCCGGAAAGATCGTGAACGCGATCCGCTACGTCGGGGACACCGGCTGCAAGTGGAGGGCCCACGTCGTTGTCCTCAAGGCAGCCGATACCGCCTCGACCTTGCCTGCGCGAAGCGTTCGCGGCCGGTTCACCCGGTCGCATGGATGCGCGCAGATGTTCGTGCGAGGGGTGGGGGAAGGTGTCGCAGGAGAAGCGGCGCGCGATCGGGGTCCGGCTCGGGCAGCTGCGGGCCGACGGTGGACGGCGACATCGTCGGCCAGCCGCACGAGAACATCGCGTACAGCCTGCACATGCTCTCCGAGCCACTCACCATCTATTCAGGCGACCGGCCGGGATGGGGATCGCCCGGTGTGCGGGTCCGACCGGTCTCCGTTTTGTCGTCCGGCAGGCCGAAGAGGGCGGTGAGCACTCCCAGGAGCTGCCGCACGGCGGCGTCGGGACCGTCCGAGCGATGGACTGCCGCGATCGCGGTCTCCAGGTAGGGGGAATCGTCGCGCAGCGGCCGGTAGACCACCCCGGGAATTCCCAGGGAGCACACCTGCTCGGGTGCGAGGGTCAGGCAGAGCCCCGCGGCGACATGGCTGAGTAGCCCCGGCAGGTCGTCCGCCTGCCCCGACTGCCGGGGTGTGAAGCCCGCCCTGGCGCAGGCCAGAGCGGCCTGCTCGGCGAGTCCGGGCAGAGCGTCCGGTTTGGGGAGCGCGAACTCCTGCTCGGCGAGTTCCCGCAGGTCGAGGGACGGCCTGGCGGCGAGCGCGTGGTCCTCCGGGAGCGCCACGATCAGCCGTTCCACGCCGATGCGCCGGACGGTCAGGCCTTCCTTGCCGGTGATCGGGAGGCGCACCAGCGCCAGGTCCAGCGTCCCGGTGCGCAGCATGTCGGTCAGCTCCCCGGAGGGATGCTGGCTCAGGTGCAGCCGCAGACCGGGGAGTTCCGTGCGGCTGCGGCGCAGCAGCCGCGGCAGGAAGTCGTAGCCGAGGCTGCTGACGAACCCGAGCCGGAGCCTGCCCTCGTGACCGCTCGCGATCCGCCGGGCCCGGTCGACGGCGGCGGCCTGCGCGTCGAGCAGCCGCCGGGCGTCCTCGGCGAACGCACGGCCGGCCGGAGTGAGCCTGGCGCCACGCCGGCTCCGGTCCAGGAGGACGACTTGGAGGCCACGTTCCAGCCGTTGGATCGCCTGGCTGAGCGGCGGCTGACTCATGGCGAGCCGTTCGGCGGCGCGGCCGAAGTGCTGTTCTTCGGCCAGCACGACGAACTGTTCGAGGATGCGCTGGGTCAATTCCATATGGCTCAGCGTATGAGAGACGGCGGGAAGAAGTATTGGACGCTATGAGACGACAGGAATTTGACTGGACGTCAACGGACCGGCATCCGAAGCCGGCCCCGGTGGAGATCGGAGACGCGCCATGTCGACAGGACGGGACGAGGTCGGTGGAGGGTCCGGTGAAGGGGACGGTGGCCCGGGGCCGCTGAACGGTGTGCGGGTGGTCGAACTGGCCAGTGTGATCATGGCCCCTTACGCGGCGCAGCAGCTCGGGGATCTCGGGGCGGACGTGATCAAGGTCGAGCCGCCGGCCGGTGACATGACCCGCCACTACCCGCCCACCCGCAGCCCGGGGATGGGCGCGATGACGCTCAACCTCAACCGCAACAAGCGCGGTGTCACGATCGATCTCAAGGCCCCTGGCGGCCGCGACGCACTGCTCGCCCTGATCGCGACCGCGGACGTGTTCATCACCAACGTCCGCCCGCAGGCCCTTCGGCGGCTCGCCCTGGGCTACGAGGACGTGGCGGCCCTCAACCCCGGCCTGGTCTACCTGAACGCCCAGGGGTTCCGCAGCGATTCCGGGCTCGGTGGCAACGCGGCCTACGACGACGTCGTGCAGGCGGCTTCCGGTCTGGTGTGGCTGAACGAACAGGTCAGCGGCGTCCCGTACTTCGTCCCCACCGTGATCGCCGACAAGATCTGCGGTCTGGTGATCGCGCAGTCGGCGCTCGCCGCGCTCCACCATCGCGACCGCACCGGTCAGGGGCAGCACGTCGAGGTCCCGATGGCCGACACCATGCTGGCCTTCAACCTGGTCGAGCACCTGGCGGCGGCCACCCTCGACCCGCCCGAGGGCCCGATGGGCTACTCGCGGGCGCTCAGTTCCCAGCGCAAGGCATCCCGCACGGCGGACGGCTGGATGTGCGTCCTGCCCTACAGCGACCGCAACTGGCGCGACTTCTTCACCTTCGTCGGCCGCCCGGAACTGGCCGACGACCCGCGCTTCGGCTCGCTCGCCGACCGGGCCCGCAACGCCGACGACCTCTACGCCCTGGCCGCCGAGTTCTCCCCCCGGCACACCAACGCCGAGTGGCAGGAGTTCTGCGACGCGGCCGGCATTCCCGCGGCCCCGGTGCTGAGCCTGGACGAGGCCGCGCACAGCGCCTACGCCGCCGAGGGCGGCCTGCTGCGAACCGCCGAGCACCCCACCGAGGGCCGCTATCACCTCATCGGACAGCCCGTACGGTTCTGGGCCACCCCGGCCGGCCTGCGCCGGCACTGCCCGGGGATCGGCGAGCACACCGAAGAGGTCCTCGCCGAGATCGGCTACCGCCCGGCCGCGTGAGCCCCGATCCCCGCGCGCCCTGGAATCGTCGCACCTTCCGGAAAGCGAGAACCCCATGAGCGAACAGCAGCCGCTGCGCGTCGAGCACCGGCCGAACGGCGTTGCCGTGCTCACCTTCGACAACCCCGGCAAACGCAATCCCATGACTGGCCGGCTGACCGAACAGTGGCGTCGGACCATGCGGACGCTGCGCGAGGACCCCGGCCTCCGCGCGGTCGTGGTCACCGGCACCGGACCCGCGTTCAGCTCGGGAGCCGACCTCGGAGAGCTCTCCGACGGGCGCGACCGGGACCTGTCCGGCGCCCGGAGCCGGATGTCGGACTTCTACCGGACCTGGCTGGCCATCCGCGATCTGCCCGTCCCTTCCGTGGCGGCCGTGAGCGGCCACGCGGTGGGCGCCGGACTGGCCCTGGCCCTGGCCTGCGACCTGCGCTACGCAGCCGAGGACGCGAAGCTCGGCGCACCGTTCGTCCGGCTGGGCCTGCACCCCGGCATGGCCGCCACCGCCCTGCTCGCCGAGGCGGTCGGTCTGCCGCGCGCCCGGGAACTGCTCCTGACCGGCAGGCTGGTCAGTGGTGCGCAAGCCGCCGCCATGGGCATGGTGCACGAGGCCCTGCCCGTCGGCCAGGTGCTCCGGACCGCGCTCGAGGCGGCCGACGAGATGGCCACCGCCGCACCGCTGGCGGTCCGGCTGACCAGGAGCGGCCTGGCCCACGGCCCGCTCACCGTCGAACAGGCGCTGACGTGGGAGTCGCTCGCCCAACCGGTGACGGCCACCACGGACGACTTCCGTGAGGGCGTCCGGGCCCGCCGCGAGCACCGCGCCCCGCGCTTCGCGGGTGCCTGAACCACGACCACCGAAAGGAGCACTCGGATGACCTTCCCCACCCTCGACACCATGGCGGTGCGCCTTCCCCCCGGGGCCCAGCGGTTACGAGAGGAGGTGCGTGACTTCCTGGCGGCCGAGCGCACCGCCGGCACCGTCATGGGCCGGCCCGACTCCTGGCTGACCGGCTGGGACCCCGGGTTCACCCGCCGCCTCGCCGAGCGCGGCTGGGTCGGCATGGCCCTGCCTCGCGAGTACGGCGGCGGTGGGCGCGGCAACCTCGAGCGCTATGTCGTCATCGAGGAGCTGCTGGCGGCCGGCGCCCCGGTCTCGGCCCACTGGGTCGCCGACCGGCAGGCCGGGCCCTCCATCCTGCGTCACGGAACCGAGGAGCAGCGACGCCGCTTCCTACCCGGGATCGCCGCCGGTGAATGCTTCTTCTCGATCGGGATGAGCGAGGAGAACAGCGGTTCGGACCTGGCCTCGGTGCGTACCCGGGCGGAACGGACGGACGACGGCTGGCGGCTGACCGGCACCAAGATGTGGACGGGCGGGGCGCACGTCAACGACCACGCGATCGTGCTCGCCCGCACCGACGACCTGCAGGACCGCCACGCCGGGTTGAGCCAGTTCATCGTCGACCTGCGCGACCCGCGCGTGCGAGTCGAGCCGATCCGCCTGCTCAGCGGCGAACACACCTTCAACTACCTCCATTTCACGGGCGTCGAGCTCGACTCCGACGCCCTGCTCGGCCGTCCCGGTGACGGCTGGCGGCAGGTAACCGGCGAACTGGCCCTGGAGCGCAGCGGGCCGGAGCGTTTCCTGTCCACGCTGCCGCTCCTGATCGCACTCGTGGGACAGTTGCACCGGACCGCGTGCACCCCGCAGCAGCACGCCCGCGTGGGCCGTCTCACCGCACGCCTGGCATCGATCAGGCAGCTGTCGCTGGGCGTGGCCGCCACCCTGGAGGCCGGCCGCCCGGCCGACGTACAGGCCGCGCTGGTCAAGGACCTCGGGACCCGTTTCGAGGGCGAACTCGTCAACGAGGTCCGTGAGATCCTGCCGGTCCCCGCCCGCTTCGACGCCACTCGCGGCACTTTCCCCGAACTGCTCGCCGCGGCGATCCTCCACTCACCGGGGTACACGCTGCGCGGCGGCACCAACGAAATCCTGCGCGGAATCATCACCCGAGGTCTGGAGCTGCCCTCATGAGCACCGAATCCCTCCTGCGGCGTGCCGTCGCCGTCCTGGCCGGACCGCACGGGACGGACGCGTACGAGCGGCCCGCCGAGGCCGCCCGGGCGGTGTGGGACGCGCTGCGCGAGGCCGACGCCCTGCCGCGGCCCGACGCGGACCCGGCCGGCCTGGTGGCCCTGGTGCGCGAAGCCGGCTACCGCACCACCCCCGCTCCACTCGCCGAAACACTGCTCGTCGCACACCCGCTGCTGACCGGGGCGGGCCTGGCCGTGCCGGACGGACCGCTGACGGTCGCGTCCGGACCGCTCGACATGCGGTTCGCCCACGTGGACACCACCAGCAGGGTCGGCCCCCCGGGCACGCACGGCACCGACGATGCCCTGCGCGTCAGCGGCACGCTGAGCCGGGTGCCCTGGGGCCGTGCCGCCGACGCCGTGGTCGTACTGACCGAGGGGCCGTCCGGCGCACCCGTGCTCCTGCTCCTCGAGGCCGCGGATTGCACAAGGAGCGAGGGTGTGAACCTCGCGGGGGAGCCCAGAGACGAACTCGTACTGATCGACGCGCACATTCCCGCCGACAGAGTCCGGCGCGTACCGCCCGCACTGGTCGGTGAGGCGGAGTGGCGCTCCGGCCTGGCACGGGCCGCCCTCATCGCCGGCGCGGCACGCCGCTGTGTCGACCTGACGGCCTCCCATACGGCTTCCCGTGTGCAGTTCGGGCGCCCGCTGAACCACTTCCAGGCGGTCAAGCAGGAGGAGGCCAAACTGATCGAGGAAACAGCCCTGATCACGGCGGCCGTCAACGCGGCGGCCACCGCCCTGACGGAGCCGCGCACCGCGGAGTTCGCCGCCTGGACCGCCGCCGCGCAGGCCTCGGCCTCGGTCGCCGAGATCACCCGTATCGCCCACCAGCTGCACGGAGCGGTCGGATTCACCGAACTCAGCCCGCTTCACCTGGCCACGACGCGCATGTGGTCCTGGCGCGACGAGGACGGCGACGAACACACCTGGTACCGGAGGATCGGACGCTGGGTGGTGGAAGGCGGCGGAGACCGCCTGTGGCCGCAGGTGGTCGGTGGCTGACCCGGCACGACGGGGGAACGTACGGCGGGAGGTGCCGGCTGTGCTGCCACCCGGCCGGCACCCGGTACGCCCCGTCCGTACGTGCAACGAAGCTGGTCGAGCAGGCCGCGCACCCGACACACGGCCCGTGCACGGCCCATGCACGGCCCGTGGAGGACGGTGGACGCGGAGCAAAGACGCTCGGCCGTCTACTCTTCGCCGCAGTGCCGGGTAATCCAATGAGCCCACCACACCGGTGGTGGGCGGCATGCGGGCCGGACGAGCGGTGCCGGCCCCTGGCCGGGCAGGTCCACAAGTCATCGGTGAGGAAGACGACATCGTCGGCCCCGCCCCCCCCCAAGGAAGCTCCCCGGGCGGCAACCATTCGACGCCCCCGGCCGGAGCGTCGTGTCGTCGGCCGGGGGCGTACCATCACGTTTTCGCTTCGTTTCGGTCGTGGGTCTCTAGCCGACCGGCAGGCCCAGGAACTTCGCTGGAGCCAGCGCAAGGAAGTTCGACATCGCGGTGGCGAGACGTGCCGCCTCGGGGCCACCGGGCTCGCCCGCCAGGCTACGGAACGTCAGTTCCAGTGCCCGGTCACCATCGCGTACCAGAAGAGTGGTAATCCGGCCCTGCCGGCCGACCGGGCCGGCGAGCATCGTGCGCATCAAGGCCTCGTCACCGAACTTCTGCTCCACCTTGAGCGGCTCACCCGGATCACCGGCCGGGTCCACCACCTCGATGGTGATCTCCTGATCGCCGATACTCATCGTCCACGCGGCGCACTGGGCGTAGATCTGTCGCATGTCGGCCATCCACGTCGCGGCAGCCCCTGCCGCCCGCTGCGAGACTCCCTCGTCGACAACGATCGAGGAGTCGGCGTTCATGAAAGAAGTCCTGACCTCCCTCGCGGCCTTGTCGGTGAACGCCTTGTTCAGCAGGGCCGTGAGTTCAGGGGTCGGACCGGTCATCGGCGGCGGGTCCTCGTCGGACGAGGGCGACTCCAACTCGGTGAAATCATCGAGGCCCGCGTCGATCAGATCCGCTGCCGTAACCAGCAGCCCCTTAAGCTCCACAGGCCGCGCGGCCGACGACGGCTGCGAATCGCCAGGTGTGCTCACAAATTTGCCTTTCGTCGAGCGGTAGCTGTACGTGGAGGCGGGCACCACCATAACCCGCCACGACCCCAAGATGATCATGTAGCTGCACCATGGTGCATGAAGTGGCGAGCGAGGCCCTGGCGGGCGTCATGGACCGGGACCGGGGGGCGGCCGGTTGGCCGGGGTGACCCTGCCGCGCACGCATCCCAACACCACGCAGCCGCCTCCTCGCTGCACTCCCGGTCGGCGGGGAACCCTCCGGTGGTGGCGATGCGCACCACGAGGTCGGTAGTGACATGAAGGAGCAGGATCCGCAAGTGGATACCGGCGCCTCCGACACGGCTGAAGAACCCTTTGCCCAGGTACGGTTGAGCAGGGGCGTCGGTGCCGCCACCCAGCCGGACCCTCGCGGTCGACGAGAACAGCAGCACCCTTCGCCCTACGCGGTCACCGAGCCCCGGACCGGGGTCAACCCGGAGCCGTCAGGCCGCGTCCGGCACCTCGGTACGCAACGCCGGCACAGGTCGCGGGCGCCCCTCGGCGTCGATCGCCACGAACGTCAACCGTCCTGTCGCGACCTCGGTGAGCGGCCCGGAAGCATTCCACCGTTCCGCGGTCACGCGCACTTCCACAGCCATGGAGGTGCGGCCGGCACGAACCAGTTCGGCGTTCGCGGTCAGCAGGTCCCCGGCACGGACGGGAGCCAGGAAGTTCATCCGGTCCACCGCGACCGTCACCGCGGGCCCCTCCGCATGCCGCCCGGCCGCCGCCGCGGCAGCATCGTCCATCAGCTTCATCACCACCCCGCCGTGGATGGTGCCGTAGAGGTTGGTGTCGTGCTCACTCATGATGTGCGCCAGGGTCACCCGGGAATCAGAGGGGACCTTCAAAGCGGTGGACGGCACGGAAGCGGTCTGTTCGGCCACGTCAACTCTCCTTCGCGAGTCGCGGCAAGAGGGGTACCACAGACACCGGTGGTGCCCTGCGGACAGCGGCAGGTCTTCGGACTCGCGGGCACACCTGCCGCCCCGGAAGACCGGACGACAAGTCACCTACTGGCCGTCGCTTCCCAGACCCACGGGCCCAGTGCGTATGACGGCGGTCGTTCCCACTCACCGCTGCGGGGCAGTCCCGGAATCCCACCGGGTTCCCTCTTACGACGCAACCCGCCTGGCGGACGGAGCGAACCAGCTGCAACACCAGACTAACCGGCACACACCAACCCCACCACACCCAACAGGGGGCGTCGGCCCGGCGCCTTCGGGCCGGGCAGGAAACCCTGCAGAACAGCCCGGGAGCCAAGCATGACAGACCATGACCAGCCGAAGGGACCCGCCGGTCCGCACGGCACGAGGGGTACGCCTCTCGCCGGGTGTGCCCCGGGTCGACAAGGCCGGCAGCTTCGGATTCGAGTGCAGTCAAATGACTGATGTCACCCGTGTGTCCTCGACGGCACAGTGGAGTTGCTCCGCAAGCGGATAAGCCGGAGCAACACCCCTGGCATGTGAAGCAGATCCGCCGGCCTGGGCCGGCGGAGGAAGCAGAGGAGATCACGATGAACATGCGGAGAACAGCATTGAGATTTGCGGTGGGCGCTGCCGCGCTGACCGGGGCGATCGCCGCCACGACGACGAGCGCGAGCGCCGCCATCCTCACCGACATTCAGACGGGATCCGGCAAGTGCCCCGCCAACTGGGTGTGTCTGTGGAGTGACAACAATTACGTCAGAGGCAATCCGGGGGGCGGGACGGACTACGGGGCCGTGGGGTCGGACAGCGACGTCGCGGACATGGGGAAGTTCAAATTCGAGAGCAAGCTCTGGCGCTGGAAGGGCATGCAGGATTCCGCCTCCTCGGTGGTGAACAACACCGGGAGCAGCATCTGCTTCTACGAGCACAACGGATACGGCGGCGCGCAGTTCAAGATCGGCCCCCGGGAGCAGTGGCCCTCCGTCCCCTCCTGGATCAACGACAAGATCAGCTCCTTCAAGCACTGCTGACACGGGAGAGAGAGACCATGTTCTCGAAGAGCAAGCTGACGAGACTCGCGCTGGGTACCGCCGCCGCGGCCGGGCTGATGCTGGCCACGGCGACCTCCGCGAGCGCCACCAGTGTCTTCAACATCGGCCACGGAGCCGGTTCGTGCCCCGACGGCTACGTATGCCTGTGGTCGGAGGGCAACTTCATTCAGGGCGGGTTCTTCAACGACCACAAGTTCGGCTCCTTCGCGTCGAACCAGAACGTCGGCGACATGGGAAAGCTGGCACGTACCCCCACCGGGGACAAGGGCATGCAGGACGTCGCGTCCTCGGTGGTGAACAACACCGGAAGCAGCATCTGCTTCTACGAGCACAACGGATACGGCGGCGCGCAGTTCAAGATCGGCCCCCGGGAGCAGTGGCCCTCCGTCCCCTCCTGGATCAACGACAAGATCAGTTCCTTCAAGTACTGCTGACCCCACCCTCCCTTTCTTCGGCCGGATGGTAATGAGAATCTCCAAGAAGACAGCAAGGCTCGGACTGTGCTCTGTCGCCGCTACCGGGTTGATCCTGACCGCGGCGGCTTCCGCGAGCGCCAACACGATCCTCGGCATCGGGCACGGTGCCGGAGCGTGCCCCGCCAATTACGTCTGCCTGTGGTCCGAGAACGGCTTCGTCGGCAACACCGGCGGTCACAAGTTCGGGTCGATCGCATCTGACCAGAACATCGGCGACATGGGAAAGCTGGAGCGGTTCGGAGCCCAGTGGACGGGGATGCAGGACGTCGCGTCCTCGGTGGTGAACAACACCGGAAGCAGCATCTGCTTCTACGAGCACAACGGATACGGCGGCGCGCAGTTCAAGATCGGCCCCCGGGAGCAGTGGCCCTCCGTCCCCTCCTGGATCAACGACAAGATCAGCTCGTTCAAGTACTGCTGACGTGACGTGAATCCGACGCGCGGCAGGCGGTCACCGATCGGACAGGGCCCCGTCGATCTCACGACGGGAGGAGATCCCCAGCTTGGTGAAGACCTTGCGCAGGTGCCACTCGACCGTGCGCGGGCTGAGGAACAACCGCGCGCCGATCTCCGCGTTCTGGTGCCCGCCAGCCGCGAGCCGGGCTATCCGGGCCTCCTGCGGGGTCAGGACCGGCGTGCCGGGAGTCCGCTTGCGGACGGTTTCACCGGTGGCGAGCAGCTCTCGCCGGGCTCGCTCGGCGTACGCCTCCATGCCCATGGCGGAGGCCGCCTCGTGCGCCCCGCGCAGCTCGGTGCGGGCCTGGGCCCGCCGGTTTTGGCGGCGCAGCCATTCGCCGAGCAGCAGCCGGGTCCGGGCCTCGAACACGCCGAGCCCGCCCCGGGCGAAGTGGTCGACGGCCTCGCGGTAGCGTTCCTCGGCCTGCTCGGGTTCTCCGGTCAGTGCGTCGGCCACCGCCTGCGCGCCGAGGGCCCAGGGGGTGCCGGCCCGGCCCCAGTCGGCCAGTCGCTCGCGCGCCCGGGCCGCCACGGCCGGATGGCCGGCCCGGGTCGCGGCCTCGACGAGCTCGCTGCACGTCCAGTGGTGCACGACGAGGTCCTGGTACTCCCCTCCTCGCAGCGCCGCTTCCATGGCGAGCGGATAGTTGCCCAGACCGTTGTGGAGGACGGCCCGCGCGCACGCCGCCATGCCGGTGAGACGGCCCAGACCGCGGTGCTCGCCTTCTCTTTCCATCGCCCCGATCAGTTCCAGGGCCGGTTCTTCCTGCCCCCGGTACGCGCTGAGCAGGGCCGTCGAGACCATGCTGGTCGCCACGCCTGCCGCTTCCTCGACGGCCGCGGCGGCGGCCTCGGCAAGTAGATCCCGGGCTTCGGAGAAGCGCCCCGCGTAGACCAGCGAGGCCGCCCGGTAGGGCAGCGCCGTCGAGAGGATCGACAGCGTGCCCGTCGTCCGGGCGAAGCTGACCGCCCGGCCGGTGATGTCCAGCCATGCCTGGAGATCGCCCAACTCCACGGCCGCGTTCGCGGCCGGCCACAGGACGGCCAGGTCCTCGTCGTCGGTGAGGGAGCGCAGCGCCCGCCCCAGCAGCGGGAAAGCGGCGACCGGCCCGTCCGTGGTCCACGCGACCAGGGCCCGGAGGAAGACTCCCGCCGTCTCGTCGCCGGGCGGCAGGTCGCGAGCCGCCCCGGCGGCTCGCCGCAATCCACTTTCGTCGTGGCGGCCGGCCCAGATGGCCGCGCCGAACGCCGCGAGGCAGGTCTCCCGCGCGCCGGCCGGATCGAGGTCCCTGAGGCGGCCCGCCGCGTCGAGCAACGGTTGCACCGCGCCGAGCCCCGGGTCGGTCATCGACGACGCTTTGGCCCGCAGCCGGCTGGCGTCGGCCGATTGCAGCGGGTCGAGCGGCCCCAGCTCGGCGGCGGCGAGCAGGTCGGGCACCCGGGCCGGCACGCCCGCCTCGAGGTGGGCCCCCGCGGACGCCAGCGCGCGCCGCGCCCGCTCCTTCGGGTCGGGGCTGAGCGCGGCGGCCCGTTCCAGGAAGGAGGCGGCGGCCGCTCGTCCGCCGCGTGCCAGGGCCCGGTCGGCGGAGCGCTCCAGCGCGGCGGCGACCTGCTCGTCCGGCCCGACCGCGGCGTGTGCCCGGTGCCAGGCCCGCCGGTCGGGGTCGCGCTCGGCGTCGGTGGCCTCGGCCAGCGCGCGGTGCGCCGCACGGAGGGTGGCGGCGTCCGCGCCGCGCCAGACGGCCGAACGCACCAGCGGGTGGCGGAACCGCACCGAAGGCCCCAGGGTGATGAGGTCCGCGGCCTCGGCCGGTGCCGCGGCCTCGATCCCGATACCGAGCAGGCGCAGCGCATGCCACAACAGCGGTGCGTCACCGACCGGTTCGACCGCCGCGACCAGCAGCAGGGCGCGGGTGTCGGCCGGCAGCGCGTCGACGCGCCGGCGCAAGCCGTCCTCGACCCGGGTCGCCAGCGGGCCGGCGCCGGGTCCTCCGAAGCCGAACGCCAGCTCCGCCGGTGACAGGTCCCGGGGCAACTCCAGGAGGGCGAGCGGGTTTCCACCGGTCTCGGCGACGATCCGGTCCCGTACGCGGGCGTCGACCGGCCCCGGAAGCGCGCTGTCGAGCAGGGACCGTGCGTCGGCGTCGGCCAGCCCGCGCAGGGTGAGGTCCGGCAGCCCGGAAAGGCGCTCTTCCTTTTCCCCGTCGGTGATCCGCTCGGCGAACACCAATGCCACCGACTCGGCGTCCAGCCGGCGCCCGACGAACGTGAGGATCCGCTGGGACATCAGGTCCAGGCACTGCGCGTCGTCGACCAGGCACACCAGCGGGGACTCGGCCGCGGCCTCGGCGAAGAGACCCAGGACCGCGATGCCGACCAGCAGCATCTCGGGGGGATTCCCCGCGCTCAGGCCGAACGCGATACGCAGCGCGTCCTGCTGTACCGACGGCAGTCGATGAAGATGCGACAGCAGCGGGGCGCACAGGCGTTGCAGGGCCGAGTAGGCGAAATCGGACTCGGCTTCGACGCCGGCCGCGTACACGGTCTGCAGCGGTGCGGCCCGCTCGGCCAGACGGTCGAGCAGGGCCGATTTGCCGACGCCGGCTTCGCCTCGCAGCACCAGCACCCGGCTGCGCCCGTCGCGCACGTCGCGCAGCAGGCGGTCCAGTGCCGCCAGTTCCCGTTCCCGCCCGAGCAGCCGGCGTTTCGCGTGGTGCGGCATGGGACCTCCGGTATGGGTTCCTCCCAGAGGAGCTTCACCCATCCTACGATCATCCGGGCCCGCTGACCTGCATGGATTCGGTCACCACCGCCGGCTGTCATCGCCGCGGCGAGTCGGCCTGTGACACCCCCTCGGTCCGGCTCAGTGCGTCGCGCAGTGCCGCCCGGGTCGTGATGCCCAGTTTGGGGAAGGTGCGGTACAGGTGCGAGCTGACGGTTCGCGGTGACAGGTGTATCCGCTTGCCGATCTCCTTGTTCGTCAGGCCGCTCGCGGCCAGGTCGGCGATGCGGCGTTCCTGCCAGGTCAGCGGGGGCGGGTTCGGCGTCCGAGCCGGTTCCGGCGTCGAGGCGCGGGGCGTGGTACCGGTCGCGTGCGGCGCGGCCCGGGCCCTCTCGTGGCCGATGAGGACTTCGACCGGGAGATCGCTCGACCGGCCGGCGAAGGCGAAGCGGGTGGGCAGTTCCAGCAGGGCCAACGGGTTGCCCTGGGCCTGCTCGAGGACGACCCGGCGGAGCCGTCGGCTCAGATCCGGGTACCGGTGGTCCAGCAGGCGTGCCGCGTCCTCGTCGGCGAGGGCGGCGATCGGCAGTTCGGGCAGTGCGGCGGTGTCGAAGCGCGACGGGATGTCGGTGCGCACCGCGACCAGCAACTTCACCGGGCTGCCGGCCAGGCGCCGGCCCACGAAGCCGCAGACGTCGGCGCTCGCGTCGTCCAGCCACTGTCCGTTGTCGAGGACCAGCAGGGGCGACCGCTGAGCGGAGGAGAGCGACAGCAGGTCGAGGACGGCGATGCCGAGCGTCATGACCGACGGCGGATCGCCCTGCACTCCGCCGAACACGGCGTCGAGCGCCGCCCGGCTCCCGTCGCCCAAGCGCGCCGCGTCGGCGAGCAGCGGATGGAGGAACTGGTGCAGCCCGGCGTAGGGCAGCGCCGACTCCGCCTCGACGCCGGCGGCCCGGATGACGACGTGACCCTCCTGCTCCGCCGACGCGGCGGCGTGGCTGAGCAGCGCACTCTTGCCGGCCCCCGCCTCCCCTCGCAGGATCAGGGCCTGGCCCGTGGTGGACTTCAGGAACGCCGCGAGCTCCGTCTGTTCGGCCTCGCGGCCCACCATCGCCGTGGTGATCGATTTCATGCCCATCCTGTCTCTTCCCGGTATCGCTCTCACCGCGCGGCAGCCCCCGACAGCGTCGGCCATTGCCGCGTGGTTCCCCCGCAGGCCGACGTGGAGCCGTGCGTGGGGCGGTGCGAGGGTGGCGGCACAGCGGAACCCGTCACGGGTCGGCCCCTTCGTACGGCGGATGCCGGCCGGCATCCGCCGCTCACGATGCCGGGGCCGGGGTCCCGTCGAGCCGGTGTCGAACCCTGGCCGGTACCCGGGCCGACGCATCGCGCACCCGGAAGCGCGGGGGCGGGAGCGTCGTCACGTGTTAATATCGAATGTTTGCGCGACTGCGGCAGTGGGTGTTTTCCGTCCGCCCGGTCGCCCTCGCTCACCTTGTTGGTCGGCCGCTCGTTCCTGCCGGGCCTTCCTCGGTACGTTCCCTATACGGAAGGCTCCTCATGAACCACCCCGGCACCGCGCCCGTGGCCTCCTTCGCCGAGCTGGGGCTGCCGGCCGCGCTGCTGCGCACGCTCGGTGAGCGTGGGCTGCGCGAGCCCTTCCCCATCCAGGCGGCCACTCTGCCCGACGCCCTCGCCGGACGCGACGTCCTGGGGCGTGGGCGCACCGGATCGGGCAAGACGCTCGCCTTCGGCCTGCCGCTGCTCGCACGGACGGCCGGGCGGCGCGCGCAGCCCAAGCAGCCCCTGGCCCTGGTGCTGGTGCCCACCCGGGAGCTGGCCCAGCAGGTCACCGAGGCGCTCGCGCCGTACGCCGGTGCGCTGCGGCTGCGGATGGCCACGGTCGTCGGCGGCATCTCGATCAGCCGGCAGATCGCCGCGCTGCGCGAGGGGGCCGAGGTTCTCGTCGCCACCCCCGGCCGTCTGCACGACCTCATCGAGCGCAAGGCCTGCCGTCTGGACCGGATCAAGATCACCGTCCTCGACGAGGCCGACCAGATGTGCGACATGGGCTTCCTGCCGCAGGTCACCGAGGCACTCGACCAGGTGAGCCCCGACGGCCAGCGCATGCTGTTCTCCGCCACCTTGGATCACGGCGTCGACCACCTGGTCAGCCGCTACCTGAACGACCCCGTCGTCCACTCCGCCGACCCCTCCGCGGGCGCCGTCACCACGATGGACCACCACGTCCTGGTCGTCCACGGCCCCGACCGGTACGCCGTCATCACGGAGATCGCCGCCCGCGACGGCCGCGTCCTGCTGTTCCTGGACACCAAGCACGCCGCCGACCAGCTCACCCGGCACCTGCGCGCCAACGGAGTACACGCCGCGGCCCTGCACAGCGGCAAATCCCAGCCCCAGCGCACCCGGACCCTCGCCCAGTTCAAGAACGGCCAGATCACCGCCCTGGTAGCGACCAACGTCGCCGCCCGCGGCCTGCACATCGACGACCTCGACCTCGTCGTCAACGTCGACTCACCCACCGACCCCAAGGACTACCTCCACCGCGTCGGCCGCACCGCCCGCGCCGGTAGGACCGGCACCGCCGTCACCCTCGTCCTCCCGGGTCAGCGCCGCGAGACCAGCCAGCTGATGACGGATGCCGGCATCCGGCCGACCATCACCAAGGTCCGCTCGGGCGAGGCGGAGCTGAGCCGGATCACCGGGGCCAAGGCCCCTTCCGGTACCCCGCTCGACGGTGCTCCCGCCGCACCCCGCGCCAAGAACACCAACACCCCCTTCCGCGGCCTGGGCACCAGCAAGGACACCACCCGCCACACCGGCGGCAAGTCCCGCAAGGCCAACGAGGCCCGCAAGCTCGCCGAAGCCCGCAAGGCGGCACGAGTACGCCGCGGCAACTGAGACGGGGCGACAGCCCGCACACCCGCTCTCACCCGGCCGCCAGCTGCCGCCTGAGCTCGTCGGTCACCGCCCGTACTCCGGGCGAGACCCAGCGCCGACGGTGCCGCGCCAACTGGACAGGGACGTCGGGGATCGCCGGGCCCGGCACCACACCCAGCCGGCCGGCACGCAGCGCGTCCTCGACAGTGGCGCGGGGCAGTACGGTCAGGCCGAGCCCGGCCGCCACGCACGAGCGAGCCGCCTCGATACTGCCGAAGCGCGTCAGCCGCGTCCGGGAGCCCGGAACCGCCAGCAGGCGGTCGGCGAGCCGGTCGCTGTAGGAGCAGCCCTGTTCGTGGAGGAAGAACGCCTCCCCCGCGAGCTCCTCCCAAGTGACCGGCTCCTCCCGCCCAACGAAAGGGTGCTCGGGAGGGCACAGGAGGACCAGCGGTTCGTCCGCGAGGTGTTCGACGTCGATGTCGGGAGCGTCGACGCCGTCTTCCAGCAGCAGTGCCACGTCCAGACGACCTGCGCGGAGGCCCTCAAGAGCCTCCGCGGTTCCCGCAGGCGACAGATCGACCTCAAGGCCGGGGTGGAGCCGGCGCAGAGCCGCGATGACACCGGGCAGCCGGGCCGAGCACAGCGTCTCACCGGCTCCGATCACCACCCGGCCGGCAGGCGGCCCGCCGGCGGCGGCCGCCGCGCGCAGCCGTGACTCCGCGTCCAGCACGCTCTCCGCCTCGCCCAGCAGACGCCTGCCGGCCTCGGTGACCGCCACACCCCGCGGCAGCCGGTCGAAGAGCCGGGTGTCCAGCTCCTTCTCCAGCGCCTGGATCTGGGCGGTGACCGTCGACTGGGCAAGGTGCAGCTCGGCGGCCGTCGCGGTGAAGCTCCGGGTTCTGACGACAGTGGTGAAGGTACGCAGGAGTCGGGTGTCCACACGGCACAGCATAGAAGGTGCCATCGGTTTATTAGATGGATTGCATCGGAATCCATCGCTTGTCCCGATCCCATGGGTGAGGGAGAGTCAGGACATGACCACCGAAGTTCTGCGCTACGCCGCCTTCACCACCGACCCCGCCGGCGGCAACCCCGCGGGCGTCGTCCTCGACGCCGCCCACCTCGACGACACCGCGATGCTGGAGACCGCCGCCCGCGTGGGCTACTCCGAAACCGCCTTCATCACCGAATCCGACCCGACGGCACGGCGCTTCCGGCTCCGGTTCTTCAGCCCCCTGGCCGAAGTCGCGTTCTGCGGCCACGCCACCATCGCCACCGCCGTGGCCCTCGCCGAACGCCTCGGCCCCGGTGAGCTCACATTCGACACCGAGGTGGGCGAGATCCCGGTGGCGACGACCACCGACGGGCAGGGCGCGGTCCGGGCCACCCTCACCAGCGCACCCACCCGCTCCCTGCCGGCCGGGGACGCCGAGCTGGACGCGACACTCGCCGCCCTGGGCTGGGCCCGTACGGACCTCGACCCGGCGCTGCCACCACACGTCGCCTACGGCGGCAACCAGCACCTCGTCGTGGCCGTGACCTCCCGCGCGCGACTGGCCGATCTCTCCTACGACTTCGACGCCCTGGCCGACATCATGCGAACCCGGGGCTGGACCACCGTCCAGCTGATCCACCGGGAGAACGAGCAGCTCTTCCATGCCCGCGACCCCTTCCCGGTAGGGGGCGTCGTGGAGGACCCCGCCACCGGGGCGGCCGCCGCCGCCCTCGGCGGATACCTACGCGCCACCGGCCACATCCACCGGCCCACGACCATCCGTATCCGCCAGGGCGAGGACATGGGCCGCCCCAGCGACCTCACCGTCGACATCGACCCCGCCGAGGCCCGCGTACATGTCACCGGCCAAGCGACCCCCATACCCCAGTAGCAAAGCCCAACCGACCCGGACGGCACGGTGAAGGCCCCTGCCGTCCGGGCCTCTCGTCAGGCTCGGGCGAGTGTTTGTCGTAGTTCCTCGCTGTTGTAGAACTCGTCCATCGTGCACAGCCCCGGCATCAGGGCGAAGTAGCGGTCGACCAGCGTCTGGTTGGTCGACAAGGCCCGCAGGAAAGGCTTCCTGTCCTCCGGACCCGCCAGCGCCGCCACGTCCAGGGTGCCGCGGTAGAAGTCCATGAACCCCTCCTCCAGGCCCCGTGCGTAACGCGCACAGGCCGCCTCCAGCGCCACCGGGTCGTGCAGGTCCTCACCGATCTCGTCGGTGAGCATCCGCACCTGCAGAAACGCATCCGTGATGCCCCGGGCCGCGATCGAGTCCTTGCTGTGGGCCGCGTCGCCGATCAGGGCCCAGCCGGGGCCCGACGCCCTCCGCATGAAATTCAGCTGTTCGCCCGTACCGTAGAGCCGCTCGGCCTGGCGGGCGGCGGACAGACGGTCGGCCAGCCCCGGGGCCGTGGTGGCGAGCGCCTCCAGATACGCGGATCGGGCGTCGGCGCGCACCTGCCGGAACTCCGACTGGGGAAAGTACGCCATCACCAGCGTCCGCCCGTCGTGGGTCGGCACCACACCCACCGACCGGCCCGCGCGTTCGTACAGTTCCCAGTGCCGGGGAAGGCCCTCCCGCGTGGGGAGGTCCTCCCAGTAGCTGTAGTACGTACAGGTCATCGGCGCGTCCTCGGCGATCATCGGAGCGCCGACGAATCGCGCGACCGACGAGCGCATACCGTCCGCGCCGATCACCAGGTGCGCCCGCTCGGTGGTCTCACCCCCGCCGGCTGTCCTGCAGCGCACACCGACCACCCTGCCGTCCTCCTGGAGCAGGCCGGTGACCGTGCACCCCTCGCGGAACTCCGCGCCGGCCTCGACCGCGGCGTCGGCCAGGATCGGGTCGAGCACGAAACGCCGGGGCGCGTACGTCGTGCTGTGACCGTCGGCCGGCAGGAAGGAAGCCTCCAGCCGGACACCGGCGGCCTCGTAGCCGACCCGGTCGATCGGCGGGCAGCCAGTGGCCCGTAGCCTCTCCAGCAGCCCCCACCGGTCGAGCATCGCGACCGCCGGTTGATGGAGGTAGTGCGAGGAGAGCTTGTCCTTGGGGAAACGCGCCTTCTCCAGGAGCAGGACGCTGTACCCGGCACGGGCCAGGAGCATGGCCGCCGGCGCTCCCGCGCAGCGTGCTCCCACCACGATCACGTCGTACACGACGCCCGCCCTTCATCCGTCCCCGGCCGGCCGAGCATCGTCGCGCAACGGTGCAGCTCACCCGCCATCGTGCGACACCGCTCCAGCAACGGGCCCAGAGGAGCCTTCACGCCGCCCACCAGGGTGAAGTCGTCGGCACACGCGGCGACCTGTGTGGGCACCACCCAACCGCCCAGTGCCTTCGCGACCGTGCGCAGCTGCTCACAGACGACGTTCCCGGTGCGCGGGCCGCTGCCGTGGGCCAGGAGCCCGACAGCCTTGTCCGTGAAGGCATCACCCGGCAGCGTGTCCAGCGCGGTCTTGAGCAGACCGGAGTACCCGGCGTGATGGACGGGGCTCGCCAGCACGATGGCGTCGGCGTGCGCCGCCACGCGGTACAGAGCCCCGAGGTCGGAGCACTCGGCGAGGTCCACGGAGTCGACGGTGGCGCCGAGTTCGCCCAGCGCGCCGCCGGCGACCCCCGCCAGGGTGCCGGTGGCGGACCGGGGACTGGGGCTGCCGCTGATCAACAGCACGCGCACGGTCAGGGCTCCTTCCGGCCCTGGGCCGCGACAAGCGTCCAGGGGCTGGGCGTGGCCAGGGCCTGCCGGGGCTTGCTGTGGGCCCAGTGGCGTACGGACGCGGCCATCACCTCGCCCGGGTCACGTACGGGACGGGTCGGCTCGAAGGGCTCGGCCATGCTGGTGTAGCTCTGGAACATCGCGAGCAGGTTGACGGCCTGCTGCTGCATCGGCGAGAGCCACTGCCGTGACAGAGGCAGGAAGAAACGATTCCAGCTGTCGGTGGGAACCATCGGCGGTATGGCGATCGGATCGACACCGTGAGACGCCCGGAACGTGTTGATCGTCTCGCAAGTGATCTCGACAAGGGTGCTCAGACGCAGGCTGGCCCCACCCGCGGCGATGACCTCGGTGCGCGGCGCGGCCGGGTCCGGGGCGGGGCCCAGGGCGGCCTGCGCGATCGCGTCGGCGACCTCGTCGAGCGGGCTGATCTCGGCGTAACCGTCCGGGTCGCCGACGACCACCGCGGCGAGACCGGAGACCAGGGCCGGGAAGAGGGTGTAAGGGCCGGAGAAACGGGAGATACGGCCGTCGGCACGGCTGCCCATGACCAGCGGCGGGCGGATCACGGTGGTGGGGCCGGCGTGCTCGGTGGCGACGATCTGCTCACAGACCGCCTTGGACCACTCGTAGCCGTTGCGGTAGCCCTCGAACTCGGCGCCCCGCAGGTCCTCGGGATTGCGTACTCCTCCGACATAGGCGGTGGAGACGTGGACGACATGGGTTTCGGGGCCGGCCAGGGCCAGGACGGCGCGCAGGGTACGGATGTTGGCGTCGGTGGCCTCGTCGCGGGTCATCGTCCAGCGGGTCGAGGCGGCGGTGTGCACGATGACGTCCCAGTGACCGGCCAGCTCCGCCGGTGCCGGTTCGCTGCCGATGTCCCAGCGGACCAGGGGCGCGTGGGCGTTACGGCGTGCGGTGCGGACGAGATCGATGCCCAGGGGGCCGGTGCCCAGGGGTGCGGCGGTGTCCAAGGATGCGGCGGTGCGCAGGCGGTCGGCTACTTCCGTGCCGACGACGCCGGTCGCCCCGGTGAGAAGGATGCGCATGACGGATCTTCCTGTCTTCCTGTGGGGAACAGGGTGCGGATGGGTCAGTGCCCGGGGGTCAGCACAAGGCAGGCGTTCTGCCCGCCGAAACCGAAGGAGTTGGAGAGGACCGGAGCCAGGGACACACTGCGGGGCGTGCCGGCCACCACGTCGATGCGGTCGGACTCGGAGCAGGTGGTGAGGTTGGCGACGGGCGGGACCGTACGACGCTGCGCGCAGACGAGGGCGACCGCGGCCTCGAGCGCTCCGGAGCCACCGATGAGATGGCCGGTGACGCCCTTGATCGAGGTCACGGGCGGCGCCTGGCCCTCGAAGCAGCGGTCGATGGCGGTGGCCTCGGCCTTGTCGTTGAGCTGGGTGGACGTACCGTGCGCGTTGATGTGCCCGATGTCCCCCGGGCTCAGCCCGGCATCGGCGATCGCACGGGCCATACAGGCGGCGGCCGCGGCACCGTCCGGCTGCGGGGCCACGATGTGGAAGGCGTCGGAGTTCGTCGCATAGCCCGCGACCTCTCCATAGATCCGCGCACCACGGGCGAGTGCGGCATCGCGCCGCTCCAGGACCAGCACGGCGGCCCCCTCCCCCATGACGAAGCCGTCACGGTCCGCGTCGAAGGGGCGACTGGCCTGGTCAGGGGCGTCGTTGCGCGGGGACAGGGCCCGCATCCGGGCGAAGCCGCTGAGCATGATGGTGGTGATCGCCGAGTCGAAGCCGCCGGTGACGACCGCGTCGAGTTCGCCGTACTGGATCCTGCGGGCGGCCTCGCCGATGGCGTTGGTGCCGCTCGCGCACGCCGTGGTGTAGGTGAGGCACGAGCCCTGGAAGCCGTAACGCATGGCGATGCGGCCGGCCGCCGAATTGGCCATGGTGCGGGGGACGGTGTGCACGGGCATACCCATGGGGTCGGCGCCGTGGTTCAGGACGGTCGCCTCCATGGTGGGCAGTCCGCTGATGCCGGTGCCGAGGTGGACGCCGACGCGGTCCGGCGGCAGCGGGGGCAGCGCCGCGTCCTGGACGGCGTCGACGGCGGCGCACAGGGCCAGTGCGGTGGGCCGGTCGATCTGTCGCAGTTCGCGATGGGTGATGTAGGGCTCCATGTCGAAGTCCGGGACCCGGCAGGCGAAACGCACCGGGGCGTCCTGCTCGGCCAGGTCGTCGACGAGGGCCGCGGTGGACTTGGCCGACATGACGGTGGTCATGACCTCGTCGAGGGTCGTGCCGGCGGGGCTCTTGATGCCGATGCCGGTGACGACGACCCGAGGGCGCCCGGCGGGGGCGCAATTTGGGGAAAGCTGGGGCGAGGTCACCGGTCGGCCTGCCGTTCCGTCAGGAGGGCTATGGCGTGGCCGACGTTGTCGGCCCGCACCAGGTCCTCGGGGGCGATCTGCATGCCGAGGGCGCGTTCGAGCTGGGCACCGATGGCCATCAGCTCCAGGCTGTCGATGCCGTAGTCGGCTTCGAGGTCGGTGCTGTCGGTGATGGCGTCGGGTGTGGTGCCCAGGACGTCGGCGATGGTCGCCCGGACGGCGTCGGCCAGTTCATCGGCGGTGACGGCCGGGCCGGTGGCGGGGGCCTGCTGCGTTGCGGTGTCGGTCATGTCGGTACTCCTGGAACAGGGTCGGGCAAGGTGGAACGAGCTCTGCCGAGCGTGGTGGGGCCGCCGGCGAGCGTGGTGGGCGTGGCCGGTCAGTGGGTGGCCAGGGCGCGGGCCGCGCCCTCCAGCGCGGCATCGAGAATCCCCAGGGCCTCGTCGAGCTCCTCGACCGTGGTCGTGAGCGGAGGCAGCAGCCGTACGGTCGTGGGGCGGCTCAGACAAGGCGATACGAGCAGGCCGGCGTTGGCCAGGCCGACGACGACCTCACCCGCGGCCTGAGGCGCGGTGAAATCGATGCCCCGCAGCAGACCCCGGCCGCGGAATCCGCTCATCACCGCCGGGTGACGCTCCTGGAGGGCCTCCAGTCCCGCGGTCAGTCGATCGGACAGCATGCGGCCGTGGTCGGCCAGGTCCTCCACCGCCGCCAGGGCGGCCGGCAGCACGGCGCAGCTGAGCGGGTGTCCCCCGAACGTCGCCGAGTGCAGGAACGGGTCGGCGGCCAGGGGCGCGTAGAGCAGGTCCGAGCAGACCACGGCGGACAGCGGCACGATGCCACCGCCGAGCGGTTTGCCGACGAGCACGGCGTCGACGGGGATCCGTTCGGCGAGGGCGACCGAGCGTTCGCCGCAGCGCCGCAACCCGCACTGGATCTCGTCGGCGATGACGAAGGCGCCGTGCGCGTGGGCGTCCAGCGTCCACTTCCGCAGCACGTCGGGGTCGAGGGGCAGGGCACCGTTCTCGCCCTGGACGGGCTCGAAGATCACTGCGGCGACCGGGGCCTGGGCACACTCCCTGCGGACCGCGTCGGGGTCGCCGGGGTCGATGTGGACGACGTCGACGGTGCAACCGCGCAGTCCGGTGCGGAACAGGGGGCTGTGGGTGAGCGCCAGCGCGCCGAGCGTCTTGCCGTGGTAGGCGCCGCGCACCGCCAGTACCCGGTCGCGGCCGGAGGCGAGGCGGGCGAGCTTGACCGAGACCTCCACGGCGTCGGAGCCGTTGAGCCCGAAGTAGACCTTGGGCAGGGTGCCACCGAGGTAGTCGGCGAGGACGGCGGCGGCCTGGGCCGTGACGGGGTTGGCCAGGCTCCGGGTGGAGGTGGGCATCACCTCCAGTTGCCGCTGGACGGCGGCCACGACGTCGGGGTGGCGGTGGCCCAGCAGGGCGACGGCGTAGGAGCCGAAGTCCAGGACGGAGCGGCCGTCGGAGAGGGTGACCCGTGAGCCCGACGCGGCGGATTCCACGGCGCCCTTGCCGGCGAACTTGCCGGTGAGCGCGAGCTTCGGGGACTGATGCCTGCGCAACTGGTCGAAGACCACGGCGGGCGGGGTGGCGGCCTGGGGCGAGCCGGTCATGTGCGACCTCCTGGGAGAGGGACCGAAGGGTGAGGAGCGGGGAGGGCGGTGGCCCGGCCGGGTGCCGGGCCACCGTTCAGGCGGCGGTGCCGGGCCACCGGTCAGGCGGCGGTGCCGGTCAGGCGGCGCTCCAGCGCCGTGAGCATCTGCTCGGCGTTCTCCCGCAGCGCGGTGGCCGCGACGGGGTTGAGCATCTCGGCGAGCAGCGGGATGCCGATGTCGAACTCGACGTGCAGGGAGACCAGGCTGCCGCCGCCATCGGCCGGGCGGACGGCCCAGTGGCCGACGAAGTGGGCGAGGTCGCCGCTGACCTGGTGGAAGTCGAAGCGGCGGGCCTCGTCGTCGATCCGCTCGGCCTCGACCCATTCGAGGACGGATCCCTTGAGGTGGACGGACCACGCGGTCGTCCGCTCCTGCGGACCGCTCTGCTCGACGACCGTGACGGACTGGACGCTGTCCATGCACGCGGAGTAGCTCTCGACGTCCACGACGGCGGCCCAGCTCTGGGCGGGCGGGGCGGCGATGGGCAGCTCTACTTCGACGCGGGGCATGAGGACCTGCTTTCTGTGTTCCTGCGGAGGATGGATCGAAGGTGTGATCGTGGTGAGGCGGTGTGCTTACGACCGGGGCGCGAGCGTCCGGACGAGCGCCGCGTTGAGCGCGCGTGGGAGCAGCAGGCGCAGCACCGCGCGGGGCAGTGGGCTCACATGGGTGAGGGCGTAGTGCTGGTCGACCAGTCGGCAGCCGAGCTCGCGTTTGGGCTCGTAGGCGGTCTGGGCGAAGCGGATGTGCCGGCACCCGCGGGCGATGGCCAGCTCGATGGCCGCGTAGTGGACGTTGTGGTAGAGGCGTGCCTCGTGGGCCAACCGGTAGTCGAGCCCGATGCGCGCCCCGATGGCGCCCTCGCCGCGGAAGAGACAGTGCAGGTAGGCGACGAGGCGGTCGCCCTCGAAGCAGGCCACGAGCCGCTGGTCCGGTCCGCCGGGCCGCCGCAGCGCGTGGAGGAAGGACTCGTCGAGGACGTCGAGGGTCTGGTCGGCGCGGTCCATCACCTGCTGGTACAGCTCCAGCATCTCGGGGACGAGGTGGGCGAAGTCGGACAGCACCTCGATCCGCAGATCGTCCCGGGCACGGAACTTGCGCAGCTTGTTGCGGGCGTTGCGGCGGGGCTTGGCCGGGAGCGCGGCGAGGTAGTCGTCGAAGGTGGCGTACTCCAGGGGGAGTTCGGTGTCGGGCATGCTCGGTACGAGGAAGAAGTCCGCCTCCTCCAGGGCCGGCCGCAGGGCCGCCATCTCACCGGGGGCGAAGTCCTTGAAGACGACGGTGCCGAGCCGGTGGCGGCGCGCGTGGTCGAGGACCGCGCGGACCAGCAGCTGGGCGACCGGTGCCGTCAGCGGTTCCCGGCTCAGGACGTGGCCCTGGCCGAGGAAGTTGCCGCAGAACAGCATCGGTACGCGCAGCAGGCCGGGGAACAACCGGCCCACGGGGGCCAGCATCCGGCGCTCCCGGGGGCCGACGACCCGGTCCAGGCGCAGGCCGCGGACCGCGCTCAGCGGCAGGATCGCGATCGTGCGGCCCGCCTCGCGAACCACCGCGTACGCGTAGGCGTCCGGACCGATGGCGCCGCGCTCCATCGCCGCGAACACCTGCCGGCCCCACATGGGGTCGTGGGGCGGGGCCAGTTCGTCCCACGTGTGCGGGGGGATGGCGTCGACGCCGGTCACGATGTCGACGGTGAGGCCGGTGGTATCGGTCGTGTTGGTGGGGCCGGTGGGGCCGGCCGCGTCGGCGATGGGGCCGGTTGCCGCGCTCACGTCGTCACCCGACCCGCAGCGCCTGGCCGTCCAGGGCCGCGCACAGCGCCTCGGCCATCCGGCCCCGGGACGGCGGGTGGAAGGTGAGGCCGGTGGCCGCCGAGGCGAGGTAGGTGCCCTCGTCGGAGCCGATGAAGGACATGCCGCCGAGCGCGGCCAGGGCGCCCTGTGTGGCACGGGCGATGGCGTCCTGCGCTGCGTAGCGGGTGGTCAGCGCCTTGGCCAGCAGCGTCTCGCCCCACTCGGAGCCGTCGTCCATCTCACGGGCCACGGCCTCCACGGACAGCATGGCGGCGTCGAGCTCGGTGACGAGCCCGGCCCGGTCGGCGGCCGAGCCGCCACCGTGCCGCAGCACCCGCTCAACCAGGGCACTGGCGGTGCCCAGGTAGCCGGCCGTCATCAGCAGTTCGAACCACAGGAAGCCCGCGATGTTCAGGGGGTCCAGCGCGGAGCCGGCCGTGACGTCGGTGAGCACGACCATCTGCGGGTCCAGCTCGACGTCGTTGAGGACCACCTCCTCGCTCTCGGCACCGGCCAGCACGGAGCTTCGCCAGAACGGCCGTACGGACACGCCGTGGGTCTTCGCGGGGACGATGGCCACCGCCAGACGCTCGACGCCCTCCTCGTCGGTCATGGTCACGGAGGCGGTGAGCAGGTCCATGGAGTGGGCGAGGCTGCACGGCTTCTTGCTGCCGTTGAGCAGGATGTGGTCGCCGCGCCGCTCGGCGGTGATGGCCGGGCGCAGGATGGACTGGCCGGTGCGGCCCTCGGCGAAGCCGGACGCCAGGATCAGGCGGTCGCCGACGATGGCCTCCAGCAGCATCCACTCGAAACCGGATCCGTGCTTGGCGGTCTCGACGAGGCTGGCCACGGAGAAGTGGTGCATGGTGGTGGCGACGGCCAGCGAGGGGCAGCGGGCGCCGACGGCCCGCTGGAGCCGGACGGCTTCCAGGGGGCTGGCGCCGAGGCCGGTGTTCTGCACAGGGACCAGCAGGGCGGTTCCGCCGGCGTCCCGGAACGCCGCGATGGCGGGGCTGCCGGGCCGCTCCAGTTCGGCCAGCGGGTGGGCGGCGAGGGTGGCGTCGAGGCCGGGCAGCAGTTGTTCGAGCACCTCGCGCTCGGTGTCCAGGAAGCTCATGCGGTGGCCTTTTCGCGGTCGGTGGTGGTCGCGCCGCCGGTGGCGGGAGCGTCGTGGGTGACGGGCGCGTTATGGGTGACGGGCAGGTCCTCGAAGACGCGGAGGCTGAAGGACTCCCGGCGCACCGGGTCTCCGCCGAGCGCGAGGCGGGGGAAGCGCTCGATCAGCCGGCGCAGGGCGACCGCGGCCTCCATACGGGCCAGGGCGGCGCCCAGGCAGTAATGCGGGCCGGCGCTGAAGCTGAGCACCTTGCTGCCGGTGCGGGTCACGTCGAAGCGGTGGGGGTCGGGGTGCTGTGCCGGATCGCGGTTGGCGGCGGTCAGCACGGTGGTGACGTTGGCGCCTCGCGGCACCTCCACCCCGCCGATGACGGCGTCCCGGCCCGCGATGCGCTCGGTCATCTGGACGGGCGTGTCCCAGCGCAGGGCTTCCTCGACGGCCTGGGGCACCAGTCGCGGGTCCGCCGCGACCAGGTCCCACTGACCGGGCTGGGTGAGCAGGGCGTGGGTGGCCAGTCCCAGCAGGCCGGTGGTGGTCTCGAAGCCCGCGACGAAGACCAGCAGCAGCGTGTCGACGAGCTCGCGCGGCGTCAGCCGTCCCTCGCTCTCCTGGGCGTGCAGGAGCGTGGTGGTGAGGTCCTCGGCGGGCTCGCGACGGCGCCGCTCGATGAGGTCCTGGAAGTACGTGCGCAGCTGTTCCACGGCCCGGTCGGCCCGCTCCCAGTCCTCCGGGGTGCGTACGGGCTCCAGCAGGCGGCTGGCGTCGCTGCCGAGCGTACGGAACCGGTCCCGGTCGGCCTCCGGCACGCCGATCAGCTCGCCGACCACGGCCACGGGCAGCGGATAGCCGACGAGGTCCTGGAAGTTGGCGGTGCCGCCCTCCGACATGGCGTCCTCGAGGCCGTCGAGCAGCTCGTCGGTGATCTTCTCGATGGCGGATTCGAGCGCGGCGACCCGGCGCGCGGTGAAGCCTCCGCTGACGAGCCGGCGCAGCCGGGTGTGGTCGGTGCCGTTGGCCCGCAGCATCGAGGCGTAGAAGAAGTCGGCCGCCGGGTGCTCGCGCCAGTCCGGCAGGTTCTCCTCGCACCAGCTCAGGTCGGGGGCGGTGTAGGAGCTGTCGGTGAGGACGGCCTGGCAGTCGGCGAAGGTGGTCAGGAAGAAGGTGTCCAGGTCGGGGTCGTAGTAGACGGGTACGCTCTGGCGCAGTGCTTCCAGCGCGGGGTGGGGGTTCTCCCGCCCTTCCGGTGTGAACATCGAGAAGAGCAGGGCCTGTGGTGTCAGGGAGTCCAAGACGAGTACCTCGGTGATCTGCGGTTCGGTGGTGCGGTTCCCTGCCGGTGGCAGGGCCCGCCCCGGGGGCCCCTCGCTGTGGGGGCAGCGGGGCCGCGGGGCGGGCTCGATGAGCGTGTCACCGCCGGATCCGCGTTCGATCAACCGCGCGTCAACGGATTGTCAGCAGGCCTCTGACCTGCTGGGGACGGCGTTCACAGACACGTGCGAGGGCATCGCGAAGGCATGAGGAAGAGGGCATGAAAAAACCGGTGCCCGCCGAGGTCTCGGCGGGCACCGGTGGTCCGGGGCTGTGGAGGTCAGCTCGTCTGCTGCAGGCGTGCCGCGAGCTCACGGGCCTCGGGCATCCCCAGCCGGTCGAAGAGGGCGTGCGCCTCCCGGTAGTGGAAGGCCGCCTGACTCGTACGGCCGCGGGCCGCGCAGGCGTGACCGAGCTGGGCGAGGGCCCGGCCCAGCAGATAGCCGCCGCCGTGCTGCTCGGCGCTCTCCCTGGCCTCCTCGGCCCACACGGCGGCCTCCTCGGGCCGGCCCAGGACGTTGTGGGCCTCGGCGAGCAGGCTCATGCCCAGGGACTCGCGGAAGCGCGATCCGGTCGCGCGCCAGAGGTCCAGGCTGCGGGTGAGGCAGTCCAGCGCCTGGTCCGGGCGGCCGAGCCACAGGCAGATCTGGCCCAGCACGCGCAGGGCGTGGGCCCGGCCCTCGCGGTCGCCGGAGGCCTCGGCGACCGCGACCGCCGCCAGGCCCGATTCCATCGCGGCCTCCGGCGCCCCGGTCGCCAGCTGGGCGAGGCCCAGGAAGCCGCGGACGTACGCCACACAGCCGGGGCTCTGCGCCGCCTCGGCCAGCGGCAGGGCCTCGGTGAGCTGTTCGAGCGCGCCCGGGAAGTCGTACAGGCCCAGCGCGCAGCCCGCCCGGACGCCGAGGGTGAGGGCGAGCAGCGTCGAGTGGCCCTCGCGGCGGCAGATGTCGGCGGTGACCTGGAAATGCCGTACGGCGGTGGCCAGTTCGAAGCGCTGGGCATGGGCGCCGCCGAGCATGTAGCGTGCGACGGCCTCGGCGCCGGCCTCGCCGGAGCGTTCGGCCGCCTCCAGGACGGCCCGGGCCGCCCGTTCCAGGCCGTGCGGCTGGTCCGCGTGGCGGCCCAGCGGGTCGGCGGCCAGGACCAGCTCGGCGGCGATGGTCACCGGGATGTGGGGGTGGCGGGCGGCCTGCTCGGTCAGGGAGAGCAGCGCGGTGAGCTCGTCGAGCAGCCACGTCGTGGCACTGTCCTGCGTGGCGAAGTGGCCTTCCGCGGACGGCACCGGCGTGAGGGTGACGGGAAAGGCGTCGCCCGCCGTGGCGGCGCGGTAGGCGTCGCGGGCGAGGGCGAGGTAGGTCCGCAGGAGCCGCAGCAGCGCGCCGTCGCGCTCGTCGGCGGGTATCTCCTCGACCGCGGTCTTGCGGGCGTACAGGCGCAGCAGGTCGTGATAGCGGTAGCGGCCGGGCCCGACGGACTCCAGCAGGCTCAGGTCGACCAGGCTCTCGCACAGGTCCTCGGCCTGCCGCTCGGTGCGGTCCAGCAGGACGGCGGCCGCCGCGCGGGTCAGTTCGGGGACTTCGGGCAGGGCGAGCAGCCGGAACGCCCGCAGCTGCTCGGCGTCGAGCAGGTCGGTGCCCAGCCGGAAGGTGGTCTCGACGTCGTCGGTGTCGCCCGACAGCTCCGCCAGGCGCCGCCGCTCGTCGGCGAGCGCCCGCGCGGTCTGGGCGAGGGAGGCGGCGGGCCGGGCCACCAGGCGGGCCGCGACGATCCGGATCGCCAGCGGCAGGCGCCCGCAGTCCTCGAGCAGCTGCCGGGCGGCCTCCTCCTCGGCCCTTACGCGCCGCTCGCCGACGAGCCGGACGAGGAGCGCCCACGCCTCGTGCTCGGCGAGTTCCCGCAGGTCGACCAGGGTGGCGCCGGGCAGTCCGGCGAGCCGGGTGCGGCTGGTGACCAGCACGCCGCAGCCGGGTCCGCCCGGCAGCAGGTCGCGGATCTGGTCGAGGTCGCGGGCGTTGTCGAGGACCACGAGGACGCGGCGGTCGGCCATCAGCGAGCGGTACAGCGCGGCGCGTTCGGCCGGCAGTGCCGGGACGCGCCCGGGGACGACGCCCAGGGCACGCAGGAATTCGCCCAGCACCCGGGCCGGGTCGGCGGGCACGGCGTCGGTGCCCCGCAGGTCGACGAAGAGCTGTCCGTCGGGGAAGCGGGCGCGCAGACCGTGCGCCACGTGCACCGCGAGAGCCGTCTTGCCGACGCCGCCCATGCCGCTCACCGCGCTGACCGCTACGACCCGGCCGCGGTCCAGCGCGCCGCGCAGCGTGTCGACGGTGTCCTCGCGCCCGGTGAAGTCGGCCGTCGCCGGTGGCAGGCGTAGGGCCGTCACGCCTCCGGCCGCGGCGGAGGACGCGGTCCCGGCGAGGACGCGACGGTGGATCCGCTCGAGCCCCGGGCCCGGCACCGCGCCCCGCTCGCGCAGAGCGCTCGCGGCACGGGCGTGCACCTCCAGGGCCTCGGCCTGCCGGCCCGCCTCGTACAGCGCGGTCATCAGCAGTTCCCGCGTCCGCTCCCGCGACGGGTGAGCGTCCGCGAGGGCTCGTAGCGGGTCGATCGCCGCGGTGTGCCCGCCCAGGGCGAGTTCCGCCTCCCAGCGTGCCTCGACGGCGTCGAGGCGCCGTTCGACGAGCCGGTCCCGCTGGGCGGCGGCGTACGGGCCGGGTACGCCCGCCAAGGGCTCGCCGTGCCACAGCCGGAGCGCCGCGTCGAGCAGGGAGCGCGCCTCCCGCGGCCGGCCGGCGGAGCGCGCCCGTTCCGCCGCCTCCGTCAGCCGATCGAACTCCGCGAGGTCGAGTGCGCCCGGCTCCAGCCGCAGCGCGTATCCCTCGCCGTGGGAGACCAGGACCCGGGCCGGGGTGCGCGCGGCGCGTCCCGGCTCCAGCAGGCCGCGCAGGTGGGAGACGTGGGTGCGCAGCGCGCCCAGGGCGTGCGGCGGGGCGGTGTCCCCCCATACGTCCTCGATGAGCGCCGCCGTGGAGCCGCGCCGCCCTTGCCGCAGCAGCAGGGCGGCCAGGACGGCGGCGCACAGCGGCGGCCGGATGTCCGTCCGGGCGCCGTCGACGACGGTCTGTACGGGGCCCAGGACGCGGAAGGACAGCGGGGGTTGCGGGGTGCTGCGGGTGGCGGGGGCGGGGGCTTCGGTGGGGTCGGGTGCCGCGGTGGGGTCGGCTGCTGCGGTGGGATCGGGTGCTGCGGTGGGATCGGGTGCTGCGGTGGGATCGGGGTGGGGCACGTTGTACTCCGGAGTTGCTGGCGGTGCGGTGGAGGGCGGGTGGGCCGCCCGTGGGGGTGCCGAAAAGGTCTGCCGGACAGGGTTCTAGGACGCGCAGGCGGTGCACGAGGCGCATGCGGTGCACGAGGTACTGCCGGGCAGTGCGTCCGTACCCGGGGACGTAACCGAGGACGTCACGCCCTGGTTCGCGTCGCAGGCCGAGTAGCCCGGCGCGGCGGCACGCGCGTACGCCGCCGCCCTGAGCCGGCGACCGCGCGGGCCGCTCCGGGGCGGGGTGGTGGACCCGGGGCCGGTCGCGGTGTCGGGGCCGACGCATGTGCGGGCGAACTCGGCCAGCAGGCTGTGGAACCGGTACCAGCCGGGCGCGGGCGACTCCAGCAGGCTGATGTCGACCAGCGACTCGCACAGTTCCTCGGCACCGTGCGGGGGCCTGCCGAGGGAGGCCGCGACGTCGACGGCCCGGAAGGCGGCGTCCGGCCTGTCCGCCGGGGGCAGCAGTCGGAAGGCCCGCCGCAGCGGCTCGGGCAGCCGACCGTACTCCCGCCGGAAGACCCCCTCCACGGCGAGGTCGGCGACCTTGAGTTCGGCCAGCCGGCCTTCCCCCTCCGCCATCCGCTCCACGAGTGAGGCGACGGTCCAGGAGGGGCGGGTGGCCAGGCGTACGGCCATGATGCGCACGGCGAGCGGCAGGCCGCCGCAGGCCTCCACGAGCCGGGCGCAGTCCTCCGGCTCGGCGGCGGCCCTGTCCGGGCCGATGACCCGCCCGAGCAGGGTGAGTGCCTCGTCGGGCGCCATGACGTCGAGGTGGACGAACCGGGCACCGGAGAGCCCGGCGAGCTTGGCGCCACTGGTGACGAGGAAAGCGCTCGACGGCGTGCCGGACAGCAGGGGGCGGACCTGGTCGCCGGTCGCGGCGTTGTCCAGTACGACGAGCATGCGGCGGCCCGCCATCCGGGCGCGGAAGAGGAAGGCGCGCTCGGCGGTCCCGGCGGGGATGTCGGCATCGGCGACGCCGAGCGCGCGCAGGAACGAACCGAGCGCCGTGGCCGGGTCGACAGGGTGCCCGCACGGGTGCCTGAGGTCCGCGTACAGCTGTCCGTGCGGGAAGCCCGCCCGCATCCGGTGCGCGGCGTGCAGGGCCAGCGCGCTCTTGCCGACCCCGCCCAGGCCGGAGACCGCCACGACGGTGGCTCCCGTCCCCGGGGGTGCGGCGAGTAATTCGCACACGTCGCGCACCGCGCCGGCGCGGCCCGTGAAGTCCGCGATGTCGCCGGGAAGCTGGGCGGGGCAGGGGTGGCGGTCCGCTCCCCCGCTCTCCCGGCCTGCCCGGCCGGCCGGGTAGGCCGGTGCGGCGCCGTCATCGGCGTCGGCGATGTCACGGGCGAGGGCGGACAACTCGTGCCCGGGGTCGAGACCGAACTCCTCGGCCAGGGCGCGGCGTATGCGCGCGTAGGTCGCCTGTGCCTCGCCCGGCCGGCCGCAGAGCACCAGCGCCCGCATCAGCAGCGCGTGCAGGGGCTCCCGCAGCGGGTGGCGTTCCGCGAGGGCCACCAGCTCGCCCAGCACGGCGGCGTGTCCGCCCAGTTCCACGTCGAGGGCGAGGCGGCTCTCCAGCACCGCCAGCCTGCGGTCGGCGAGCCGTGCCCGCTGCGCCTCGATGCCGGGCCCGGAGAGTCCCTGCAAGGGTTCCTCGCCCACCAGCGCGAGGGCGGAGCCCAGCAGGTCACGGGCCTCGGCGGGGCGGCCGGCCATCCGCTCGCGCTCGGCGGCGGCTGTGAAGGTCTCGAACTCCGCCACGTCGAGGGCGTCCTGCGGCACGCGTACGGCGTAGCCGTCGCTGACCGAGACGAGGACCGCGGGGGCCGCCCCGGCGTCCCGCCCGGGCTCCAGGAGCTTGCGCAAGCGTGACACGTACGTGCGCAGCGTGCCCGTCGCCCGCGGGGGCGCGTCCTCCCCCCACACCTCGGCCACCAGCGCACCGGCCGTCACCGGCTCGCCCTGCCGCAGCAACAGCAGCGCGAGGAGGGTCCGCTGCTGCCGCGGACCGAGATCCAGCTCGCTGTCGCCACGCCACGCCCGCAGTCGGCCGAGCACGGCGAAGCGCACGGTGTCGTCGGTCATTGTTCGCGCCCCCTGTCCCCGGATATCGCTCCCGGGTACAGCTGTCCCCCTGTCCCGGTAGAGCCACGGACGGCGGTCGCCACGGCGACCGCTGCCCCTCCCATGAATATCATCAAAAATCCGCTACGCCGGTTTCCTTTCCCCTCGCTCGCGTGGCGTGATCCGCCGGAGGCACCCTCCGTCTCAGGGGCGGTCCGAGGAGCGTGCCTCCTCGTCGGGTGGACTTGTCGGGTGGACTTGTCGGGTGGACTCGTCGAGTGGACTTGTCGGGTGGGCTCACCGGCTGTGCTCTTCGTCCGGTCCGGGAGCCGCGGTCGATTGTCAGTGGTGGGTGAGACGGTAGGAACATCAAGCCGGAAGCCGGAAAGAGGGGGACCTGCCATGTCCGGAACTCAGAACTACATCAATCACGTTGCCCTTGTGCTGGATGCCAGTTCGTCCATGTCGCACCTGAGTCGCAAGGTCGTCGAAGTCGCCGACCAGCAGATCGCCTACCTCGCCCGTCGGTCGGAGGAACTGGACCAGGAAACGCGCGTCACGGTGTACGTCTTCGCCGACAAGGTGGAATGCGTCATCTACGACAAGGACGTGCTGCGCATGCCGTCGCTGAAGCAGCTCTACCGGGCCGGGGGAATGACGGCCCTGCTGGCGGCCGCGCTGAAGTCGCAGCACGAGCTGGCTCAGACGGCCCAGCTGTACGGCGACCACAGCTTCCTGACCTTCGTACTCACCGACGGGCAGGAGAACGCGAGCCACCGCTGCCCCGGCGCTCCCAGCAGGAATCCGCGTGAACTGGTCGAGGCCGTGGCCAAGATGATCGAGACGCAGCAGGACAACTGGACACTGGCCGTCCTCGTACCGGACCAGATGGGCAAGCGCGAGGCCATGCAGTGCGGTTTCCCGAAGGACAACATCGCCATCTGGGACGCCACCAGCACACAGGGCCTGGCGGAAGCCGGCCAGGTCATCCAGCAGGCCACCGAGAAATTCATGGTCGGTCGCAGCCAGGGCATCAGGGGATCACGGGCCGTTTTCTCCATGAGTGCGGATGCGGTCAACAAGGACACCATCAAGGCGGCCGGTCTCACCCCGGTGGATCCGTCGCAGTACCAGCTGATTCCGGTGGCCCGTGACGCGGGAATCAGGGACTGGGTCACCGAAAGCGGACACACTTACCGGACCGGTGGCGCGTACTACCAGCTGAGCAAATCCGAGAAGATCCAGGCGCGAAAGCAGATCGCCGTACTGGAGAAGAAGACCGACCGGGTCTACACGGGACCGCAGGCCCGCGCCCTGCTCGGCCTGCCCGACGCGGAGGTCCGCGTGAAGCCGGATTATAACGACGACTTCACCATCTTCGTGCAGAGCACCAGCGTCAACCGCAAGCTCGTGGCGAACACGCGGCTGCTGCTGATGATCTGACGCCTTGAGCGGACGCGGACGCCGGCGGATGCTGGCGAGGGCCTGGGAGCGGGCGCGGGCGCGGGCGCGGGGGGATCTGCGGGGTCAGGCGCTGGTCAGCGCTGCCGGTGCGTCGTCCGCCTGCCTGAGGGAGGCCGACAGGGCGCGGGCTTCGTGCTCGGTCATCCGGGGGGTGTCGTACGGTACGGCGTTGACCCAACGCTGCGTCAGCCGGGCGATCCGCTCACCGTACCGCCGCGCGGTGATCCGGTCACCGCGCGATCCGGCGTCCTCCGGCCCCTGGTCGGCGTGGCTCTGGCTCATCAGGCCCAGCCACGAGCCCAGCCGGTTGACATCGTCGCGGGTGCCACCGCTCCAGTTGTTGCCCGGCATGTCACCCACACCGATCCACTGCATGCCCATCTGCGCGCCGAAGACCGCCAGCTGCTCCAGGACCGCCAGCTTGTCGCCGCTCTGCGAGGCGGACATGGTGAAGCCACCGGCCAGCTTGTCCTTCCATGCCTGCGTCAGGAAGGGCGTGAACGCCGCCTCCATGAACGCCTTGAACACCGCCGACACGCTGCCCATCAGCGTCGGGCAGCCGAGGACGATCGCGTCGGAGCGATCGAGCAGCGCCAGCACCTCCGCGTCGTGCCAACGGCCCGCGGTGACGTCCTCGGCCCGAATTTCGACGAGGTGCACCTGGGCGCCCGGCACCAGCCGCGCCCCGTCGGCGAGGCTCTCGGCCAGGACCCGGGTGTGCCCGTGCACCGAGTGGTAGACCACCGTCACCGTGACCATCGGCGCCTCGTGCTCACGGTCGACGTCATTGACTGCCATGCGTTCTTCACTGCTTTCGGTCGTGGGGGAATCCCTGCTCTGCCCAGCCATCACACCCTGCCGGCGACACGGCATCAACGAGGAACTTCGGCACGCAGCGATCGGTCACACCGATCGATCGCGTTAGCCTGGCCCCGTGGACAGAATGGAACTGGAAGCATTCGTCGCCGTCGCGGAAGAACTCCACTTCGGCCGCGCCGCCGCACGCCTGCACCGCGGGCAACCCACCATCAGCGACGCCATCAGGCGGCTCGAGAACACCTTGGGCGGACGGCTCTTCCACCGCACCAGCCGCCGGGTATCGCTGACCGACCTCGGCCAGGCGCTGCTACCCGACGCCCGCACCGCCCTCGCCCAGCTGCGCCACTTCCAGCAACGCGGACGCTCACTGGCCTCCGGCGACCGGATGCGCACCACCCTCGTCGTCGCCCACGCCGAATACACCAGCCACCAACTGCTGCTGCGCTGCCTGCCACAACTGCGCGAGCGCTTCCCGGACGTCACCATCGTGCCGGAAGCCATGCCGACCACGGCTCAGCTCACCGCCCTGCGCGCGAAGACGATCGGGCTGGGCATCGGCTGGGCGACGGACGACATCACCGGCATACGCGCGAGGGTGCTGTCCACCGAGAGGTTCATGGCACTCGTCCCCGCCACCCACCCCCTCGCCGGGCGCGCCGAGCTGAGCGCGTCCGAACTGTCCACCACCGACCTGCTCACCTGGCCCCACCAGATCAACAGCGGGCTGTGCGACCGCCTCCTGTCCGCCTTCCGGATCGGTGGAGCCGACCTGCGCATCATCAGAACCGCCGACAGCCTCCACGCCATCACCGCTCACGTCGCCGCTGGTACGGGCATCGGCATCACGATCGAATCCGCCCTCGACCACCAGCCACCCGGCCTCCGCGTCATCCCCCTCACCGGCCCGTCGACCACCGCCGACCAGGTCATCCTCACCCCCACCCAGCCATCGGAGACCGCCACAGCGCTGCGCGACCTCCTCCTGCTGCACGCCACCACGGACCTCTACCAGGGCACGACCTGCCCCTCGTGATCAACGAAGTGGAGGCCGGACTTCCCTCGGTGGCGCTCGATCGTCTCCGCCACCCCCGGAACGCTCTCCTCCACGCTGAGATCGGCGTCGGGTCCGCCGAGTTCGGTGCGGACCCAGCCGGGGTCCATGAGCAGCAGCGTTCGCGTGTCGTCGGCGTGACGGGCGGCGTAGCCGCGCATCAACTGGTTCAGCGCGGACTTGCTGGCCCGGTACAGGTCCTGTCCGCCTTCGGTGTTCAGCGCGATGCTTCCCTGATCGGAGGACATGACGCCGATCGTGCCGGTCGGCGCGACCAGCGGGCCGAGGGTCTCCACGACGCGCATCGGGCTGAGCGCGTTGGTGACCATGACTTCGGTGAACATCTCCGTCGGAACCTCGCCGATCGGGATGTCGCCGCGCGTGATGGCGGCGTTGACGAAGAGCAGGTCGAGTGTGTGCCCTGCCAGTCGTTCGCGCAGTGCCGAGATCTGCTCAGGCTCGGTCATCTCCAGCGACTCGATGGTCAGCCGTCCTCCGGAGGCTTCGGCCAGGTCGTGGAGGCCGGTGCGCCGGCTGCCACGGACCGTGCCGATGACGTCCCAGTCGCGACGGAGGTACTCGGCGGCGAGCCCGAGGCCCAGGGTGCGCGAGGCCCCGATGATGAGGGCTGTCTTGCGGGCGCTGTTCATGAGCTTCCCTTTCAGTCGACCGTCGAAGTGATTGCGGCGATCATGCTGCAAGTCTCCGAGTGGTCCGACCGGGCGTCCAATACCCTTCGGGCCGCGTTGATACCGTCACGCTATGGATCTGGATCTGCGAAAGCTCCGCTACTTCGTCGCGGTGGCCGAGCATCGGCACTTCGGCCGGGCGGCACAGGCGCTGTTCATCGCACAGCCGGTCCTCAGCCGGCAGATCCGCGCGTTCGAGCAGGAGCTGGGATGCCCGCTGTTCATACGGTCCACGCGCAGCGTCGAGCTGACTCCCGCGGGGAAACAGCTGTATGACGAGGCGTCAAGGATCACCACGGTGGTGGACGTGGCGCTGCGACGCGTGCATGAGGCCCAGCGGGGCGAGCAGCGGCTCGTCGTCGGCTTCTCGCCCGGCCTCCATGTGTCGGACGTGATCCGGGCGTTCACGGTGAGCCACCCGGACGTCGAGATCGATGTCTTCCCGCTGCGCTGGTGGGAACGGGACGCGCCGCTCCGCGACGGCCGCGCGCACGTGGGATACCTCCGACGCCCCTTCGACGACTCCGGGCTCCACACCGTCCCCATCGGCCACGAGACCAAGGTCGCCTGCCTGCCCGTGACGCATCCGCTGGCCGGCCGCCGCGCCCTCACAACGGCCGATCTCGACGGTGAACCGATCCTCGACGGCAGCACGCGACGGACGTTCTCACTGGAGGAGAAGTTCGAGCTCATCGCCTCCGGCCAGGGCATCGCACTCGTCCCCGTCAGCATCGCGGGCTATTACACCCGCCCCGACCTCGTGTACCTGCCGGTCGCCGACGCCCCACCCGTCGAGACGTGCCTTGCGGTACCGGAGCACGGCCGCGCGGGCCCCGTAACGGACTTCCTGACCATCGCCACCGCAACGCTGCGCCGACACGTCGGCGATGCGAACGGGAACCCGCACGAGCCTGGCCACCAGCCACGGTCTGGGGCGATTTCCACACCACCCCACTCGCCCGAACGTCCGTGCTAGCGTCCCGCCGGGATCACATACGAGGGGGCGGGAGCATGCGCGCGCACGCACACACGCGAACACATCAGCACACGCGCAAGCGGACACACATCGCGATCACCCTCATCGCGCTGACCACCCTCTCCGCGACGGCATGCGGCAGCGACGGCGGTGCCTCGGACCCTGCTCCCGAACCGCCGAAGACGACGGCAGACGCATCCGCGCGGCCGACCCCCACCCCGACGGCGAACCCCGCCGCACCGCAGGACGCGAAGGTGCGGACGCCCGCGGACTTCTGCGCGAACAAGGACACGCTGCTCGAGCCGACGGTCCGCACCGTCATCAACATCGCGGGTGTGGAGCAGCAGAAGAAGGGCGAGTTCACGGTCCTGGGCGCCACCGAGCCCGAACTGAAGTGCGGCCCGGAAGTGGACAACGGCGGATACTTCGAGGTCAGCCAACCGCTCGGCCCCTACTACCTCGCACCCGACGCGAGCATCCGCTTGCTGACGTACGACGAGAAGGCGCGGCAGCACACGTGGCTGAGCGAACCGGCCTCCGCCGCGAAGCTGCGGGACGTGGTGACGGCGTGCAAGGAGGGGAAGGAGCCGGGCAAGCCGTACACCTGCGCGGGCAACTTCTTCCACATCACGATGAACAAGAACGGCGTGATCACCGAGCTCGCCGCGATCTTCCAGTCCTGACCGACGACGAGGAGGGGTCGGCGGTCACCTGCCGCCGGCCCTCAGCGGAACGCCGACAGGCTCAGGGTGAGCACCCCGACCACGCGGGCCCCGTACAGCAGGCGGTTCAAGGCGCGCTCGGCGCCGGCGTCGAGCGGGCGGTCGCGCCAGGGGCCGTCACCGGGCGGTACGGGATTGGCCGTGCGCAGCAGTTCCAGTTCGTCATGCATCGTCGTCGCCTCCAGCGCGCACGTCGGTTGGTGTGCCGGACCCTACGGGCAGGGCGGGCCGTATGCGTTCGGCCTCGGCGCGCAGCCGGCGGCGGGCCCGGTGCAGGCGCATGGCGGCGGCGCCGCGGCCGCAGCCCAGGGCCACGGCCAGTTCGTCGAGGGTCAGCTCCTCCCAGGCGGTCAGGCGCAGCGCTCCCTGGTCGGACGGGGAGAGGCGGGCGAGGGCCTCGTGCACCCAGGCGCCGGGGCGGTCCGTGTCCGGGCTGTCCACGGCATGGTTCGCCAATGCGCCGCTGTCGGGCGCGGCGCACTCGCCGTCCGTGGGGGCCGACATGTGGGTCATGGGTCTGGCCTTCTCGGGCTTCGGCACGATCCTCGGTTCGGTCAACTTCATCACCACGATCATCTGCATGCGCGCTCCGGGCATGACGATGTTCCGTATGCCGATCTTCACCTGGAACGTGCTGCTGACCGGTGTGCTGGTCCTGCTGGCCTTCCCGGTGCTGGCCGCGGCGCTGTTCGCGCTGGAGGCGGACCGTAAGGCGGCACCTTCGGTCGCCGGAGAGCAGCGGTGTGTCGGGGGTGCCAGGCTCGGCGGAGGGAGCGGCGGGAAGGGGCGAACGGCGGACATGCGGCTGTGCGGGGCCCTGGACGAGAGCTTCCTGACCTCTCGGCACCGGCCCGGTGCGGCCGGTCGGCGTGCGACGTGACCGGCACGTACCGGATGACCACACGCGACGGACGCCGGGTCGCGACCGGCAAGCTGGCCACCCGTACCGGCTACCCCGGGCCCGGCACGTACCGGGTCACGGTCACCGCGCGCGTCCGGTCCGCGGCCTCGGGCCTGGACGTACGGGGAACGTGGACCCGGGCGATCATGTTCACCTGGCCGCGGCCGGAACCGGTCCACACCATCACCGTCAGCCCGGCCGTCCTGCGCCCCGGCCGTACCACGGCCGTGACCTACACGGTCACCCGCCGGGACCTGCGCGGCGACAGCAACGCGCGTCTCGGCATGATCGGCGAGGAGGGGAAGGGCGTACGGATCTCCTCCTCCGACCGCCAGTGCGGCAACCCGCTGGCCGGGGCCTACCCGTCCACCCAGCGGCGGCCGCACGTCCTGGACTGCGCCCTGGTCAACCTTCAGCCGGGACGCCCCATGGAGGTGACGGTGCTCGTGCGCCTGGGCAAGGACTGTTCGACGGTCATCTCGAAAATGGGCTACTGGCTTCCCCAGGGCCAGGCCACGTACAACGGCGGCATGCTCCAGGGGCCCACGCTGACGTGCGAAAAGAAGTGAGGGAAGGCGAGGTGCACGACGTACCCCGCTCCCCCTCCCGGCGGTGCGCCCCGGGGCCCGGTCAGCGCAACTTCGAGCGGCCGACCCCCGGGCGCGCCCGCCGCGCCGTACGGGCCCGTGCGCGCGCGGGCAGACCGGGCAGCTCACGGTCCATCCCCTGCTCGGCCCGCACCCACGCGAACCTGCCCATCATGGTGCGCACCTGCTCCGGCAACTCCTCGCACAGCTGACGGCACTTCTCCTCACTGCAGTGAAGAGGCGAGACCTTCATGCCCGGATCCGGATACTCCATGGCCTTCGGTGGCAGATAGGTGCATCCGCAGCTCACGCAGACGAACACGGGCCGCATCCGATCAGGCTGGTCCACAGCGGCCCCCTCCTCCGAGTCCTTCATGCCTTCCCCCTGCCACCGCAATTCGAACAGGAAGAGGTGAAACGGTATGTGACGGCCACCTGGTTGCCGTTCTCGTCAAGCTCGACCTTGTGCTGTTCCTTCTCGGTCAATCCATCGCCCTTGCAGGCGTTGCACTGCTTCTCCTGCCCTCCGGGCATCCCTGGCCCTCCCCTCACCGACCCGAGGCTAGCGGCAAGCACGCCGCCGCCGGCAGGTAGCGAACCCTGGCGTTTCCCGACGCCTCTATCTGCGACGGGATCGGCGAAGAGCCTCGTGGCAGTGGCCCTTCACGGTGCGCTGTCGACGAGTTCGGCCAGCGCGTCGGCGGACTCGGGGGTCAGCCGGTAGAACCCCTGGAGGCTGACCGAGCGCTCCAGACGGCCGTCCACGACGTACTTCAGGTTACGGGTCTGTCCTCGGCGGTTGCGCCAGGCCAGTGCCGGCAGCAGGTCACCGGGTATCGGCGTGTCGAAGCGTACGGGTGTCGCGTCCACGTGCACCGCGGTGGCGCCGCAGCCACCGGCGCCGAGCATCCACCAGTCGTCGTGTCCGGAGAACGGCGGGTTCTCCCACGTCGCCGGTGCCGTGCCGCAGCAGTCGCCGCGTTCCGTGTCGATCACCCGCATCCGGGACACCACGAACACCTCGCACCGGTTGACGTGCAGCGCATAGACCTCGTCACCGGCGCCGGCACCCGACCAGGTGGGCAAGGACTGGTGGACACCGGAGAACGCCACGGTCGGCCGCTCACCCACGCGCCCCTCCTTACGCAGAGCACGGCACGTGTCTTGAGTCCACAGGACGGTGAAAGCATCAGGCATGGCGACGATCATAGGAACGGGGACTGACAGCCCCTGCCGGGCCGGGGCCCTGTCCCCTTGTCATGCGGCCGGCCCCGGTCCACCGTCACGCTTCTGCGTCCGACAGCAGATGGCGTCCGGGACACCCCATGTCCTTCACTCCGGCAGCGCCCGCTTGAAATAGGCCACGAGCTGTTCCGGGTTGGTCGGGTTCGGAGCGACCTGAACCAGCTCCCAGCCGTCCGCGCCCCAGGTGTCCAGAATCTGCTTGGTAGCCCCCGGGAGGAGTGGCGCGGTCGCGTATTCCCATGTGACCTGCGGTACGGCAGCCACCGCGGCATGGGCTGGCGCGGCCACGGCAACGGCCTGCGGCGCGAGAACCGGCGAGAGTGCCAGGGCCGCGGCGGCAGCGATCGGGCTTGCCAGCCGCGTGAGGGATCGCATCGAACGCATTGTTTCTCCCCTTCCAGTCTTCCGGCCTTCCAGAGGCAGCACGGGACTCGGGAGTTTGTCGCTGATCGAGTGGAATTTCTCCGACAGCGCTGGGGATCGGGGGCGTAAATGCTGTCTGTACGCCGACAACGTCCGGCCAAACGCTCATTTGACGATACCCAGCCTTGAGTGAAGTCTCCACTCGAGCTCGTCGAGGCACCGCTGCCCCAACGTGGGCCCCGGATACGCACATGCATATCCGGCACGGGGGTACTCGGCAGGCTCCGCCGTGTCCTCGGCGGGTCGGCGAGGAGCCGTACGAACGGGAGGTGGGCGGAATGGCCCGGGACAAACGCAAGAAGACCGGTTCCGATCCCTACGAACGAGCGCGGAGCGACGAGGAACCGGGAGCGCACTCGGGCAAGGAGAGCCTCCCGCGTGAACGTTCCATTCCAGGAACGGCCAGCGCCCGGGAGGGCTACCAGAACGAGGGCGGCACGGCGGGCGGCGATGCCCTCCGAGGCGTACAGCGACGAGGACAGGACGCGGAGAGCAAGCGACAGGGCAAGGGCAGGAGCGGGAAGGACCGGCCGTCATGACAGACCGACGCCGGGGCAGCGTCCCCCGTGACATGCAGGACCAGCAGGCGAGTGGCGACCGCCGGGGCCCGGCCTCGAAGACCGGGAAGAAGGCCGGTGAGCGGGGCGGGGCCGGGGCCGCCGACGCCAAGGGTGCCGGTGCGGAGAAGTCCCGGCGCCCCGACGACGCGACCGGCGAGGCGGCCCCGCCCACGAGCGAGCCGCCCGACTGACTCCATCTGAGGCCGTGGTGGGTGGGCTGCGCGGCGATGACGGCGACCCCTGGCGCAGGTCGGGTCGGTCAGGTCGGGTGAGGTCAGGTGGCCGCTGCGGGTGCGGTCTTCTTGCGGGCGCGGTACGCGGCCGCCTTGATCTTGTTGCCGCAGGACGCCATCCCGCACCACTGCCGGCGCATGCCCCGCGAGCGGTCGATGTAGGTGCGGGTGCACTCCGGGTTGCCGCATTCCTTGAGCAGGGGCGCGTCCGCCCCGCTCAGGAGCTCGATGGCATGGCGCGCCACCGTGGAAAGGGCTTCTTCCGGCGTCGCCTGCGTCCATCGCCCCGACGGAGTGAGTTGCGGGACCGCGGGCGGCTTGCGTGCCGCGTTGTTCACCACGGTCAGCGCCGCCCTGTCCCACTCCCCACCGAGCCGACGGGCGGTGACCAGCTGATATATCGCTTCCCGAACGGTCGTCGCCTGCTGGACATCGGCCTCCTGGCCGGGTGAGACCGCGTCGACGATGCCGGACTCCACGTACCACGCCGTCAGCCTGTCGGGCGTCGTGAACATCTCGAAGCGCACCGAGCGGCGCGCTCGCAGTGTGGCGGCGAAGTCGAGGGCCGGGTTTCCGCACACGAAGACGTGATCGAGGTTCACGTCACCAGTTTGACAGGTGACAGTGAGCCGGAGCAAGAACCTTCGCCTACAGGCCCAGGTCAACGGCGAGACAGGAGAAGTACGTCCACGATCGCTCGGGGTCGCACGTGTGACGTGTCGAGTCGCTCGCCGCAGCCTCCTTTTCCTCGACCATGTCCTCGTACCGGATGCGCTCGGGCAACGTGCCGAACCGCGCTCGTCGTGCCGCCGCGGTGCCGTCGGTGGTGCTGCGGGATTCCATGGTCGAACTCCGTTCGGTCTCAGAAGTGGTCCACGTCGACGACGGCCTGGGCGAAGGCGGTGGGCGCCTCCTGGGGCAGGTTGTGACCGATTCCCTCCAGGGTGCGGTGCTCGTACCTGCCCGTGAACCTGTCCCGGTACGAGGCTCCGTCGCCCGGCGGCGTAAAGGGATCGCGCTCGGGGTCGAGGGTGATGGTGGGCACCTCGATGACCGGCCGCGCGGCGAGCCGCTTCTCGAGTCCGTCGTAGCGGCGCTCGCCGTCGGCGAGGCTCAGCCGCCAGCGGTAGTTGTGGATGACGATGGCCGCGTAGTCGGGGTTGTCGAATGCCGCCGCGGTGCGCTCGAACGTGGCGTCGTCGAAGTCCCAGGTCGGTGACACGGTCTTCCAGACGAGCCGTGTCAGGTCGTGGCGCAGTGTTGTGTCCTCCATGGCGAGCCGGCCCCGCTCGGTGGAGAAGTAGTACTGGTACCACCAGGCGTATTCGGTTTGGGGCGCCAGAGGCTTCAGATTCGCCCGGCGGTCGGTGATGAGGTAGCCGCTCACCGATACGAGGGCCTTGCAGCGTTCGGGCCGGAGTGCGGCGACGATGTCGGCGGTGCGCGAGCCCCAGTCGAAGCCGGCCAGGACCGCCGTCTCGATCCGCAGGGCGTCCATCAGGGCGATGACGTCGAGGGCGATCGCCGACTGCTGGGCGTTGCGGAACGTCCGGTCGGACAGGAAACGCGTTGTGCCGTGGCCGCGCAGATACGGGACGATCACCCGGTAGCCCTCTTCGGCCAGCAGAGGGGCGACGTCGGCATAGCTGTGGATGTCGTACGGCCAGCCGTGCAGGCAGATGACCACGGGGCCGTGGGCGGGGCCGACTTCGGCGTAGCCGACGTTCAGCAGGCCGGCCTTGACCTGCTTGATCTGCGGAAAAGTGGTGTGTGCCGCGGAGGTGACCGAGTGCGCGGTCGATGCCGCGGACGCGGTCCGCAGGCCCGGCACGCCTGGCAGGCCCGTCAGTGAAACGGCGGCCGCGCCCGTGCTCAGTCCTGCTGCCTTGCTGAAGCCACGCCTGTCGATCATGGGATTCACTCCGTGCGCTCGTGTGCACCGGCTTCTGCTGCGACTGACTGTCTCATCGAGGAGCGTCACCGGTCAAGAAGGTGACGCTGAGCGGGCGTTCCATGTCGGCTGACGTCAAGTCACTGCCTAAACGGGTGACCGACACCGTTGGTACGAGAGCGCCTGCCGGTGTGTCCGAGGTCAGCGGCATAATGCGGGCCGTGGATCTGAGAGCTGAACTGATGGCCCCGTCGGTGAGCCGACAGCGACTGGAGGAGCTCGGCCGTGAGATCTCACGGATCGCTGAGCTGGTGCTCACCGGGTCCAAGAGCGCGGACGAAAAAATCAGGGCCTTCAACACGAGGACAGGTCACGACTACGAGGCTCTCGACTTCGCCGAGTACGACGCCGGCCGGAGCCTGACCGACTTCGCGAGGGAGGCCGCCCGGCCGGCCCGGCCCCGGATCGCCGACATCACCACCGACGAACTCGTCGAGATCGTCCGCAGACTCCTGACCGGCGCCCCGGACAGCGACTACTACCTGCGGCTCCTCGAAGCCAACATGCCGCATCCGCGGGTCAGCGACCTGATCTTCCATCCTCCTGCCGAACTCGGGGACGCCTCGGCAGAGGACATCGTCGACATAGCTCTTGCGTACCGACCGGCAGTCGGCAGCCGATAATGCTGCGAGGAGACGAGGCGATCGCCGATCGGTCGTAAGCTGACGCCATCGAAGGGCTGCCGAGCAATGGAAGAAGGGCGGCGCCGACTGGTCCCCGGTGCCGGATGAGGAAGATACATGCAGGGTGAACCAATAGCCGGACGACGCTCGAGGATCTACCGGTTGTGGCTCTTCATCCCCGCATCAGGTCTGGCAGCCGTCTGGCTCGCCCTCTATGAGCGCGCGCCCGCCGCGGTTCCGTCGCCCCAGTTCTACGTCCTGTGTCGAACCCCAGGATCCCTGACGGCGCTCTCCTTGACTTCGATCCTGTTCATCGTCGCAGCCGCCGCCGTGTCCATCACTGGAACGGTCCGAGCCATCAGAACACCCTCACGCCGTCCCCTGCGTTCGATGCTTCACCTGGCCGTGGCACTCGTGCTTCTTGTGGGAGCGGACAGCATGGACTACCTCGGAGGCGGCATCGCCTACCGCGCGGCGGTGCACAACGGCGCGGACATCGCCGCCTGCGAGGGTTCCTACCATGTCACCCCGGGCTGGTTCTTCTTCCTCACTCCGGAAAACCGCGGGCAATGACCCAGCCACGCGGTCGAGCCCAGGTGAGACCGGCGAAAGCCAGCCATCAGAGATCCGTTTGGTCGGCCTCGGCGACCCGTTCCGAAAACGGGCTTTACGGGAGTGTGCCGGCGTGATCACCTTGCGTGGTCATGATCAGGCGGCTTCTGGGGAGGGGCCGTGGGATGGGGAGAGTGTGCCGGTGGCTGACACCACACAATCGACGACTCGGTCGTGTCCGCAGTGCGGGTCCGAGATCCGGGCGGACAGCCGGTTCACCGTCTGGTGCGCCGGCTGCGACTGGAATGTGGACCCGGGGCGACCGGAGGACGAGCAGGGGCGGCTGGAGAGGGCACGGCGGACACTGGCCCGCCGTTACGGCGAGCAGTTGCTGGCCGAGGTGACATCCGGCAGGACGTTACGACCGAGGCGTGATGCCTCCGCGGTCCTCGCCTACGCGATCGCGTTCGCCGTGCATGGTGTGACCGTCGTCCTGCTCGGGGCCGGGGTCTGGTGCCTGGTGGCCGGTTGGGGCGGTACGGGGATGGTGATGGGAGTGCTGTTCCTGGTGCTGGCGTGGGTGCTCAGGCCGCGGCTGAGGCGGTTGTCCGTACAAGGCCCGCTACTGCGTCGTGCCGACGCTCCCGAGCTGTACGCGCTGATCGACGATGTCGCCCGCGTGGTCGGCACCACCGGCGTGGACGCGGTCGCGATCGACACCGACGCCAACGCGAGCGTCACGACGTACGGCGTGCGCGGTCGCCGCCTGCTGACGTTGGGGCTCTCCCTGTGGCAGGCCCTCACTCCGCAGCAGCGCATCGCCCTGCTGGGCCACGAGCTCGGCCACTTCAGCAACGGGGACACCCGCCATGGGCTCGTCGTGGGTACCGCGTACCGCTCCTTGATCACCTGGCGCTACGTTCTCGCCCCGATCGCGCGGCCGTCCCTTCCCGAGATGGCCGTGAACCTCCTCTATCTCGTGCCTCGCTGTCTGGTCCAGGGCGTACTGAAGCTGTTGGACCAGCTGACGCTGCGCGCCACCCAGCGCGCCGAATACCTCGCCGACTCCGCGGCGGCTCGCGCCGGTTCCACCGAGGCGGCCGTGGCGCTCATGGACCGGCTCCTGGTCTCCGACTCGGCTGTCACCGCCCTGCAGCGCGAGGCCAATACGGCCCGCGCGAGCCGGCGCGGGACCGGACGGCCCGAGGACCGGGCGGAGGGGCTGTGGGAGCGCCTGTCCGCGCACATGGAATCGATCCCTCAGCACGAGTACGAGCGCCGGCGTCGGGCCGGCGTCCTGAGAGGACACGCCGTCGACGCGACCCACCCACCGACACATCTGCGACGCGAACACCTGCTGGTCAGCGCTCCCGTGCCGGCGGCGGTGGTGGCAGACGCCGACCGGGAACTCCGTATCACCGCGGAACTCGCCGATGCCCGCGGCTCGCTGGCACGGCAGATCGTCCAGCACGGGCTTACCGAGTAGGTAGCGTCCGACGGCCCCTGCTCTGCCGACGCGATACTCGTTTTCCGGCCGCTGACGGTGCGTGGCAGCATGCCGTCATGTCGACCAGCGAAGCCCCCGCCGCAGGGGCCGAGGCAGCTCGGGAACTGCATGAGATCGCCCATGGGTGGGTCGACGGCCGGCGAGGCGACCCCGCGCTTTTGATCGAGGCTGCTCTGCGCGCCCTGATCGCCGGCGTCGACGCACCGTCGCTGCTGCACCTGGCCGCGTTGACGAGCTTCGAGCACGATCAGGCCTCGGAGCTGTTCGGCCAGGTGATCGACGAGCTCGGTTTCGGGTTCCACCCACCCGAGGACTACTGGGAGGGCCGGCTGGCGCTCGCCCGCTGGTGGGCTTCCGAGATCGTCGGCGGGTGGCTCGACCCCGTGGACGGTGCCGCGCTCATTTTCGAGGACGTCGCGGAGGCCTACGGGCGGTGCGAGGAATTGAATCCCCTGATCGACACAGTGATGGGGCATGGGGAGGGTGGCGGGCGGCAGCTGTCACCGGACGGGATCACCGCGCGCCTGACCCGGGCCGCCCGGGAACTCCTGGACCGTATCCCGCCGCCGTCCGCCCCTCGTCGGAGCACGACGGCGCCCACCGTTCTCGGGCCCTGACCAGGAGGAGGTCAGTCCGGCGTGCCCCGTAGGACAGCAACGCGATCGGGGCGGCCAAGTGCTCCCGACCGGATCCAGCGCCCGGCGTCCTCCGCCCCGATGGCCTGCAAGTGCTCGCGCTGTCCTGGCGGGGCGTGGCTGTCGCGGTATGTGTCGCACCGGCCGTCGCCGTCGTCCGCGAAGAGAAACCTGTACGCGTAGAGCCGGCCGTCGTGATGCCACTCGTGCCGCACCACGGGCATGCGGAGGATGCCCTCGAACCAGTCGGCCGAGAGCGCCGCAAGCGTCCGGGGGGTGCCGGTGGCGTCCAGTGCCAGCCTGGTTCGCGGCTGCGGCAGGTAGTAGAAGTGCTCGTTGAGGTGGTCTCCGCGGACCGTGGAGCCTGTGAGGTGCAGGCCGATGATCGGAGGCCATCCGTTCGGCCCGTCGCCAAGGCCCACGCAGACCACGAGCGACGAGTCGTCCTCGGGCCGTCCCACCCAGCTGACAGCTGGTTGGACCTTCCATGCCTCGGCGCGTTCGCGTAGCGCCGTCACGAAGACACGCTCGGTCCGGTCGAGCTCGGACTCGGTCTCTGGGTCATCGCTCACGAACCACGGGTCTGCCGACATGTCGACACCGTATGTCCCACGCGGAAACGTGGTCGCGCGGACCCGCGTTCACCTGCGAGGGTGTCCGTCATGAACGCTGATCCGGACGGCCCGGCCCGCCATCACGATCCGGGGAAGTGGCTGGTGCAGTTCGCCGACCGCATCCTGGTGGTCTGCCCGCGGTGCGACGGCCGTTGTCTCGTCGTGCCCAGGCCGGGGCTGCCCGCGTACAAGTACTTCAGCGAGCTGTTGTTCCAGCCGCGCCGCCTGTCCTGTTCGGGGTGTGGTGCCACGGACGACTGGGAGCCCGGAATGCGGGGCACCGGGCTGGTCGGCGCGGTGATGGGTGGGACAGAGGATCCGTTCTTCCGGCGGCCGCTGTGGCTGCAGACCCGGTGCGCGGGAAACGTCCTGTGGGCGTACAACGAGGCGCACCTGAGCGAACTGGCCGCCTACACCGGTGCCCGGCTGCGCGAGCGCGGCCTGGCCCGTCCGACGATGGCGATGTTCGCGCGGCTGCCGGTGTGGATGAAACGGGCCGAGAACCGCGACAAGGTCTTGGCCGGCCTGGAGAGGCTCCACACCCTGGCCGGGCAGTCGGCCCCGGAAAACCGGTCCGACGCGGCACACGAGCGCGGCGACCTCCCGCGGGAGCACCGCAGCGTGTATTTCCGTGGCGGTGCGTACTGATTTCCGCTCCGGGCATTCCGGAAACATCGGGCGGTGAGGTGTCGCGAGTACCGGACCCGGGTGCTGCGCGGCGCCACCGGGCGTCGGCGCGTGCGTCTCGGCGTACGGCTGGCGCGTTAAACAGTGGGCAGGTCATGGTGGCGTCCCTCATGATCGACGCTTATGGCAACACTCCTCTTCCCACCCCGCCTCACGGCCTCCGCCGAATCCGTCCGCGAGGCCGCCCGGCAGCGTGGATTGCACACCGTGCAGCTGCCCACCTTCGCCGTGCCCGACGGCCTGCGCGCCGATCATGTCCACGCCGGGCCCTCCTTCGTGGACGCCGTTGCCCCGGCACTCGGCATCGCGGCGCTGGAGGCGCCCGCCTCCTGGCTGGCCGACCTGCCGCGCGCGTACACCCGTCGCGACATCCGCGCCATGCCGATCGCCCGGGCCTACGCCCTGCGCCGCCCGGTCTTCGTCAAGTCCCCCAATGACAAGAACATACGCGCCATGGTCTACGCCGACGGCTCCCGGCTTCCCGGGCCCGACGCAGTGGACTCGCGGACACCGGTACTCGTCAGTGACGTGGTGGAGTTCACCGCCGAATACCGCCTTCACATCCTCGACGGCGCCGTGCACACCGGCAGCCGCTACGCCGAGGCCGGCCACCTGTCCCCCGGCCCGCTCAGCGCCGACGCGGAAGCCTTCGGCAACGACCTCCTGTCGGCGTACGGGCACACCCTCCCCAGCGCCATCGTCGTCGACGTCGGAACGACCGGCGGAGCATGGGCGGTGATCGAGGCCAACGCCGCCTGGGCCAGTGGCCTCTACACCGCCGACCCCGATCGGGCCCTCGATGTCATCCTGCGGGCCGCGGCACCCGCCCACCGCGTCGCCGAAGCGGACCAGCCCTTCATCCGTGAACCGGCAGCGCCGACCGTCCACTAGTTACTGCTAGTCGCCGCTAGTTGCTGCTGATCGTGGGAATCGGGCGCGGGGAGGCGACCGGGTCGAAGTGGAAGACCTGCCCCGCGCCCCCGGTGGCACAGGGCAGTTGCAGCACTGGCGACCACTGCTGCTTCGAGCCGCCGGGCACCGACAGGCATGCCCCCGTGTGCAGCGGCATGACGCGGTACCCGCCCGCCGGCGTGCCCTCCCGCCGTAATCGGAAGTTCTCCGCCGTGCCGCGGTGACCGCAGTAGTCGTCCATCATCTGCGCGCCGCCCTTGGAACTGCCGTTCCCCACGCCCAGGCACCCGTACCCGAAGACCGGGTGCAGGCTGCGGATCCGGTACGTCCCGCCGTCCGTCTCTTCCAGCGCGTACGTGGGGATGCTGCTGCGGCAGTCCGCCTGGTAGACGTTCCCCGTGCCCTGGCCGTCGCGCTCGGACAGGCACAGCGAGGAGACGGCCGAACGGATGCGGTACGTACCGGGTGCGAGAGCGGGCGGCCCACTGGAGCTCGTTGCGTCTACCGCCGTGCCGTGGCCGCCGCCCGTCCTCCCTGCCGTGAGGTACGTGCCGCCGCCGACCAAACCCAGCAGCATCAGCAGGACGCCCAGCGCCCGCCCGTACCGGCCGATGCGGCGCGACGGCTCTCGTGGTGGAGGCGGGTCCTGTTGCCGTGAGGCGATCCGCTCCCGTGCCGCCAGCCACTCCTGTACGTGTTCCTCCTGCCCGCACGCGCGGACGAACGCCGCCAGCAGCTCCGCTCGTGGCAGGGCGTCCTGCCGCAGCACATCGGCGAGCGTACTGCGCGGCAGAACGTCACCGCACTCGGCAGCACGCGCCTCCAGCTGCCGGAAGGTCAGGCCTGCCGCTTCCTTCAACTGCCTCAGCCGCGCCACGAACTCGGCGGCATCGCGCGCTGCGTTCGGGTCCGGCTCCCCCTGGCTCCCCATCCCCACATGGTTGCCGCGGGCATGCCATCGGGCAACCTTTCTGTCCGGACCGGCGCCGGACAGCGGTCCGACCAGGCCGGACAGCCGACGCCCCGTCCCGGACGGCTCGGGCCGTTGCCCCCAGGGCGAGCCACGCCACAGGCTGCGAGCTACTCAGGTTCGTCCAGAGGGACTCGCGAAAGGCAGGCCTGTGAAGACTTCACGCGCACTGGCGGTCACCGTGCCGCTGCTGGCCACCGTCACCTTCATGACCGCGACACCGGCCTCCGCCGCCTCGTACAGCGGAGGAAACGCCTACGCCCGCGGCGGCACCGGCAACGTGACCTCCGCCTATCGCGGAGACGGGATCTACGAGCTGACGATGCACCAGCCCCTCGTCAGCGATATGAAAGGGAAGGACGGCTGGCGCCCGGTTCTGCATGTCATCTACAAGGACTACATCGCGGGGAACCCCCGGACGGAGAGGACCCTCGCGATCGGTGACGACAACGGTGAAACCGCCTACGCCCGACCGGAGTCGATCGCCACGAAGTTCGTGAAATCCGTGAAGTTCGAGGTCTGCGCGACCAAGGGTTACGCCAGGAAGTGCACGACCCTCCGCAAGAGCTGACCCGCTCCGCCGCGGGGCGTCACGCCTGGCGGGTCGGCAGGACCATCACCTGGCGCAGGTTCACGTGCCGGGGGCGGCTGGTGACGAAGCCGATGACGTCGGCGATCTCGTCGGACGACAGCGAGCCGACCGCCTCCTGCAGTCCTCGCAGCTCCTCGGCGAGTGCCGCGTTGTCCATGTGCCCGCCAAGCTCCGTGTCGGTCATGCCCGGCTCGATGTTGGTGATGCGGACGTCCCGCGGGCCGAGCTCGGTGCGCAGCATCGCCGACAGGTGTGTGAGTGCCGCCTTGGTGGCGCTGTAGACCGCGTAGTTGGGGAACGTCAGGTGGGCGGCGATCGACGAGACGTTGACCAGGTCGGCGGAACGGCCGTCCGCGGCCGCGGCGACGAGGTCGGCGGTGAAGGCGCGGATGACGCGCAGGGCGCCGGTGATGTTGGTGTCGATCATCCGGGTCCACTCGTCGACGCGGCCGTTGTCGATCGGGTTCGGCAGCATGACGCCGGCGTTGTTGACGACGAGGTCGGCGGGGCCGTACGCCTCGTGGACCGCGGCGACCGCCGCGTCGACGGAGGCCTGGTCGGTGACGTCCACGGGGACGACCAGGGCCTGGCCTCCATCGGCGACGATCTTCGTGGCCAGCTCCTCGAGCCGGTCGCGGCGGCGGGACAGCAGCACGACACGGGCGCCGTTGGCGGCCAGCAGGCGAGCGGTGGCCTCACCCATGCCGCTGGCGGCTCCGGTGACGACCGCGGTACGTCCGGCGAGGGTGGCGTAGTTCATGGGGGGACTCCTGTACGGCGGGGGGGGATGGCTGGTCGCCGCCGGGATGGCCGGCGACGAGATCCACCTTGCGGTCCGCGCGCCCGGACAACCAGGAGGGCGGTTGTACTGGTGGTGCCACCACCAGGCAGGTGGTGGCTCCGTCCCAGCGGTTCAGGAGAGCCAGTCGGCGTAGTGGGTGGGGGCGAGGTGGGCGTCCTTGTCGGTGAGGACGTCACCCTTGACGACGGCGAACATGCCGGCGGTGCGGTCGGTGACGACGGTACGGTTGTCACCCTTGCGGGACAGGGTGATCCGGCCCAGCTCGTCCAGGGGGAAGATCTCGGGGCCGGCGATATTGCGAATGCCGTTCAGCGGGGTGCCCGCGGCGACCTCGGCCACCGCGTCGGCCACGTCCTTGGAGGCGATCGGCTGGATCGGGGTAGCGGGCAACCGGACAGTCTGGTCATCGGCGGTCCAGGACATGACGCTGCCCATGAACTCCATGAACTGCGTCGCCCGGACGATCGAGTAGGGGATCGGCCCGGCCGCGAGGATCTCCTCCTGAAGCGCCTTGGCCCGGTAGTAATCCAGCTCCGGCACCTGGTCCACGCCGACGATCGAGAGGATGACGAAATGGCCGACGCCGCCTTTGCCGGCCGCGGCCAGAAGGTTGTCCATCGAGGTCTGGAAGAAGGCCCGTGAGGCGTCGTCGAAGGTCGGCGAATTCGTCAGGTTGACCACGACGTCGACTCCCGCCACCGCCTCGTCCAGTCCCTGGCCGGTGATGACGTCGACTCCGGTGGACTGCGAGTGCGGTACCGCCTCGTGCCCGGCGGCGTTCAGGTTTCTGACGACCTGGGACCCGATCAGGCCGGTGCCGCCGATGACCGCGAACTTCATGGTGCACCCTTTCACCAGGAGATACATCCGTAATACGGCAGATAATCCCATACGGGTGTGGAGTGTGAGGCCAGGATCGTGCCTCGGGCGTGACGTGTTGCCCGCCCGGGCCCCGCGGCGATCGCCTTCCGCTCGTCGTGCCACCGGCTGGGAGAGTGAGCCGCCGTGGCCGGGGACGAAACCGATCGTTTTCCAGATCGGCCAGGGATTCCTCTGTATTCCTCTGTATTCCTCTCGACGAATAGGGTTCACCGTGCGTTGTGCGTGTCCTCGGATCCGGTGGAATGTCGTTGTCGCCGGTATCACCTCGGTCGGCCTGCTGGGCCTGCTCACCACTCCGGCCGCCCCCGCGTCCCCCGACCACCGCAGGATCTCCGACTGCCTGGGAAAGGAGGACGGCTACGACCAGGGCCTCCTGCGGAACAACAGGGAATGGGCGCGGTCCGAGAACCGCCGCCTGGGATCCGCCAGGTACGCGACATGCCGTTTCGTCATCACGCACAGGGCCCGGTACGTGGACCTCGGCCAGAGAGCCGTGTCGGACACCTACGGCGCCTGCGACGGCCCCGCGTGGAGTGTCGAACTGCTGGTCAACGAGTCCGTGGCCAGGTCGAGGGCGATCTCGCGGGAGAGGGAGAGGCTCAAGAAGCGGGAGCGGTCGATCGAAAGGAATGTCTCGGGCCTGATCTCGGCGGCCATCGCGGACGTGCTGGACATCAGCCTCCTCGGCGACGACGTCACCGTGGCCCGTCTGGAAGGCGAGGAACACACACGGCGGCATGGTGAGACCACGGAGTGGAGCGACACCAGGACTCAGGAGAAGAAGAGCATCGTCAGCATTCCCGAGGGGAAGAAGGTGTATCTCCAGTCCGCTCCATGGCTTCGGAAGAGCTCCGGCTACCTGGAGATGAGCTACTGGGAGGGCGAGGCCGGCGGCCGTGCCAGGACCGTGAAGAAGATCGACCTGACGACCCATACTCCGATCCTGAGGGCGGACAAGAAGCCGCGCATGGACTACCAGACACGGTGGATGGCATGTCCCGCGAAGAAGGCGAAGAAGACGGAGAAAGTGGAGAAGCCGGCGCCGGAGCCCACGCCTGAGGCTACGTAGTGGTCACATACCGGTCGCGCACCGGTCGACCGCGGGCAGCCCCGGTACGTCACCCGGTAGGTCAGGCCGGCAGGGAGGTGCGCAGGCGGTCGATGGCGCGGAGGACCTCGTCCCGGTTCTTCGCGCTCTTGATCCATGCGGGCAGCCGGGCGATGAACGACATCTTCCGCCCCCGCTCGTACCAGGGCTCCCGCTCCCGCAGCGACGCCTGGACGAACTGCCGCAGCATCTCCAGGTGCTCCGGGTTGTAGGCCCAGACCGGGCCGTGCCGCGTCTCGGTCCGCAGCCACAGCGGGACCTGGAAGTAGGGGTCGGTCACCTCCCCGGGACCGCCGCGGAACACGATCGGCGTTCCGGGGTGCTGCCGTGACAGTCCGCAGCCTCGGCAGACGAGGTTCCGCCGACGGTAGAGCGTGGAGACCGCGTCGGGGGCCGCGGGCGCCGGCACGACGTGCGCGGCCCCCGCACACCGCGGACACCGCACGAGCACCGTCCCGACGAGCTCGTCCTTCTTGACCATCGGGTCCCGGAAACGGACGGGGCCGGAGGGCGGAGGCAGCGGCAGCGACAGCGGCGGGGAGACGTCGGGCGTGGTCATCCGTCCAGTATCGGTGCACCGTCCGCCCGGTCCGCGCGGTGGGCGTATCGACGTCACTCCCCACGTAACCTCTTCCTGTGCCCGCACCCCGCCTCCATCGCGTCGCCGTCCTTGTGCTCGAGGGTGCGAAGCCGCTCGACGTCGGAATTCCCGCACAGGTGTTCACGACCCGCGCGAGCATGCCGTACGAGGTGCGGGTGTGCGGCGCGACACCCGGTCTTGTCACCGGCGGCGACGGCCTCGCGTATCACGTCGCCCACGGCCTCGAAGCGCTCGCGTGGGCCGACATCGTCTTCGTCCCCGGCTACCGGTTCCCGGACCGCGACGATCCGCCGCGGGCCGTCGTCGACGCGCTGATCGCCGCCCATGAGCGGGGCGCGCGACTCGCCGCCATCTCGACGGGTGCCTTCGCGCTCGCCGCCACGGGTCTGCTCGACGGCAGGCGCGCCACGACGCACTGGCACTACACGCGGGCACTCGTGGCCAGGCATCCGCTCGTCCGGGTGGACGAGAACGTGTTGTTCGTCGACGAGGGCAGCGTGCTCACCTCGGCCGGTGCCGCCTCCGGCATCGACCTGTGCCTGCACATCCTGCGCGGCGACCTCGGAGTGGCCGCGTCCAACCACGCGGCCCGCCGCCTGGTCGCGGCCCCCTACCGCAGCGGCGGCCAGGCCCAGTACGTGCCGCGCGGCGTCCCCGAGCCGCTCGGCGAGCGGTTCGCCGAGACCCGCGAGTGGGCACTGCACCGGCTCGGCGAGCCCCTCACCCTCGACATACTGGCGCGGCAGGCGGGGGTCTCGGCGCGCACGTTCTCCCGGCGCTTCGTCGAGGAGACCGGCTACACGCCGATGCAGTGGGTGATGCGCGCCCGCATCGACCTGGCACGCGAACTGCTCGAGCGCTCGCAGCGCGGCGTCGAACAGATCGCCGCCGACACCGGGCTGGGCACCGGCGCGAACCTGCGCCTGCACTTCCAGCGCATCCTCGGCACCACACCGAGCGAGTACCGGCGCACCTTCGCCCGGGGCGAGTAACCCGCCCGGCGCCCCCATGGCGGGATCCTTTTGAACTGTGGCGATCTCGCCACTGTCCGGGACGCCGGCCGCGGGCGAGCCTGGTGTGGAAGGGAAGGGACACACTTATGACTCGCATCGCCATCAACGGATTCGGCCGCATCGGACGCAATGTGCTGCGCGCACTGCTCGAACGCGACAGCTCCCTCGAGATCGTCGCCGTCAACGACCTGACGGAGCCCGCCACGCTCGCCCGGCTGCTCGCCTTCGACAGCACCGCCGGCCGGCTCGGGCGTCCGGTGACCGTCGACGGGAACGTCCTCGTCGTCGACGGCCGTCGGATCACGGTGCTGGCCGAGCGCGAGCCGGCGCAGCTGCCGTGGGCCGAACTCGGCGTCGACATCGTCCTGGAGGCCACCGGCCGCTTCACCTCGGCCGAGGCCGCCCGGGCCCACCTCGACGCGGGCGCGAAGAAGGTGCTCGTCAGCGCACCGTCGGACGGCGCCGACGTGACGCTGGCGTTCGGGGTCAACACCGACGCCTACGACCCGGCCGTGCACACGATCGTCTCGAACGCCTCGTGCACCACCAACGCGCTCGCGCCTCTGGCAGCGGTGCTCGACGAACTCGCCGGTATCGAGCACGGGTTCATGACGACGGTGCACGCCTACACGCAGGAGCAGAACCTGCAGGACGGTCCGCACCGCGACGCCCGGCGCGCCCGGGCCGCCGGCGTCAACATCGTGCCGACCACGACGGGCGCCGCCAAGGCGATCGGCCTGGTGCTGCCGAACCTCGACGGCAAGCTGTCGGGTGACTCGATCCGCGTACCGGTGCCGGTGGGTTCGATCGTCGAACTCAACACGACCGTCGCCCGCGACGTGACACGCGACGACGTGCTGGCGGCGTACCGCGCCGCGGCGGAGGGACCGCTCGCCGGCGTCCTCGAGTACTCCGACGACCCGCTCGTGTCGTCCGACATCACGGGCAACCCCGCCTCGTCGATCTTCGACTCGGCCCTCACCCGCGTCGACGGCCGCCACGTCAAGGTGGTCGCGTGGTACGACAACGAGTGGGGCTTCTCGAACCGCGTGATCGACACGCTCGAGCTCCTCGCCACCCGCTGAGCGGACGCCGGGGGGGGGGCGCCCCGCCTCCGGCGGCCGCGCCGCCGCCCCTCGAATCCGGTCGGCTGTCGAACGTTGTCGCAGCGGCCAGTAGGCTGAAGACCGCCCGTCTCGCGGAGCGACCATGTCCACATCCGCCCGGATGCCCGCCGATCCGACGTCGAGCCACCGAGCCATCGCGAACCTGATCGCACGTTACGCCGAGCTCGGGGACGACGGCGATTTCGCGGGACTCGGCGTTCTCCTGGCTGACGCCACACTGGTCGGCGATGTGAGCCGCCATCTGCGCCAGGCTGCCGCACGGCGGTAGGCCTCCCCCGGGGCCCGCCGTTCGGCCGGGCGTCATGGCTGGTGCTGGAGCCAGTAGACGAGCAGGCTCATGAAGCCGGTGCCCGTGCCGTAGCAGATGCCGCGCAGCACCAGGCCGAGGGCGGCTCGCCGGCGTGCGGCGGTCCAGCGGGCGACACGGCGGGGGCCGCGGTGGAGCCGCCGCGCGAGGCGGCGCAGGCGGATGAGGCGCATGGTGGTGCCCTTCGTTGTCCGGGAGGGGGGTGTCGAGCGAGGAGCCCCTGGGCGACCTGTCGGCTTGGGGACCAAGGGTCGAAGGGTCGTGGGGAGAGGGCTCCTGCCGCTGTCCGGGTCAGTGGCGGTTGAAGTCCCGCAGTTGTTTGGCGAGGCGCCGGTCGGGCCGGCGGACGATGATGCAGTTGCCGGTGCCGTGGTCGGCGAGCCGGTCGACCTCCATCTCCAGAGTCCCGGTGGGGGCGGCGGCCTCGGAGCCGTGGGTGTGGACGTAGCGGGCGACGGCCTCGATGGATTCGATGAAGTCCTCGTCCAGCGGGGCGTCCGTGCGGGCGGGGGCGTGCATCACCTGGTGCCGCCAGTGGGCGGCTTCGCGGGCTTCGCCCAGGGAGAGGTGGTGCAGGTGGAGGCAGTATCCGGCGGCCCGGTGGCCGGCTCCGGCGGCCAGCTGCCACCAGAACTGGGCCGACTCCGGGTGGCCCGTCAGATACAGCAGGCAGGCGAAGACGACGGCCCCTTCGACGTCGAGGCTGTCCTCCTCCACGGGGGTGTCGGGCCCGTCCTGGACGAGGCTGTCGACGTGGTGCGCGGCATCGGGCTGGTTGAGGATCCACCGGGCCACGACGCCCAGGCGCTGCCCCGCCTGGGCAGCACGCACTATGTCGGGGGCGGGGTCGGGGGTGGCCCGGGCGGCGTCCGCGGCCAGGCGTCGCAGTGCGGCGCCGACATCGAAGCCGCGCCCGGGCGAGACCGGCACGGCGGCGTTGGCCAGGAGTTTGTCGATCGTCGAGATCACTGCCCTTGTCCCTTCCTGGGGGTGTCGGCGGGCAGCCCCAGCCGGATCCGCAGCCGTTCCTTGGCCTTGCGGCCGTGATAGTCGACGGTGCGTGGGTCCAGGCCCATGAACCGCGCGATGCGGGCGGTCGGGTAGCCCAGCAGGTGCTTGAGCACGATCACCGTGAACTGACGGGTGGGCAGCTCCAGGATCGCCTCGTACAGGCCCGAGTTCCCCTGGGCGATCTCCATCTCGCTGCGGATCGCCCGCAGGGTCTGGGCTATCGGTCCGGAGATCACGAACGCCGGCGGCCTCTCCTCCCGTTCCAGCCGTTCCCGCACGTGACGGCTCAGGACCGCCAGGGCGCGCTGGTCCAGGTCGGTGTCCTGCAGCAGGTCCTCCCAGCCGGCGAGGATCTCCAGGAACACCTGATGGACGGTCTCCTCGGCCTCGCGCCGGTTGCCGAGGTGGAGCTCGGCGAAGGAGTGGAAGAACTCCTGATGGCCCAGGTAGTACGCCTCGAAGTCCAGCGGCAGCGGCACCGGCTCGTGCAGCGGCTGCGGCTGCGGCTCCCCGGCGAAGGACGGTCCCCCGTACGAGTCCAGTAGGTGATCGTCGTTCACGCGGGCCTCCGGTCAGTGCTCATCGTGATCCTGTCGCTCGTCAAAGATCCGGCTCGACCCAACAGGGCGTTGCCCAGAGCTTGTTCGCTCCGATGTCCACGATGTCGAGAAGGACGCCCGCTCACTCAAAGCGACCGGCAAAAAATCACACAGTGATCACGATCGATCGCTGAACGTATTTACGAACCATGCACATTTGACCAGTCGGGCCCGCTGACCAGCGGCTACGAGTGACTGCCCCTATACACGCAACGAGTTCCCATACGCCACGTGGGATAAGTCACACCCTCACCACCCCTGCTTCGTGAGGCGGGAGCATGACCGGCTGGGCGGCCTGCCGGCGCGTTAGGTTACGGACGTGTCATCGAATTCGAACGTACGTCGCCCGTCCCGGCGGGCCTTCCTGCTCACCGCGACCGTCGGCGTCCTCGGTGCCGGCGGATACGCGGGGTGGGAGCTCCTGCGGGACCAGGACGTCCCCGCCCCGCCGCCGCGCACACCGCTGTGGACCTTCGAGGCGCGGGAAGACCTGCGTTGGGACGTGGTTCACGACGACCGCACTCTCTTCGCCGCCACGGAGTACCCTCCACGACTGCTCGCGGTGGATGCCGCCAGTGGGCGCGGCCGCTGGAGTGTGCAGGTGGGCAAGGAGTACCGCGAGGGCGGCCCCATCGCCGTCGCGGACGGCACCGTGTATCAGGTCGCCGACAACGGCATGGTCCGGGCGCACCGGGCGGAGGACGGTCAGCAGCTGTGGTCCGCCGGGCCGGTCGGCATGGGATCTCCGTGGACGCCGGTGATACTCGGCTCCACCGTCTGCGTCCACCTGCAGCGCAACACCGACGACGACGGGCCTGTGGCGCCTGGCGTCCTGTGCGGTCTGGACGCCGCGACGGGGCGGGAGCGCTGGCGCGCTCCGTCCTCCGGAATCGTCCAAGCCCTGCCACGGCGGCGGCTCCTGCTCGCCCGCGTCGGCGAGCTCGCCGGGGAGAAGGCCGATGGGAGGGCCGACACCCGTCCGGTCGGGGCCTTGGATCCGCTCACCGGTGCGGCACGCTGGAAGGCGCCGGCCTTCGGCGAAAGGGACGCCATCGCTCTCGCGCCGAACGGTGAGACCGTCTACCTGCTCGACGAGCGGCACCGACTGTGCGCGTACGGCACCGCGGCGGGTGAACGCCGGTGGCGGGCCGACGCCATGGACGGGGTGATCACCGCGGCGGAGGACGGCAGCACGGTGTACGTATGTACGGTCCGTGGTGACCTCGCCGCCTACGACGCCGCGAACGGTGAACAGCGCTGGCGGCGAACCGTCACCAAGGACGTCTGCCGCCCGGTCCCCGTCCAGCACGACGGGCGCGTCTTCCTCACGTCCGGCGAGGGGCTCGGGCATGAGGGATTTGCCGACCTGTTCGGCATGGGCGGCGAGCGCGGGTACGTACTCGCGCTGTCCGCGGACAGCGGTAAGAAGCTGTGGCGCGTCGATCGCTTGGAGACGTGCTGGTCGGCTCCTCAGGTGGCCGGTGACGATGTGATCGTCGCCCATGGCTCGGCCTGGTGGGCCTACAGCGCTCGTACCGGCGAACCGACGTGGCGCCTGAATACCGGCAGTTCCCTCGCCGGCAGCTCGTATGTCGTCTCGGGTGTCCTGTACGGCGTCGCCTCGAAAACGATTCAGGCTGTCAGGCTCTGACGTTCCTGTGTTCGCGTCGTTGTCTCCGTATGTCTCCCTACACTGCGGGCATGGCATGCCGCATCAGTGAGCTGGTCATCGACGCCGCCGACCCCGACCGGCTGGCCGCGTTCTGGAGCGAGGTCCTCGGCTACGTCGAACTCGGGCGGGAGGACGACGGAAGCATCGAGATCGGGCCGCCCGACGCCGGCTTCGGCGGGCCGCAGCCCACCCTCGTCTTCAGCCCCAGTGGCGACCCACGGACCGGGAAGCTCCGACTCCACATCGACATCAACGCCACCGACCGCGACCAGGACGCCGAGTTGGAGCGCCTCTCGCTCTCGGCGCCAGACCCGCCGACGTCGGCCAGACCGGCAACGAGAGCTGGCGCGTCCTGGCCGACCCGGAAGGCAACGAGTTCTGCCTCCTGCACGCCCGGCTCCAGCCGCTCTGACCACGCTCGAGAGGGAAAAAGGATTGTGCACACCGTGGACCAGGAGAACGTGAGCGCCGCCCTGATCGTCGCCGTGCCCGCCGCGAGGGTGTTCGCGGTGCTGGCGGACCCGACGACCCATTCCGCGATCGACGGCACCGGCTGGGTCCAGGAAGCCGTCGACCGGGCGCCGCTGACCGAGGTGGGCCAGGTCTTTCGGATGGACATGTACCACCCCGACCATCCTGACGGTGACTACCGGGTGGCCAACAAGGTGCACGTGCTCGACCCGCCGCGGGCCATCGGCTGGCTGACGGGGCAGGAGAAGGACGACGGCCACCTGGAGTTCGGCGGCTGGTTCTGGCGCTACGACCTCACGCCGCGCGGCCCGTCCGAGACGGAGGTCACGCTCACCTACGACTGGTCGGCGGTGCCGCAGTCCATCCGGGAGTACCTCCACTTCCCGCCGTTCGGGCCTGAGCACCTCACCAACTCGCTGCACCACCTGGCCGAGCTCGCCTCCGGTACGTGATGTCGTCGGGCAACTGGCGCCCGCCTTGATCTGACCGATACCTCGTAGCCAGTGCTCTACGGGCCGGGCCGTTCAGATCGGCAGCCCCACCAGCCCCCATCCGCGACGGCGGGCTTCTTCGACGACCTCGGCCCATCCGTGGAGCAGCATGGTGAATTCCTCGAACGTGCCGACCCATTGCCCGGGCGCCGCCGCGTGGGCGTCGAAGGGGGCGCGCAGCGCTTCGAGGCGAGGGCTGACCGCATTCCACGCGTGGGCCAGGGCAGGTATGTCCGGAGGCGGGCAGTAGGCCCACATGGCGCCGTACCAGGGTTCGGCGCCGTTCTCGTCCCGCAGATCATCGTCCGAGCCGGGTGGGAGCCAGATCAGGCCGGCGAGGAAGGTGTCCAGCGTGGTGCGCAGGTCGTCCGGGACGTGCTCGCGCATGGCCTCCCATCGTTCGCCCGCCCGGAAGTGCGGCTTGAACGATCCCACGGTGCCGCCGAACTCGTACCGTGCGCACCAGGAAGGGAACGATCCGTGGCCAGGTGGAAGCCAGGCCCAGCCGTCCTCGAGCGCTCCGTCGTAGTCGTCCGGCTCCGCCGCCTCGATGAGCGCGCGCTCGCGCTCGAGGACGGGGATCTTCTCCAGTTCGGCCCAGTCCACGATGACAGCTGTAATGTCCACTCCCATGATCAGGAGCCTACGGCCTGGCACACGACACGAACCGCGTCGGCAGCACTGGGGAGTGGGCTTCGGGTGGCTCGGGGCCGTCCGGCGTCTCGGGTGACCAACCCGCCGGACAGGCCCCGGCCGTCGGGCAGGTCCTAGGCCGTTTCGAGGATGACGAGCTGCTTCGTCGCTCGCGTCATCGCGACGTAGCGGTCGACCGCTCCCTCGATGCCGTCGCCGAACGCCTTCGGGTCGACGAGGACGACCAGGTCGAACTCCAGGCCCTTCGACAGCTCCGGCGTCAGCGAGCGGACGCGAGGCGTCGATCGGAAGGTGGGGTCGCCGATGACGCAAGCGATGCCCTCGTCGTGGGCGGTGAGCCAGGTGTCCAGGACCGAGTCCAGGTCGGCGGTGGATCCGTAGGTGACGGGGATGTCGCCGCTGCGGATGGAGGTCGGCACGTTGGCGTCCGGGAGCGCGGCGCGGATGACCGGTTCGGCTTCCGTCATGATCTCTTCCGGCGTCCGGTAGTTGATGGTCAGCGAGGCCAGGTCGATCCGGTCGAACCCGATCCGCCCCAGCCGCTCCTGCCACGTCTCGGTGAACCCGTGCCGGGCCTGGGCGCGGTCACCGACGATGGTGAAGCTGCGGGACGGGCAGCGGAGCAGCAGCATCTGCCACTCGGCGTCGGTCAGTTCCTGGGCCTCGTCCACGACGATGTGCGCGAACGGGCCGGCGAGCCGGTCCAGGTCGGTGCCGGGCAGGGCGGTCTCGTCGATCAGGCTGTCCCGCAGGTCCTGTCCGTGCAGCATCGTCACCGCGCCCTCGCCGTCGTCGTCGGAGGCGATGACGTTGTCGATGACGTCGGCCATGCGTGCGCGCTCGGCGGCGACGGCGGCCTTGTGCCGGCGCTTCCGCTGTGCCGTCTGCGGGTCGCCGAGTCGCTGCCGTGCGGCGTCCAGGATCGGCAGGTCGGAGACCGTCCAGGCGTGGGGGGCGTCCTTGCGCTGGAGTGCCCGCACCTCGTCGGGGCCGAGCCAGGGGGCGCACATCCGCAGGTAGGCGGGGACCGACCACAGGTCTCCGACCAGGTCGGCCGCTTCGAGCATCGGCCATGCCCGGTTGAGGGCGCCGAGCAGCTCCCTGTTGCGCAGCAGGGACCTGCGGAGCTGGTCGGGTGAGACCTCCTCGTCGTCACCGCCGTCGTGGGTGTCGTCGTGCTTGTCCATCAGGATCGTGAGCAGCTCCTCCAGGACCTGCTCGCGGGCTTCGTTGTGCGGGGTGCCCGGTTCCGCCGCCGCGAAGGCCACGGCCCAGTCCTTGGCGGTGAGCCGGATGTCGGACCAGGGGGTGGTGATCGTCATCGCCTCGGTGGGCGGCTCCTCGTAGAAGCCGACGGCCTTCTCGATGGCCTTCACCATGTCGGCGGAGGACTTCAGGCGGGCCACCTCCGGGTCGGTCTCGGTCGCCGCCGCGGCTCCTTCGGCGACGAGGTCCCGCAGGGTGCAGGTCTGCACGCCCTCCTCGCCGAGGCTGGGGAGGACGTCGGCGACGTAGGCGAGGTAGGGCTGGTGCGGGCCGACGAACAGCACGCCGCCGCGGCGGTGGCCGAGGCGCGGGTCGGAGTAGAGGAGGTAGGCGGAGCGGTGCAGGGCGACGACGGTCTTGCCCGTGCCCGGGCCGCCGTCGACGACGAGGGCGCCGCGGGATCCCGCGCGGATGATGGCGTCCTGGTCGGCCTGGATGGTGCCGAGCACGTCGCGCATCCGCGGGGAGCGGTTGCCGCCCAGGCTGGCGATGAAGGCGGACTGGTCGTCGAGCGCGGCGTGCCCGGCGAACCCGTCCGAGGTGAACACCTCGTCCCAGTAGTCGCTGATCCGGCCGCGGGTCCAGCGGTACCTGCGGCGGCTCGCCAGGCCCATCGGGTTGCCGTGGGTGGCTCCGAAGAACGGCTCGGCCGCCGGGGAGCGCCAGTCGAGCAGCAGCCGGCGGCCGGTGCTGTCCTTGAGGCCCAGTCGTCCGACGTACACGGGCTCGGAGTCGTCCGCGCCGACCATGTGCCCGAGGCACAGGTCCAGGCCGAATCGGCGCAGCGCGCGCAGGCGGGCGGTCAGCCGGTGGATCTCGAGGTCCCGCTCCATCGCCTGCCGGCCTACGCCACCGGGTGCCCTGCGCAGGTCGTCCAGGCGGTCGGACAGGTCGGCGATGGACTGCTCAAGGCACTCCGCGACGGCCGCGAAGTGCTGCTCGTCGCCGGCGATCAGCGTGGGGTCGGCCTTGGGGGAGAGCCTGTCGGGGAGCTCGAAAGCGCTGGTGGTCGGGGTCGGGGTGTTCACGTGATCAGCTCCGCTGTGAGGCCGCTTGCGACCGGTGTGCATGTGCTTGTGTTCGGGGCCGGGTGTTTCGGGCCGGCTGTTGGGGGCTGCCCCGGAGCCCGGCCCGGTGATTCCGCGTGTATCACCGGGCCGGGCCGGCGACTATTCTCCGCTGATCGTGTCGAGCAGGAGCTTCGCGGCCACCGTCGCCCCGTCGGTGCGGATCGTGTCGGCCACGGCGGTGGCCCGTGCGCGGGTCTCGGGGGCCAGGGCCGTCTTGAGCGCGACCGACAGGGACTCGGTGGTCAGAACCGGGCCGTCGTGAGCCGCGCCGATGCCCAGCTCGGCCACGCGACCGGCCCAGTACGGCTGGTCCGCCATCTGGGGAACCAGCACCTGCGGCGCGCCGGCCCGGGCGGCCGTGGTCGTGGTGCCCGCGCCGCCGTGGTGCACGACGGCGGCCACCCGGCGGAACAGCGCCTGCTGGTTGACCTCACCGACCGCGAAGCAGTCGTCCCGGTCGTCGATCAGGGACAGGTCGGCCCAGCCACGGGAGAGGAGTACGCGGCGGCCCTGCGCACGGACCGCCTCGATGGCCGCCCGGGTGACGTCCTGCGCGTCGCTCGTGGGCAGGGGCATGCTGCCGAAGCCCACGAATACGGGCGGGGTGCCGGCGTCCAGGAACGCCTCCAGATCGGCCGGGAGCGGACGCTCGTCCGGCCGGATCCACGCGCCGGTCTGCACGACGTCGATGTCGGCCGGCTCCGGCCACGGGCCCAGGGTCGGGTCCGCCGCGAGCCACGGGTGGTCGGTGAGGAAATACTCGCGGAAGTTGTCCACCGGCGGCAGACCGAGCGCCGCCCGGTGGGTGGTGAGCCCCAGGCTGAACAGCAGGTTCACGTTCTCGACGTCCAGGTCCCACAGCACCCGGTTGTCGGTGACGCCCGGCGGGAACGGCCGGCCCGGCAGCTCGAACGGCGGGTGGTGCGGCGACGGCAGGTAGGTCGGGAAGTAGGCCACGTACTGGTACGGGACGCCCAGCTTCTCCGCCACCGCCCGCGCGGCGGCCGCGGCGGGAGGCAGGCCGGTCGCCACGACCGCGTCGCACCCCTCGGCCACCGCGGCGACCGACTCGTACGTCGCGGCGAACATCTCGGCCGCGCGCTGCGGCAGGCTCTCCGGCGTCATCGGCTTCGCCCCGGCTATCGCTTCGGTCGCCATCTCACGTATCGACCGGCCGAGCGGCACCAGCGGAAGGCCGACAGCAGCCATCAGCTCCGCGAAGTCCGGCGGCGCGCACATCTGCACCTCCACCCCGACCGCCCGCAACTCCCCCGCAAGCCCCACCATCGGCTCGACGTCCCCACGCGATCCATACGCCAGCAACAGCACACGCACTTCGCGACTCCCCTTTTCCGCGGATTCCGGCCTACGGCCTGAGAACGGTGATTCTGCGGTATGAAGGGGGCCTTGCCGCAAGGCCCCCTGTACGCTATAAATTAAGAGTGGCAAGGAGTGAGTTCACCTCCTTGCCTTTTTTGGTTTTCCCGCCTGCTAGTGGTCGCTCGGGCAACGGTGAGCGGAGCGACGGGCAGGGCCGCCCGCCGCTCCGCTCACCGCCTAGGTCCCGAGGGTCTCCCCGGTCAGCGGGCCTGCCGGCCTGCGCCCGGTCTACGCCAGGGTGCCGCAGTTCGTCTTGTAGCGGGCCACGACGTAGCCGTCGATCTCGCCGCCCCAGTCGACGCACTTGCCCTTGGCGTCCAGATGGACCGGCCCCGCGTACGAGGTGAAGAAGCCGTACTGCTCCTGCTTCGACTTCAGCTCCTGGTTGCGCTGTATCCAGGAGCCCACCCACAGCCGCGAGCCGGACGAGCTGTTCCGCTTGGTGACCACGCAGTTCTTGCCGGTGGCCGCGTTGTAGGCCAGGAAGACCGTCCCGCGGTCCTGGATCGGGATCTGATTGACCTGCTTGTATCCGGTGCCGCACTCCTGGTTGTACGCGGCGGCGGCATGGGCCGGGGCGGCGACGGACGTGCCGGCGCCCGCCACCAGCGTGGTGACGGTCGTGGCAGCGGCGATCAGCGCGGCTCCCGCGACGCGGGTACGTACAGCACGCTTCATTGTGTCCTCCGTAGAAGTCGCAAGTCGCATGGTGCTGGTCGATGGTGGTGCGCGGGACGGCCGTCTCCGTTACCCATATAGACACCCCACTCCCCCGTGGAGTTGCACGCCCCTTCACCCCCACGATGCAAAACCAGCCACCAATGCCGCACGGCGGCGCGTACCCCACTGTCACCGCGCTTCCAGCGAATGGGGCCTCTCAGCGGCGACGGCTCAGTGCACTACATCTCCATCCTGCTGCGCAAAGCCCGGGCCACCGACCGCTCCTGACTGCCAGATCGTCGCCCGGGCCCAGCCACCTCTCCCCCGGCTCAATGAGGAGGCGGTCCGGATGGCTCTCAACGAGCGGGACGTTGAGCCCTGCAGCGGGAGGACTTCGCGGCGGATGTATTCGAACCCTTCGCGCGTGTGGACCAGCGTCGATGGGGTCGGGTGTACCTGCGGGGGCTGTTGCTGGACGGGCAGCGCAAGTCGGTCGAGCCGATGGCGGCCCGGCTCGGTGAGGAGAGCAACCGTCAGGCTCCGGCCCACTTCATCACCTCCAGTCCCTGGGACGCGGCCCATGTACGGGTCCGGCCCGTCTGGAGGATGGAACAGGCCATCAGGCCGACCGCGCTGATCATTGACGACACAGGGTTTCTCAAGAACGGCGACTCCACGGCCTGCGTGACGCGGCAGTACACCGGAACCGCCGGGAAGATCACCAGCTGCCAGGCGGGAGTCTCTTTCACCTGGCCTCCGATCACGCCTCGGCGGCTGTCAACTGGCGGCTGTTCCTCCCTGAAGCCTGGGACCCTGCCTCTGCGAAGGCAGATCCGGACAAGGCGGCCCGCCGCTCGAAGTGCGGCATCCCTGCCGGAGTCGGCCATGTCGAGAAGTGGCAGCCGGCCCTGGACATGGTCGACGAGACACAGTCGTGGGGCATCGACGTGCCTGTGGCCGTCGCCGGCGGTGGATACGGGGACACCGCCGCTTTCCGCCTCGGCCTTGAAGAACGCGGGCTGCACTACGTGGTGGGCATCTCCACCACGGTGACCGCACGCCCCGGCTCGGTGCGGCCGACGATCACCTGAGGGGTTCGTTGTCCGACCGTGCTCGCCGAGGGCCGGCGCATGCCGAGACGGATCACAGCCTCGCGAATTGCAAAAATCTGCAATTCAATACATTCTTAGGTTGCTGTGTCCGCAGGTAGCCGCGGGCACAGCCTTACCTTCCCCCGCGGCTGGGTGATCGAGCGAAGGAGAGAGCGTGCCGGTTCCGCTGTGTCAGGCGAAGGCCGAGTTCTTCCGCATGCTCGGGCACCCGGTGCGCATACGCGTCCTGGAGCTGTTGCAGGCCGGGCCGATGCCGGTACGGGAGTTGCTGGCGGCGATCGAGGTGGAGCCCTCGGCGCTGTCGCAGCAGCTGGCGGTCCTGAGGCGGTCGGGGATCGTGACCTCGACGCGGGACGGCTCGACCGTGGTCTATGAGCTGGCCGGCGGGGACGTGGCGCAGTTGATGCTCGCGGCCCGGAGGATCTTGACCGTGGTGCTGGCCGGCCAGACGGAGCTCTTGGAGGAGCTGCTCGAGGACGAGGTTGCGGCTTCGTGAACCCCGTTCTGCTCGGTGCGGTCGCTCGCCTGCGTGCCGTGATGCCCGCTCGCGCCGACTTCCAGATGATGGCCCGAAATCCGCGTAGGGACCTGCTTGCTGGGCTGACCGTCGCGATCGTGGCTCTGCCTCTCGCGCTGGGATTCGGGGTGTCTTCCGGTCTCGGGGCCGAGGCGGGGCTGGCCACGGCGGTGGTTGCGGGCGCGCTGGCCGCGGTGTTCGGCGGGTCCAACCTTCAGGTGTCGGGGCCCACGGGTGCGATGACGGTGGTGCTGGTGCCGATCGTGGCCCGGTACGGGCCCGGCGGCGTGCTGATGGTGGGGGTGATGGCGGGTGTGCTGCTGATCGCGCTGGCGCTGCTGCGGGCGGGGCAGTACATGCGGTACGTGCCGGCGCCGGTGGTGGAGGGCTTCACTCTCGGGATCGCGTGCGTGATCGGCCTGCAGCAGATACCCAACGCCCTTGGCGTCGCCAAGCCCGAAGGGGAAAAGGTCCTGCTCGTGGCCTGGCGGGCGGTGGAGGAGTTCGCCGCCGCGCCGAACTGGACCGCTGTCGGCCTCTGCCTCGGTGTGGCCGTGGTGATGCTGGCCGGGGCCCGGTGGCGGCCGGGGATCCCGTTCTCGATCGTCGCGGTCATCGCCGTAACCGTCATCGCGCGGCTCTTCCACCTGGACGCGGCGGCCCCCATCGGGGACTTGCCGTCCGGGCTTCCGGCCCCCTCCCTGGCCTTCCTCGACGTCACCGCGCTCGGCTCCCTGATCGCTCCGGCGGTCGCGGTGGCGGCGCTGGCCGCGCTGGAGTCCCTGCTGTCGGCGACGGTGGCGGACGGGATGACGGTCGGGCAGCAGCACAACCCGGACAAGGAGCTGTTCGGGCAGGGAATCGCCAACCTCGCCGCCCCGCTGTTCGGCGGCGTCCCCGCGACGGCCGCGATCGCCCGTACCGCTGTCAACGTCCGCACCGGAGCCTCCTCCCGCCTCGCCTCCCTTACCCATGCCGCCGTTCTCGCGGTGATCGTGTTTGCCGCGGCCCCCCTGGTCTCGAAGATCCCGCTCGCCGCGCTCGCCGGCGTGCTGCTGGCAACCGCGATACGGATGGTCGAGGTCGGCGCGTTGCGCGCGATGGCGAAGGCCACCCGCTCGGATGCCGTGGTCCTCGTCCTGACCGCGGTGGCCACCCTGGCACTCGACCTCGTCTATGCGGTGATCATCGGGCTCCTCGTCGCCGGGGCACTCGCGCTGCGCGCGGTGGCCGCCCAGGCCAGCCTCGACCAGGTCGACTTCCGCCCGGATCTGCCCGGTGAGCACAGCGACGAGGAGCACGCGCTGCTCGCCGAGCACATCGTCGCCTACCGGATCGACGGTCCGCTGTTCTTCGCGGGCGCTCACCGCTTCCTCCTCGAACTCTCCGAGGTCTCCGACGTTCGGGTGGTCATCCTGCGCATGTCGCGGGTGACGACGACGGACGCCACCGGCGCCCTCGTACTGAAGGACGCGGTCGAGAAGCTGAACCGGCGCGGCATCGCCGTGATGACCTCCGGCATCCGCCCCGGCCAGCGCCAGGCCCTGGCATCCGTCGGCGCCCTCGAACTTCTCCAGTACGAGGGCCGCGAGTACGCCACCACCCCCGAAGCGATCGCCGGGGCTCGCAAGCACCTCGAGCAAGCCGGGCTCCTGCCCGTCCGGCACCGCCCCCAGCAGCACCGCACCCGAAAGGCACCGCGATGACCGCCCCCGCCTCCGCAGGCCTGCGCATGATCGAGGTCTCCGGCACCGAAGCACTCTGGCTCCTGGAGGGCTCCACCCAGGGCAGGCTCGTCTACCTCCAGCGTGAGCAGGCCGTCATCCGCCCCGCCACGCATGTCATGGAGTACGGCCGCCTCATCGTGCGCGCACCCATCCAGGCCGCCGCCACTCTGGCCAGGGCAGGGCTGACCTATCAGGTCGATGAGATCCGTCCTGCCGGGACCGGCTGGACCATCAGCGCCCACGGCCCGGCCGATGTCATCACCGACCCGGACGAGGCCTCCCACTACCGGCGCACCCTGTCCGGCTGGAGCCACGGCCCGCACGACACCCTGCTGCGTCTGCATCCGCAGTCCGTGTCCGGGTTCCGCCTCGCCCGCCCCCTTCCGGGGGCGGGCCGATGACGGTCACCCAACTGGAGACGTTGCCGTACCGGCATGTCCTGACAGTGCCCGTGACGGGAGCCGAGCGCTGACGGACGCGGCAAGAGCGTCTGGATCACCCTGCCCCTGTGAAGCCGAGGAATGCGACGATGACGATCGAGTGGCGCTACACCACCCACCACAACCTGGGCGTACTGTCCCTGGCCGGATACCTCGGCGCGGACGCGACCGCCCGCTTCACCGGTGCCATCGGCTGGGCCGAAGCGCGCGGAAGCGGCCCGGTGATCCTGGACCTGACCGAACTGCTGGGCTGGTCGGCCGGCGGCCAGCTCGCGGTCGCCCAGGCCGCCCGACGCCTCGCTGCCGCCGGACGCACCCTCGAACTGGCCGCGATCCCCGCGGACGGCTCCCTCGTCCCCAACGCCAACGAACCGGCTGTCCCCGTCCACTGTGATCTGCCCACCGCCCTCGCCACCCACCACGGCGAGGCATCGACGCACCCCAGCCGGGGCGAGGCAGCGGGATAGGAGTGGCATACCGGCCACTGGCCCGGCACCCCGAGCCCCGCCCGACCGTCCCGACGTGGACCCACCGACTCCGAGAATTGCAGGAATCTGCAATTGTGGAGGTCACACACTGTGTGGGGACGGAAAGGCTGTCCCCATGATGATGAGCGTTGGGTGGATCAGGTGCGCAGTACACGCGCGACGGGCAAAGCGGGCGAAGCCGGCAATACGCAGGCGCCGCTCTACCAGCTCAAGGCGGAGTTCTTCAAAACCCTCGGCCACCCGGTCCGCATCCGCGTCCTGGAACTGCTGAGCGAGCGCGAGTACGCCGTCGCCGAGATGCTCGGCGAGGTCGACATCGAAGCGGCCAGCCTCTCCCAGCAGCTCGCCGTCCTACGCAAGGCCAACCTCGTCCTCACCCGCCGCGAGGGCTCCAACGTGTACTACCGGCTCACCAGCCCCGAGGTCGTCGAACTGCTACGCGTCGCCCGCAGTATCCTCTCCGGCGTCCTGCAAGGCCAGGCCGAACTCCTGGCCAACCTGCGTGCCACCGGCCCGCAGTAGGGGCTGCTCCGAGGTCACACCGCCATCGGACCACGAACGGCGACCGCCTCCCGTCAGTGTGGATTCACTCGCGCTTCCGACATCGGGAGACGGCTCCTCCCTCCCACCCTCAGCCCGCCGGATCCGGATCTGCCCAAGGCCACGGCGGGCAGGGAAACCCACCGCGCCCACGCCCCGCCGACGTGCTCACTTCTGGGCGTGCCGGATCAGGTAGAACAACAGCCACACGCACCCGGCGAACAAATGGGTCCCGAAGATGTGGAAGAAGGCGTGCAGCGCGACACCTTCTCGAGCCGCTTCTCGTGCTCGGCCGCGGCGTCGTTCTCGGACTTCTCCCTCACAGCTGCTCGCCTTCCTTCCCAGCACGGCCGGCTATGCGCCCGCCGCCCGGGCCGGTGTACGGGCGGACGCGGACCTTCACCCCGTGGCGGCCCGCCCAGGCCACGAGGTCGCCGACCTCGTTCGCACCCGCTGTGTGCGTGGCCTGTTCGGTGCTGGCGTCCAGGTAGGTGATCTCGTACACGTGGGCCTCCTCTTGGCTGCTGCTGGTCATGGGGTGCCTTGCGGCAGGATGAAGCGGACCACGACCGTCTTGCCCTGCCCGTCGGCAGCAGGCTCGATCCGTACGTCCCCGCCGTAGAGCCGCGCGAGCTCAGCCACCGTCCGCAGGCCCTCGCCTGCGCAGCGGTGCGGGAGGGCCATCGGCCGGGTGTCCAGGTCTGCGACGCCGACCGCCAGAAGGTGATCGGTCATCGTCAGCGTGACCTCGGCGTCCAGGTCTTGCCGCTGGGGGGCCGGGCCTCTACCGGGCCCCTGGACAGCAGGGCCCGTCATTGGGGTCACGGCCTCTCCGCTTCAACGCCGGTGACCACGCCGTGATCGTGAGCAACGCGGAGCGCGTCCTCCAGTTCCTCGGCGGCCTGCGCCTCCTCGAAGGCGTCGACAGCCTCATGCGCAGCCGCCAGGCGAGCTTGCGCCATGCGGACTCGTTCCAACGCTGCCTGCGCGAACCCGGCCACACCACAACCCCCGCCCATATCCGAAACTAGTAAATTGCATAACTCTGCAAGTCTAGCCGGGTTGGCGGCCTCCAGGGAAAGACGTACACGGGCCAGTGGTCAGGGGATCTCATGAACGCGCTGGGTGGTCAGTTCGTACCGGGCGCCCACGATCGCCAGCTTCCCCGCTGTGATCCTGGCGGCAAGGTCCGGGGCCCCGGCCAGGCGCGACCGCACCAGCCGCACGTTCGCTGTGACCGCAGCGTCGATGCGCGCCTGGCCCCGGAGCCGGCGGTCGATCGCGGGGCGGATCTGATCACCGAGGTAGCGCAGGGGGCCGGGAAGCTCTCCGTCGCCGTCGTCGACGTGTACCGCTGCCGCCACGGCCCCGCACGACTGGTGCCCCAGCACCATGACCAGCGGGATGCCCAACTCGAGCACTCCGTACTCCACGCCGGCCAGCACGGCCGCATCCACAACCTCGCCCGCCGAGCGCACCGTCATCAGGTCACCGAGCCCTTGATCGAAAACCAGCTCCGGAGGGACGCGGGAGTCGACGCAGCCAAGAACGACGGCGAACGGATGCTGCCCAGCCACCAGGTCCTGCCGGACGGCCCGCGTCTCATCGGGATGCCGCTCGTGAAGGCTCCGCCACCGTAGATTGCCCTCGGCCAGTTCCCGCAGTGCGGACTCGGGCGAGGTCGGCCGGGGGCGCCTCAAGCCGAGGCTCGTGGGCGGAGGCGGCGCCCCGGAAGAAGCGAATGCCAGTCCGGCACTCCCGGCCACCGCCCCTAACAGGAGGCCCCGAACAAACCGGCGCCGCCCCACGGCTTGTACATCTTCATGGCGTTGGACATCGATAGTCACAGCTCAACAAGCTAGGCGGAACAGACCCCAAGGCTCCTGTCGCCGGAATCCACTTGGTCCGACCTTGGGAGAATCTTGGACGAAAGCCGCATCAGGCTCCAGACGCATATCAGGCCGAAACTCGCGCGATAGCCGTACCTGACAGTGACCTCGAACTACGGGCGTAGCGGTCGGTGATGGTGTGCGGGCGCCGGGCAGCCTGCAGCACGTTTGCCGGGAAGGCGGGCCCGGCGACGTTGTAGCGGCGCTTGGTCCGGCCCACGGCGGACAGCAGCCCGGCGCGGGTCAGCGCCTGCACGTCCCGGGTCGCCTGCTGCGTGTTGAGCGCTTCGGCCTTCTCATAGCGCGAGCGCCTGACCCAGCCCGTCATGGCCACCTTGTGCAGGGCTGTCACCTGCCGGCGCCGCCGCGGGCGATGAGGAGGGTCTGCTGGGAGCGGGACATCCGGCCGTTGCCGTCGGACCACGGATGGATCTTGACCAGGTTCAGGTGCGCCATGGCGGGCCGGATCAGGACGTGGCTGTCGAGGTCGCCGTCGTTGAGCCAGTCGACGAGCTCGGTCATCAGCCCGGGGACGATTCCCTGGTCCGGGCCGTCGTAGTCGGTGGCGAGCTCGTCGCCGGGGGCGCTGATGCGGATATGGGTCTTGCGCCACTGACCGGCGGTCTTCAGGCGGTGGTGGTGGCCCTGGAGCATCCAGTGCGGGCGTTGAGCAACTCCTTGCTGTAGCGGAAGTCGGCGACGTCGCGGAGGGACTGGATGCAGGTCGTGGCCTGTTGACAGGCCGGCGTCTCCGCCTTGTTCTCCTCGCTCACGTCGACCTCGCGCTCGCCGTCCATCAGGTCAGCGACGTCCTTGGCGTCGGCCCGGTAGCCCTCGATCGTGTTCGACGCCGCGATCGCGCTCGCCGTGAGCGCCTTGCGCAAATCCTGGGTTCACTTCATCGGAACCTGCTGCGCCGGCCGGGGCCGCACAGCTGGGGAGGGTGGTGCGGCAGGTCTCGCAGCGAGCCTGCATCCACACGCATTGTCCGTCGCCCCGCAGACGGATGTGGGGCCGGGTGGCCTTGCCCACAAAGGGACATAACGCAGTCGGCTCACCCTGGGTGACCTCCGAGACCACCATGCAGGGGTGCCAGCTGCCGACTGAGGCTGAGGACGTTGTCGATGGTCCGGGAGTTGGCAATACCGCGGAAAACGGGGACAGGCCGAGCTTCGGGGCCGATGAGCAGACCGGTCTGCCCGTCGAGCGATGCATCAGTGGCGGCGAAGACGGAGGGCTGGGCGGCAACGGAGGCCGGGCCGGCGGTGGAGCGCTCGAAGGTACGGCGGACCAGGGGCCACAGCAGGCGTAGTGGCGGGGAGACGATCTCGGGTGATGTCATAGTGCCGTTGGTCATGCCGGTCGCGGCGCCGCCGGGGTCGGCGGCGAAGACCGTGGTGCCGGTGCCGCGCAGGCGCTCGGCCAGGTGCAGGGTGTAGATGAGGTTGGCGAGCTTGGCCCGGCCGTACCAGTGGAAGCCGTAGTAGCCGCCCGGGGGTTCTACGGCGTCGAAGGTACGCTTGGCGACTTTGATCGCTCCAGAGGTTACGTTGACGATCCGGCTCGGCCTGCCTGCTTGGAGCTGGTCGAGCAGCCGTTCGGTAAGCAGGTATGGCGATAGGTGATTGACGGCGAACGATGCCTCAATGCCATCGACGGTCTGCTGCCGCTGTGCGAACATCGCGCCGACGTTGTTGACCAGCACCTTCAGCGGGCCCTCGGCCGCCAGGTGCGCGGCCAGTGCACGTACCTGGTCGAGCGATGCGAGGTCGGCAGCCACGAAGTGCGGGACGGCTCCGGTCGCGACCGCCGTAATCTCCTTGATGGCGCTCGCGCCTCGCTCAGCATTGCGGCCGATCACCGTGACGGCGAACCCGTGCGCCGCGAGTCCCTTCGCGGTCTCCAGGCCGATACCTCCGGTCCCCGCCGTTACCACTGCCCGCCGACTCATGGCTCCACCCCTTCGCCACCCCTTCGCCACCACACTAACCGGATGGCTATCCGGTTAGGTGAGAGCATGCTACCGCAACCGGATAGCAATCCGGTTAATGAATGAGGCAAAGCGTCCCGGCGGCATCCGGTACGGACACCATGTGTGCACCGCCGTCAGCGCGGCGGGCGTAGGCCCTCGAGCAGGATGCCAAGGTAGAGCTCCCGACGTTCGCTGTCCCCGGAGCGCACGGCATGCTCGACGCCGCAGAGTAGGCGACGCACGTCGTCGGCCTCGATGCCGCTCCGAATGGCATCAGCCAGGCGAGCACGGTCCAGCAGATCGGCGACGGCCTGGTCCAGTTCGGCCTTCATTTTCGAGGTCTGCGCTTCCATAGCGCCCGTGGACTCCAGCACGGCCGCGAAGTCGGGATCGTCCAGCGCGCGGTCAAGAGCGAAGCGCAGCAGACGATGAAGGCCCGCGAGCGCGTCCTCGGCGCCGGCCGCCGCCTGCGCCTCTCCCACCAATTCCCTGAAGCGTTCCACCGAGAGTGCCTCGACCAGCGCATGACGGTTGGGGAAGTGCCGGTAGACCGTCCCCACCCCCACACCGGCGATCCGGGCGATGGTGTTCAGCTGAAGCGAGTGGTCACCGGCGGCCAGTTGCTCGCGGGCGACCTGCAGGACCCGAGCACGATTGCGCGCGGCATCCGCCCGTAGCTCCGTCCTCTGCCTCGCTCTCGGTGTCACGACCCCAGCATAAGCGGCGCCCGTGCACGGCCTGAGAGCCGCAGCCGGCCGAGGTGCACAGCGGTGCGCGGGAATCGCCAAGTACATTGCCCTGCACGCCAGGCTCGGTCTGTGACCCGGTCGCCCAGCGGGCGACCCAGCGAATGCTCAGCGTTTGCCACGCCCAGGGGCCTCGGTGCTGTCAGATCTCGGATCTGGGACTCTGTCGTGTGGCTGAAACCAGTGCCATGCTGAAGCAGCGGCGATCTCCCGCCTCCCCCCGACAAAGAGATCCCCATCGGCCACGTCCACGCGCCCGCATGGGCGGGGCCGCGCCGTCCCTCCCGGCCTCCCCGCGGGAGAGCCGGCCCGGGCCCGGAGAGGGGCCCGGCCGATGCAGGTGCAGCTACTGGCCTCCGCCGAGGATGCCGTTGAGGGCATTGTTGAGCTGGCTGGTGAGGCCGCCGACAGTGCCGGTGACGGTGCCGGGCAGGCTGGTGACGGTGCCGGTGGTCCGGGATTGGCACAGCCCTGTGATCGAACGCGCCTTGTGCCACCGGGGCCGTCGCCATGCCCGGGAGTCAGGCCCGCCCGTCACGCTTCGCGCGTGATCAGCGACCCGACAGGCTGTGAGACGTACTCGCCCCCGGCGTGAACGCTGGGGCCTTCCGCGGAGTCCCGGTAACATCGTGATGCGTGATCACGGTTGCCACTTGGAATGTCCTGCACCGCGTCCATGCCGAGAACTGGGGCGAGGCGGTCCTGACCCGCTGGCCGGACGAGGCGGAGCGGATCGCCGCGATCACGGCGGATCTGGCCGGGCGAGCTGAGCAGGTCGTCGCTCTGCAGGAGGTCAGCGGTGACCAGTTGGCGAGTCTTCGGTCCGCGTTGACCGGTCGGACGATACACACGTTCCGCTATCCACGCGTCCCCAAGCCGCACAACGACGCCTCTTTCCCGCTGTGCGATCCGGGGGAATACCTCGTGCTCCTCGTCGATGGCCCCAGCCGGCGGGTCGCCGCCGAGTCCTTCGCAGACGCCCCGGGCAAGGGAGCGCTGGTCGTCGAGGTCGCCGGAACGCTCGTCATAGCCACCCATGTGAGTGGCGATCACAGGCGCACCGGCCAACTGACCCGCCTGGCGAAACTCGCCACCCCCGCAACCGGTCGCACAGCCGTGCTGCTCGGTGACTTCAATGCCGACCGAGCCAGGGTGGAGTCTGGTCTGGGCCCCGGTTTCGCCGTCGCGGATCTCGCACTCGACGCTTTGCCGACGCGGCCCCCCACCTCGGGTGGCGTGCCGGAGTGGATCGACCACGTGGTGCTGCGGGGTGGCGACGCCATCGGCGCGGAGGTCGTGAACACCTGTGGTCTCTCGGACCACAACCTCGTCCGCGCAACCGTCACCGCGTGAGACCGGAGGTAACCAGCAAAGCGTCCGGCGCCCGGCTTGTCAGCCGCCGCTGACCGGACACTCCTTCCAGGACTCCGCGATCTCCGGGAGAAGCGCGCGCAGCCGAAGCCGACAGGCTTCCACCACCTCGCGGTCGTACTCGGGCACTGTCGCGGTCGCGTCGATCTGCCAGTCGTCGACGTCGTCGCTGGGACGCCAGAGGTCGACGTGGACGCCTGGCGCGAGCCGTCCCTTGCCCGGGGTGTCGTTGGACAGGCTGACCGTGTCCCCGATCCGCATGCCCGTCGCTTCCGTCAGCCGTTGCTTTGCCCGTGCCCGCAGCGGACCGGTGAACCGGAAGACGAACAGGCTCTGTGGCTTCATCGCGAGGTCCCTTTCTCGTTTCGCACAACTATCCAGTCATTCTCGTGGAGCCCTGTCTCGGGGCCCGATGCATCGAACGTGGCCAGGGTCACCTCCCTGCCCCAGGTGTCCTCCCAGCGGTCGGCCCATTCACTCAGAGCGGGTGCGACAGCCCGCAGGAACTTGTGCTTGAAGTGGCCACCGTGACTCGAGACCACCGCGTCGTCCGGGTTCTCCGCGGCGTACGCATGGAATCGCCGAGCCAGTTCCTCGCTGCTCAGTTGGAAGTCGTAGTCGCTCTCGTCGGCTGTGCATGGTGCGTCGGCATGAACTGACCAGCGCTCAATGGGAACCGACCTGCGACCGGAGCGACCCGCATGACCCCACCCGACCCCGCCGTCCAGGCCATGCTGGAAGGCCGCCGGGCCGACACCGGCCGACGCCGCCAGCGCGTCCTCGCTGCCCTGCCGAGGCCGCGAAGGACGGCTCTGAGGTCAGCGTGGCAGCCATCGCCCGCCGCGCGGGTGTCGACCGCACCTTCCTCTACCGCCACCGCGACCTGCTCGGCCAGATCCACGCCCAGGCCGCCGAGGCGCCCACGGTCCCCGGCGGCCTGGGACCGGCCGTCAGCTGGGCCTCGCTGCAGGCAGACCTGGTGTCCGCCGACGCCCGCACCGCCCGCCTCGCCGCCCAGGTCCGGCGCCCCGAAGGCCGCCTTAGCGAGGTCCTGGGCGAGCAGGTCTGGCGCGAGTCCGGCATCGGCGGCCCTGACGACACAGAACAGCTCCAGGCCCGGATCACCACCCTCGAACAGCAAGTCGCCGACCTGGAGCTCAAGCTCCAAGACCGCGACGACGACCTTTCCGCCGCCCGCGCGGCCAACCGCGAGCTGATGGCCCAGCTCAACCGCGGACGCGACACGCCTCCGTCTCCCGGATGAAACCCCAGGCCAACGGCCCCTTGAGCGAATGGACGCCATGGCGGACTCTTGAACGCAGGAGGCCAAAATGCCGAACAAGCGCCCCCGCGGGCCGCAGCCGCACTGGCGGCCCAAGCGGGAGACACTCCGGGTGCTGACCGCGGTCGACGCCGTCCTCGACCGCTACCGCGACCACCTGCCCCTCAGGCCAGGGATACAGAAGTCCAGCACACAGCCCACACCTACCGGGCCGCCCCCAGGCAGCAGGCCACGAACACACTCCTCAACGCTCTTCGGCATCATGAAATCGCTAACAGGCTCTAGAAGGGGTCGCGTGGTGCCCTGGCCGAGGCGATGCACCTCACCGTGCAACGGCACAGTCCCGCCGCAGGGTGCTGCTGAAGGAGCCGCCCGGAGTGATGGAGCAGTGGCTGTCACGGGCAGCAGCGGCTAGAAGACTGATGTAGGGCATCGAGGTGCGCACGTACAAGCGGATGAGCGAGGAGGTCACCGAGATTCCGCAGGCCGTGTGGCCGTGCTGACCGGTCCCAACCTGGACAGAGGATAACGGCCCGGCAGCCGACTGCGCCGTCATCGCCTGCCCCGACGAGACGGTCGCCGGCCGTCTCCAAGCCCTCTGCCACACACCGTACTTCCGCCCGTACACCACCCCCCGACGTCGTCGGCTGCGAGCCGGGGCGGCGTGAAGAACGTAATCGCCCTGGCTGTGGTCATAACCGCAGCATAAGGCTCGGCAACAACGCCACAGCCGCGCTCATCACCCACGGCCTCGCCGAGACCACCCACCTCGGGCGGCCGATCGGCGCGGGCCCGCTGCTTCGGCCCGCCGGTATTGGCGACCTGTCGTGACCTGCTCATCTCGGCCCACGCCAAGGCCAGGGCCCGGCCGCCAACGAGGCCGTGGCAGCAGTGGAACAGACCGTCGAAGGCGTGACCTCCTGTATCTCCGTACTCGGCCTCGCACCCCACCCCCGGGTGGAGACGCCCGTCACCGAGTCCATCGTCAGCATCATCCACGACGGCAAACCTCCCCGCACTGCGGGCAAGGAACTCATAGCCCGCTCGACAACCTCCGAACAACGACACGGGGGACGCGCAGGTGACACCCAGAAACCCGGTGAGGCGCTGCTCGTCGTCTCAGGCCGCCTGTGCGTGGCGGCGGTAGCGGCCGGGTGCTTCGCCGTACTCGCGCTTGAATGCCTTGGCGAAGGCGTACTCGGAGCCGTAGCCGGTGCGTGCGGCGACTGTGGTGAGCGGGGTCTCGGACTCGCGGAGCAGCTTCGCGGCGGTGGTCATGCGCCAGCGGGTCAGGTAGGCCATGGGTGGTTCGCCGACGAGGGTGGTGAAGCGGCGGGCGAAGGCCGCGCGGGACAGGCCGACCCGTGCGGCGAGGGATTCCACGGTCCACTGGGCGGCGGGGTCCTCGTGGAGGGCGGCCAGCGCCGGGGCGATGGCGGAGTCGCCGAGGGCGGCGGCCCAGCCGCAGGCCGTGGCGGGCGGCTGTTCCTGCAGCCAGGCGCGGAGGATGTAGAGGAGCAGCGAGTCGATCAGCGCCGGGACGATGCCGGCCGATCCGCAGCGCGGGTTGTCCAGTTCGGAGCGCAGCAGCTGCACGGCGGCGCTGAGCTCGGGGTGGTGGCCGTGGCGGGTGGTGAGGTGGATGATCTCGGGCAGCTGGCGGACCAGTGGGTGGGGGCGGTTCCGGTCGAGGTGGTAGTTGCCGCACAGCAGGGTGGTGGAGGGGCCGTCGCCGCCGATGGTCACGGTGCCCATGGGCGAGCCCGGGCTGTACTGGTCGGGCCGTTCCTCCTCGGCCGGTGTGTCGGGGTGGTCGGCGAGGATGTGGCCGGGGCCGTTCCGCAGGAAGACCACGTCTCCGGGGCCGAGGGCGATGGGTGCCAGGTGGGGTGCGTCCTTCAGCGGGACGAGCCAGCAGGTGCCGTGGAGGACCACGTGGAATCCGGCGCCGGCGACCTCCGGGAGGCGCAGGCCCCAGGGGGCGCGTCCATGGGTCCGTACGGACTGGGGGTGCCCGGTCCGCATGGAGCCGAGCGCCTCGGTCAGGATGTCCAACGCCGTTCCCTCTCCCCCGCTTTCGGTGGTCGCCGGGTAGCTCCGGCACCGGGCGACCACCTTACGGTCTGCCATCGCGACGGCCGACTTCAGTCGACGGTCAGGACGACCTTGCCCTGGACGCGCCCCGAGCCGACCAGCTCGTGGGCCTCGGCGGCCGCCTCCAGCGGGAAGGTCTCGGTGACGTGCGGGCGGATGCGGCCGGCGTCGACGAGCGCGGCGATCGCCTCCAGCGAGGCGTAGTCGGGCTCCACGGAGACCCCGGCGAAGTGGCGGCCCGCGGCCTCGACCTGGGCGGCCAGCTCCTGGTTCCCGTGCTCCATGATGCTCACGAGAGTGCCGCCGGTGCGCAGCACGGACAGCGAGCGGAGGCCCTCGGAGCTGGAGTCGAAGACAACGTCCAGGTCGGTCAGTGCCTCGGTGTAGTCGGTGGTGCGGTAGTCGATCACCTCGTCGGCGCCCAGGCTCCGTACGAAGTCGTGCTTGGCGGCGCTGGCGAGGCCGATGACGTGGGCGCCCCGGGCCTTGGCGATCTGCACCGCGAAGTGGCCCACACCGCCGGCCGCGCGGTGGACCAGCACCCGCTGCCCCTCCGTGACCTGCGCCGCGTCCACCAGGCCCTGCCAGGCGGTGAGTGCCGCGAGCGGGATCGCGGCGGCGTGCACGTGGTCGATGGACGCGGGCTTGCGGGCCACTTGGCGCGAGGGGACGGCGACGTACTCGGCGTACGCGTTCGCGGCGCGCGGGAAGAACGGCATGCCGAAGACCTCGTCTCCCGGCTTGAAGCGGGCACCGGGGCCGGCCTCCTCGACGACGCCGGAGATGTCCCAGCCGACCCCGAACGGCGGCTCGCCGAGCAGCGGGTAGGCACCGGACCGGACGGCCACGTCGACCGGGTTCACGCCGCTGGCGTGGACGCGGACGAGGACCTCGCCGCCGAGCGGGGTGGGACGCTCGGTCTCGACGACCTCCAGGACCTCGGGTCCGCCGAAGGACTTCTGGATGACAGCGCGCATGGTGGATCTCCCTGTTCTCTGGCCGGGCGGACCGCCGGACTCCTCCGGCGGCCCGCCTCGTGCGGTTGATGTGCTCAACTCTAGGAAGATCGAACGAGCCGATGAATATCTCTCAGTCTCCAAAAGATGTCCGATCGTCTCGCTCACGGGGAAGCGTCGTCAGAGCGCTGGTCCCGGTCCGGTCATTCTCGAGGCCGAGGGCGGCTCGCCCGTGTTGCGGGGGAAGCGGGTCGGTCCTCACGGGCGGTGATCAGGGGCGGCGCGGCGGCCAGGATGGATCACATCGGACAGCGAACAACTCCCCGGGAGCCGCCATGGTTTCCTCCCGCCGCACGACCGCCGCCGTGCTCGCCGCCCTCGCCGTGCTCGCCGCCCTCGCCGTGACCATCACCCTGGCCGGTGCCTCCACCGCCGCCGCCGACCACCATGAGGCACGCAAACCCGCGGTGGCGAGCGTGAGCGGGAGCGCGAGGTGCGGGTGACGTTCCCTGGAACGGCCTGAACCTGGACGACCAGGGCCAGCACGTCCCCGTCGGCACCTGCATGGCCCCCGCGCCCTACGCGCCCGTCGTCAAGGGCGGCTACACCGTCAAGCACACCGGGCTGCCGTCGCCGGAGGGGCGAACGGGCCGCCGCTCGGCAGTAGTGAGCGTGACGCGGCTCACCGGCGAACAGTGACAGGGGGTTGTCGCGGACGGCTGCGATGGTCGACCGCATGATGATCACCGATGAGGACTGTCTCGCCCAGACCCTGGCATTCAACAAGGAATTCGAGGCCGCTGCCGCGACCCGCCCGGCACGCGAAGGGGTGCCGGACGCAGCCCTGCTGGCCACCCTTCGACGCAACCGGCTCGGTGGCGACACGCCACCGGTGCGACTGCCTCAGGGCCAGGACCGCGTCATCGCCGGCGGAGTGAAGGTCCGGGCGTTCGTACCCGACCGCGTCGAGGGCGTGTATGTGCACATACACGGAGGCGGCTGGGTCTTCGGCTCCGCCGACGGACAGGACGAAAGACTGTGGCGGCTCGCGGAGCGAGCACGGCTGGCCGTGATCAGCGTGGAGTACCGTCTCGCGCCGGAACACCCCTTCCCCGCCGGGCCCGACGACTGCGAGGCGGCAGCCCGATGGCTGGTGAAGAACGCGGCGGCCGAGTTCGGCACCCAGCGGCTGCTCATCGGGGGCGAATCGGCCGGTGCCCACCTGAGCGTCGTGACGCTGCTGCGCCTTCGTGACCGGCACGGCATCACCGGCGCGTTCCGGGCGGCCCACCTGCTCTTCGGCCCCTACGACCTGTCGATGACACCGAGTCAGCGTTCGTTCGGATCGAGGCGGCTGCTGACCAATACCGACACACTGCGGCGCACCTACGAGATGTTCACCCCCGGCATGGCGGCGGAGCAGCGCCGCGACCCCGAGGTCTCACCCCTGTTCGCCGACCTCACCGGTCTGCCGCCGGCCCGGATCGTCGTCGGCACCGAGGATCCGCTGCTGGACGACTCACTGTTCCTGGCCAGGCGGTGGCAGGCGGCGGGCTCACCCGTGCAACTCGGTGTCGTCGCCGGCGCCATGCATGGCTTCACCCTGTTCCCCCTGACCGTCACCGAGCGGGAACTGCGGCGCGAGCAGGACTTCCTGTCCTCCGCGGGACGGTAGCGTCGCCGGCATGAACCGCACTACCCGGCTCTACGCACTGGTGGAGGAGTTGCGGGGGGGGGGGGGGGGGGGGGGGGGGGGGGGGGGGGGGGGGGGGGGGGGGGGGGGGGGGGGGGGGGGGGGGGGGGGGGGGGGGGGGGGAAGAGGGGGGGAGGGGGGGGGGGGGGGTGGGGGAAGGGGGGAGAAATCGTTGGCAA
>NZ_JBWKFM010000026.1:92013-103653 GCF_056434285.1 Streptomyces sp. NPDC044063
CGTCGCCTCCCCTCCACCACCCCCCCCCCCCCCCCCCCCTCCCCGGGGGGGGGCCCCCCCCCCCCCCCCCCCCCCCCCCCCCCCCCCCCCCCCCCCCCCCCCCCCCGCTTCGAGGTGAGCACGCGCACGGTGCAGCGCGACCTCCAAGCGCTGATGGAGGCCGGTGTCCCGGTACGTACCGCCCCCGGGCGGGGCGGGGGCTGGTCGATCGACCCGGAGATGACCCTGCCCCCGATCCACTTCACCGCCGACGAAGCCTCGGCACTGGCCGTCGCCCTCGCCGCCACCGACGCCGGCGCCCCGTACGCCGGTGCGGCCCGCACAGCGGCCCAGAAGATCGCGGCCTCGATGACCGGCCCCGCCTCGGCGGCGGCACGGAAGCTCGCCGCACGGATCGTCACGCTGCCCTCGCCGTCCGCGTCCACGGTCCGCGTCGCGGTGGAACAAGCCCTCACCACCAACACGGTGCTGCGGTTGTCCTACATCGACGCGGCGGGACGCGAGAGCGACCGCGTGGTGGAACCGGCCGGACTGCTGACCGCCGGCGGCCGGTGGTACCTCATCGCCTGGTGTCGTACCCGACAGGCCGGCCGGGGCTTCCGCCTGGACCGCATCACAGCGGCGGCTCCCACCACGGAGCAGGCACGACCCCACGATCCGACCGAACTCCTACGCGGCTCGACCGCGGCCGACGCGGTGCAACCCAGCGCACTGGCTTCACTGACACCCCGCGCCGAAGAACGACGGCGGCGTCCCGGCGCACCTCTCCGATCACGGACCTGAACACGCGTCCACTCGGCCCGCGATCTTTTGTCCGGCCCGAGGAGAGCTCTGTGTAACGTGGCCTGCCTCCCGCCTCGTATACAGAGTGACGTCAGATTCGTGGAAGGAAACAAGGTGGGGGAAGTTCCCGGCGACTACCTGGAGTTCGCGGCCGCGCGCAGCGGTTACCTGTTCCGTACGGCGTGCCTGCTCACCGGTGGTGACTGGCACCTCGCGGAGGACCTGGTCCAGGAGACCCTCGCCAAGATGTTCCGGTCGTGGCGGCGGATCAACCGCAACCACTCGCCGGTCGCCTACGCGCATACCGTGCTGGTCCGGACGTTCCTGTCCCATCGGCGGCTGCGCAGTTCGAGCGAGCGTCCGAGCGACTCGTTCCCGGACCATGCCGGGCACCTCGATGACGCGGAGCTGCGGCTGACGCTGCTCGACGGGCTGGCGCGGCTGGCCGCCAAGGACCGTGCCGTGCTGGTGCTGCGTTACTGGGAGGACCGCACGGTGGAGGAGACCGCCGCGGCCATGAAGCTCTCGCAAGGGGCGGTACGCGTACGGAGCCTGCGGGCGCTTCGGCGTCTGCGCGAGCTGCTCGGTGACGAGCTGTCCGAGCTCGCCGCCCGCTGAACCGACCCGCCCCATTCTCCAGTCGTACGAACGGAGCTGTCCCATGCCTCTTGACCACCATGACGACGCGGACGACGCGTTCGAGCGGCGGCTGACCGCCGCCCTGCAGGACGCGACCCACGCCTTCCCTCCCCCCGCCAGCGACCTGGTCGACCGCGCGACCGCGCGGGGCCACCGGCTGCGCCGCGTGCGCATGTTCCAGATGGGGGCGGGGTGCGCGGCGCTGACCCTGGTCGCCCTCGGCAGCACGCTCCTGGGCACCGGACAGGGCGGCGGCACCGCGACCCCGCAGGACCTCTCCCCCGCGGCCCCCCGTAACAGCCGGGCGGCCACCACGACCATCAGTGGAGAGGAGATGGTCGCGACCCTCAAGAGCCTGCTCCCGAAGGACGGGGCCGTCTCCGACGCCTCGGGGACCGGCTCGACGGGCAGCGGAAAGACGGCCCTGACCGCCAAGCTCACCTACAGCGGCCCGAGCGGCACCTCCGGCCTCGACATCGCCATCGGCCGGCTCGGTCCCGGTGACCACCCGGGCGGCTGCCTGCCCGTCCAGGTACGGCCGTACGACCAGTGCCGGACGAGCAAGCTGCCCGACGGCTCGACGCTCTACACCACCACCTCCTTCACCCACCCCAACAACGACACCGGGCAGCGGCGCTGGTACGCCGAACTCGTCACCGCCGACGGCGCGGTGCTGTTCCTGCAGGAGTTCGGGGGTGGTGAGGAGAAGGCGTCCGATGGCGGCTCCGACCCGGCACTGTCCATCGAGCAGCTGAGCACGATCGTGCGGAGCCCGGCATGGCGCAAGGCCATCAGCTCCCTCCCGGCCCCGGCCTCCGGCGCGCCCGCCGGGCCCCGGCAGCAGGGCGTCCCCGGCGCGCGCATGACCGAGGTGCTGACCTCCCTGCTGCCCCCGGGCGGCCGGATCACCGATCAGCACGCCGACGCCGGCCTCGTCCAGCTCTCGTACGACGACGGCCACGGCAAGTCCATGATCGAAGCGGATGTGCAGAACGGCATGACCAAGGCCCTGGCCGGACTCATGGACTGCCCGTCCGACTCCGACAGCGCCGACTGCCGGAGCCTGACCCTCCCGGACGGCACCCGGGTCAAGGTCACCCACGCGTCCTCGGAGAAGGGAGGCTCGGCCGTCGTCTGGACCGCCGACACCCTGCGCCCGGACGGCCGTCGCGTCCTCGTCCGCGAGATCAACTCCTACGCGGAGAGCGCCCCGGTGACCCGCCCGGAGCCACCGCTGAGCCTGGAGCGGCTCCAGGAGATGGCGCTCGATCGGAAGTGGCTCGACCATTCGTGAGGGTTCGGGGTCCGCGCGAAGGGGCCGGGAACTTCCCGGCCCCTTCGCGCGTTGCGGCGGACGTCCTGACTGTTCGATGTGTGACGCGACGGCGGTGCCGTCGTCGGGGGAAGTGAGAACCCATGGCCATGGTGGGCCTGTTCTGGATCGCCGAAGGCGACGTCTACATCGGCGCGAAGCCGACCGGTCTGGCTCCCGGCGTCCGCCTGACCCCCGAGGGCGTGGTGGCCCTCGGCGACGAACAATCCGGCCTCCACCTCTGGGAGGACGTACAGGCCCTGACGGTGACCGGCGTCCCCGTGAAGACCCTGAAGCGACAGGTCGGCGCGGTCACGGACATGGCTCTGAGCACGGTGATGAACATGGCCCTTCCCGTGGGCCCGCTCGGGGGAAGCGAGACCCCGCCGATGATGACGATATGCCTGGAATCCACCGACGGTGAGCACGCGTTGACGGCTTACACGGCCGCGGCCGTCGGCTACTCCCCGGCAGAGGCCGACCTCTCCCGAGCCCTCCTGTCCCGCCTCACCGAGGGCGCCGCGACCATGGCCACGACGCTCGCGGCGATGTCCGCGTGGGGCCGGGCCTGGGAAGGCGGGACCCCTCGGCGGGCGGAACGGGAAGAGCTCCTGCGGACCTGGGCGAGCTGAGGATCCGTCAGGACCTGGCGCCCGGGGTCTGGCCGGAACGGTCGACGACGGCACGTTCCAGGACCGCGGTGGCGTGGACGAGAGTGCCCTTGGTGCCCCAGGCGCTGGTCCGGGTCAGGTACTTACGGTCGCCCAGATAGGTCAGGCGCTGCGCGTCGAAGACCCACTCGGTGAGCTGGTGCAGCTGGGTGTCCTCGCGGGCGATCCCCACCCCGTGGCGGCCGTCCGCGTCGACCGCGTCCCGCGTCGCCGTCACCCCGGGGATGTGCGAGGCCGCCCGGTACAGGGCCGCCTCCGTCCTGGGCGGCATGACGGACGAGCCGAGGAGACGGCCGAAGGCCTCGAACACGGCCTGATCGAAGTCCTGGCCCGAGACCGGCCTGACCTCGGCGCGGATACGCCGGTACAGCGCGCCCGGGTCCGTGGGCAACGACGCCAGCCACTGGTAGGTGGGCCGATCCAGCCCGGCCGGTGCCGCCGCGCCCCTCACGTGGACGTCCTTGCCGTCCTCGCGGAACATGCGGCCCTTCTCCGTCGGGCCGGAGCGCTGCGGTATCCAGTCCTCCCGCTCCTTCGGCGCACCCGCCTTCACGGGCTTGATGTGCAGCGTCGTGGTGGCCTTGCTGCGGATGTAGACGAACTGGTCCTCCCGTACGGGCCCCGTCGCCGTCTGCTGGGCGACGGCGGCGATGCGGTCCAGCAGCACGGTCGTGGCCTGCGGCGAGAGGGTCTCCCCGTCGTGGGCGCCGGAGATGACGGGTGCGTCGGCGGGCTGATGCGACGGGGACGTGACGAGCAGAACCGACGCCGTCACGGCGGCCGCGGCCGCGGGCATCAGCAGGACCGGGCGCGTCCAGAGGCGTCGGCGCGGGCGGGCGGCCGGGGCGGCGGGCGTGGTGGCCGCGTCACGGTCGATCTGCCGCAGGAGCGCGTCCCGGTGGTGCTTCAGGCGGTCGGCCGGTACGTCGCGCTCGGCCGGCGTCGGTGCCAGCCGGGCCCACTCCTCGCGTTCGGTCGAGATGGGCGTGGGGGTCTTCGGAGCCGTCGAGGTCATCGGGCTTCCTCCCGGGTGGACAGGGCGGGCGGGACGGGCAGGGGTGGCGCGGCCGCCAGGCGAGAGCGGCGGTCCGCCGACGGTGACGGCGCCTCGGAAGGCGGTCGCTCGGCTAGCTGCGCGTCGGTCAGGCGGCGCAGCCTTGCCCGGGCGCGGGACAGCCGTGACCGCACCGTTCCTATGGGGACGCCGAGCGCCTGGGCGGCCTCGGCGTAGTCCAGGCCGGACCACACGCACAGCGCGAGCACCTCACGCTCCCGCCGCCCCAGCCGGTCCAGCACCGCGCGGACGACGGCCAGCTCCCGGGCGTCGTCGATCCGTGCCACCGCCTCGTCGGCGAAGTCCCGTACGGCCTTCTCGGCCGGTCGGCGGGCCAGGAAGGCCAGCCGTCTGCGTCGCCCACGATCGGCGTTGCGTGCCTTGTTCGTCGCGATGCCCAGAAGCCACGGCAGCAGGGAACCGCCCTCCGGTTCGACCTGCTCGTGGCTGCGCCATGCCTCCAGGAACGTCTCCGACATCACCTCTTCCGCCATCCCCCAGTCACCCGTCAACCGGTAACCGTGGTTGTAGACGGTCCGCGCGCACTCGTCGTAGAGCGTCGCGAAGGCCTCGCGATCACCAGCTCTGACGCGCTCGCGCATACGGGTCTCCTTCAGCGTTTCGTTCCATGACCCGTACCTCTCCGCATCTCACGACCGGTTCCAGTGACGCCCGTCACATCGGATCCCGTCAAGCGGGTCAAATGGAATATATGCGCTTTTAGGATTGCCCCTGTGGCCCTACGGCCCTACGCGGTGCCCGGCACCATGGCCCGCACCAGCTCGAAGGTCCGCACCCGGAGGGCGAAGTCCGGGCAGACCGTCGTGACGGCCAGTTCGTCCGGGGCGTAGGCCTCGGTCAGACCGGCGAGCCGCTCGGCCACCTCCGACGGCACCCCGGCGATCAGAGCCAGGGTGTCCGACTCCGGGCCGGGCGCGAGCGCGGGGGCGGGAGCAGGAGCGGCGGGCGCCAGGGCGTGCAGCTCGTCCCAGGAGGGCAGGGTCCGGCGCCCCGTCGGGGCGGCGGCCAGGGTGAGGAGGGAGCGCAGGAGGCGGACGTCCCGCGGGTCGTCCGCGCAGGCCACCCGGACGGCGACGCCGACGCGGGGGCTCTCGCCGAACGGGCCCGGCCTGAACTTCTCCCGGTACAGCTCCACGATCTCCGGCCGCGCGCTGCCGTGGGCGAACTGCGCGAGGCAGAACGGCAGCCCGAAGTGGGCCGCCAGCTGTGCCCCGCCGGGGCCGGCCCCGGTCAGCCACAGCTGTGGCGGCGAGGACTCGGGCAGCAGGTCCGTCCCGGCGGTGAGGTGGGCCACCAGCTGCTCGATCTTCTCCGGGTACGGCGCCTCGCCCGGCCGCGCGAGATGCCGGGTGATCGCCTCGCCCGCGCCGGGGCCACGGCCGATACCGAGGTCGATCCGGCCGGGGTGGAGCCGTTCCAGCAGGTTGAAGGTGGTCGCCACCTTCAACGGCGCGTAGTGGGGCAGCAGCACCGAGGCGGTGCCCACCCGGATGGTGCTGGTCACCGCCGCGGCGGAGGCGACCAGCACCTCGGGCGACCCGCAGCCGCTGGTCGCGCCGTGGTGCTCGGCGACCCAGAAGCGGTCGTACCCCAGCTCCTCGGCCGCCACGGCCAGCCGGACCGACTCCCGGGCGGCTCCGGCCGGGCCGGTGGCCCCGTAGACCAGCACCTGGTCGAAGGCGGTGAGTCTCACGACCGGGCTCCCGTCCCGGTCGCGGCGGCCCGGTCGAGCAGCCGGCGCCACATGCCGTACGTGGCGTCCTCCTGCTCGCGCCGCAGGCCCATCCGGTTGCAGTGCATGTGGAACAGGCTGCGCAGGATGTCCCTCCGGTCCGACCAGAGGGCGCCGGCCGCCGCGAGTTCGGCGAACCGGGCCGCGTACCCCGCCCCGGCGCTCCGCCAGACCGCGCCCACCTGCCCGAGCACCGCGGCCTCGGCGCCGGGGGCGGTGTGGCCCTGCCAGAGCCGGCGCGCGGCGGCCCGGTACTCCGTGGCGCCGGCCAGCGGACCGGCCATCGTCCGTACCAGCTCGTGTCGTTCGGTGACGTCGGGCACCAGGATCCGGCCGATGGCTTCGAGGCTGAGCACGGTGAGCGCGGCCCGGTCCAGCGGGGCCTCGCCCTCCGGTACGGGCGCCGCGAGGTGCCGCAGCAGGGCGAGGGTCGCGGCGCTGTCCCCGCGGAAGAGCTCCTCGGCCGCGTCGATCAGCTCGGGTCCGCCGTAGCGTTCGATCTCCCGCCGGTACGTCGCGAAGGAGACGTCGATGATCCGGCCCTCGGTCACCAGGCCGTGAGCCCAGGTGGCGACCTCGCCCAGCAGCTCGGCGGCCCGCGCGGGATCCGCTGCCGGGAAGCGCAGCCGCAGGTGCGGGGCGGGATCGCCGTACCGGAGGTAGAACGGGTGGCCCGCCAGGCCGCGCTCGGCCAGCGTGCGCGTCAGCGTCGCCACCTCGTCCACCAGGAGGGCGTCCTGCGCGTCGTTCTCCACATACAGCTTGGCGTAGACCCACGGGCCGCCGACCGGCCGCAGCCGCTCGGCGTCGGTGATCGGCCGGCGGGCGGCGGCCGCGGGCCGGGGCGCCGGCGCGTGCCCCGCGCGCAGCACGGGAACCACGACCTCCGCGGCGAAGGGGGCGTCGGCCTCGTCCCGCAGGAAGCTGTCCTCCGGACCCGGCAGCGCCTCCTCGATCCGCAGCGTGAAGTCCGCCTTCTGGGCGGCGGCCAGCCGCAGCTCCTCCAGCGAGGGGGCGCTCTCCAGGTCGAGGAGGATCGTGTTGTCGCCCTGCGTGAGGACGACGAGGCGCGGCACGTTCCACCGCTCGCGCCAGGCGGCGACGGCCGCGGTGAAGGCCGCCGGCGATTCCGCACAGCCGGCCGGCAGCCCGGAGGCCGTCAGCAGCCAGCGGGCGCGCCGCAGCACCAGGTCGTCCCGGACGACCCGGGGCAGGAACGGCATGCTGCCCGACAGGGAGCCCCAGTCGAACATCGACACCTCGCGGAAGGCCGCCGCGGAGACGTCCAGCAGGAAGCGGCCCACGTTCGGCGCCATCAGCGGATTGAGCATGGTGTGCTGGGTGACGTGCAGGTCGCGCCCCAGGGCCGGGCTGTGCAGGTAGAGCCGGCCGTCCCGTACGCCCACGACCACGTCCTCGAGCGCGACCACCTGGTGGGCGGGCCGCCCCGGCGCGACGTTGAGCGGCAGCTCGAGCGCGCGGACCGCCGGACGGACCGCCACGTTGGTGGCCCGGGCCTTCTCCGGAAGGTAGGTCAGCTCCACCACCTCCACCCCGGGCAGCAACGCGGCCTCCGCCTCGGCCAGCTCCTCCAGGCCCCGGCGTCCCTCCGTGCCCAGCAGGTCGTGGAACCGGGCGAACGTCCGGCCGCCGTACGCCACCGCCGTGACCACCCCGCGCCAGCCGGCCCCCGCCGCCGTCGGCGGTGCCACCTGGAGGCGCACGTCGATCGCGGGCCTCAGCGGCCGGTCGTCGTAGCGGCGCAGCTCGGCGATCCACCGATCGTCGAGGACCACCTCCAGGCTGCCGCGGCTCATCGCGTCGGCGGCGAGCCGTTGCAGGACCGCGTCCCGTTCCTCCCTGCTCCGGTCGCGGGTGGTCATCGGCTGCAGCTCGTACGAACGCGGCGGACTCAGGTAGCCGGCCGGCGCGCCCAGCCCGGTCTCCTCGGAGAGCACCTCCAGGACCGGGACCTGGGCCTGCGCGCCGTAGTGCTCGGTGAACGCCGTCGCGTAGTCGCGCAGCCGCAACGGGTACTGGTAGACGTCGCCCGCGGCGGTCAGGATGTCGGCGGCTCCCTCCGCCAGCCGCTGGACCTCGGCCGGCAGGACGGGACGGGCGGGCACGTTCAGATGGGCGTCGATCCGCAGCAGGGGCCCGGCGTACTCCCCGCTCACCTCCCGCGCCTGCGGGGCGATCTCCTCCTGGAGCGCCTCCAGGGCGGTCGCGTCGCCGGCGATGTTGAACGCCGCGATCGCGGCCTCGACGGACTCCAGGGCCGCGATGGTGTCGTCGTCGCAGGCGGCCGCCAACCGCTTCGACAGGGGCGGTTGTGCCAGCCCTTCCATCAGGACCGGCCGGTGCGCGGTGATCAGGAAGGCCAGGTCGACCAACTGGTCCAGGAGCGCGGTGACCTTCTCCGGCGGGACGGCCGGATACCGCCGCGCCAGCTCGTCGCGCAACGCGCCGAAGGTCCTGGGCGTACGGGCCGACTCCAGCACGAGCCGGACCGCCGGGGACCAGCGTACGGAGACCGCGCGGCGCGACCCCTCGCCGTAGGCGTCGGCCGTGGACAGCCAGGCCCGGCCCCGGCTCACGTGCATGAGGTCGTTGGCGCGGAACTCCAGTTCGGTACGGGCTCGCGAGGTGCTGGTGACCGACTTGAACAGGTGCAGCACCCAGCCCATGTCCGGTCTGGCCACGGCGTCGGTGATGGCGGGGAGGCCGAGGCGGATACCGGAGGCGGAGTCGGGGGCGGAGTCGGGCTTGGTGCTGACATCGGGAGCCGGCGCCGGTTCCGCGAACCTGCCCACCGCCACGCCCGCCACGGTGCTCAGCGGGGTCGGTCGCAGGCTCATCCGGTTCAGGTACCGGCCGAGGCTCATCATCGCGCGGCGCCGGTCCCGGGCCGAGAGGGTGTCGATGCCCTCCACGGCACGGGCCAGGTCGGGTGCCGCCAGCGAGATCGCCGAGCGGACCCCGGGCTTCGCCCACAGGTCCAGCAGGCCGCGCAGATAGCGGTCCTCCCATCCCTCCGGGCCCGCACCGGCCGGCTCCGCACCGGCCGGGCCCGCGCCGGTGGCCAGCAGGTCCGTCATCCCCCGGGTCGGCAGGGCCGGCGCGCGCAGCAGGAAGAAGTCCCGTGCGGCGTAGGTCCGGACGTGGGTGACGGCGTTCCGACGGGTCACGCTCAATCCTTAGCTGTGCTGGAGCAACGCTCTTACGGCGGTATGGCGGTACGGCGGGCTACGGCGGGGGTACGGCGGTACGACGGGTCCTGATCAGGCCGGGGTGAGGAAGAAGATCTCGTCCCACCCCGTCGCCCGCGGTGCGAGAGCCCCGCAGAGCGCGAGCAGCACCCCGGCGGCGCCGTTGAGGAGCCCCGGGTCGTCCACGAACTCACCGCGCCGGGGCTCGTCCACCATCACGTAGGGGCGGGCCTCGTCCGCCAGGGACAGCACGGTGGACAACGCGTCCTCGGCCATGGTCCGGAAGGAGGACGAACCCGTCACCGCGTGGGCCCGCTGATAGACCGCCAGCAGGCCGGCGTGGCCGTGGCAGAGGTTGGGTGAGAAGATCGTCCGCTCGGCCGGCGCCCAGTCCACCACCCGCTGGAGGGCCCCGACCGCGGTCGCCTCAAGGGCGTAGTCGCCGAGCACCTTGGACGCGTTCAGCAGGGCGATGCCGACGCCCGGAGCGCCGTAGCACCAGGCGGCGCGCGCGGAGTGCTGGCCGAGCGGGGCGACGGGCAGTCCGGTCCCCTCCTCGGCGCGAAGGAGGTTCGGCCAGGCGGCGCCGGGCGTCTCGTCCCTCAGCCGGCTGTCGACCAGCCAGGCCGTGGTGCGGGCGAGGGCTTCGGCCGGGCCCGCACCGCCGATGCCGGCGGTGATCGCGGCGCACAGGGCCGAGACGATGCCGGGCAACCCGTGGGAGAAGCCCAGGTTGTACATGCCGTGCGGGGCCTGCTCCTCGTATCCCGGGTAGGCCGGGTAGTAGTCCGGCGAGGTGAACCAGCCGAACCGTCCCCGGTCGTCCGGCTCGGTCAGGCTCAGCAGATACTCCGTCAGCCGCTCGGCCGCGGTACGGATCGGGTCGCCGGGCGCGGAGTCCAGGGCCGTGCAGAGCCGGGCGGCCACGGCCAGTTGGCCGGCCGCGCCCGAGATGACGTCGAAGGCGGCCACCGGCAGGCCCTCCCCGGGCCGCGGGCGCGGCGTCGCCGCGATCTGCTCGCCGAGCCGGTCGGCGATGCGGCGCAAGGACGGCAGGTAACGGTGGTCGTGCGCGGAGAACTCGAGCAGGACGGAGGCGAATCCGGCGGTACCGGAGTAGAGACCGGCCCCGGCCAGCGGCTCTTCGGCGGTGGCCTGCGCGGAACGGCGGAGGAGGGCCTGCGCCGCGTCGATGAATGTCTGGTCGTCCAGCGCCTTGCCGGCGTGCAGCAGGGCCAGCGCGATCCCCGGGTAGCCGTCCGCCAGGCTGGAACCGTGTGCTCCCGCGGGCTGGTCGCCCGGTGTTCCTTCCGGTGCCTTCGCCGGTGCCGGTGCCTCCGCCGGTGCCTTCGCCGGTGTCGTTCCCTGCCGCCGCACCGCCTCACCGGCGAATTTCGCCAGCCGGTCGGCCACGGCCCGGGCCACCTCGGCGGTCCTCGCGTCGAATTCCAGTACCGCCACTGCGGAGTCCCCCCGAATCACCACAACACCTTGTCTCGTTACCAGAAGGCTCCCGGTGCGGATCGCGCGGATCGCACCGGGAGCTTCCCTGTTACGGGCGTGCGCCCGTCAGCAGACCGACGGATCAGCAGACCGTCGGGTAGCCGATCGTGATCGGGCAGCCACAGGAAGCGTTGTTGCAGGACCAGCAGGTGCTGCCGATGCTGGCGAAACCTTCCATGGTGTCCTGGACGGGCGTGGCGACCACACGGACGTCAAGGTCGAAATCCGGCTCCATATTTACCTCCACTTGAATTCACGCAATTCCCGCTCCCCCGGCCGGGCTCCACTGAATTCCGTGCAGGGAGCGGCACTAGGGGAGTTCTAGCACGCGATTCGAACAGGTGGCTGGTTCCGGCGCATGGTTCCAGCCATCGCGGGAGTGACGCAACTAACAAGATCAACAAAGTGGCTGATCATGACACCTCCAGGAGAGCGGGTTCGGCCACCAAGATGGCTGGTTTCAGCTTCACGCGGCCGAGAGCGACGCCCGCGGAATGTCCTGGTTCTCCGGTTAAGCGTTCATGGTGCTCTCCGGTAACGCCTCGGTGTCGTAGGGCCGTTCGGGCCATTCAGGCTGTTCGGGCCGTCCTGGTCGTGGGGGGGGGGGGGGGAGGGGAAACGCCCCCCCCCCCCCCCCCCCCCCCTTTCCTCGACCCCCCCCCCCCCCCCCCCCCCCAAAACGCCGCACCGCCCCCACCCGACAAGCATCCGGTCAC
>NZ_JBWKFM010000027.1:0-87140 GCF_056434285.1 Streptomyces sp. NPDC044063
CCCCCCCCCCCCCCCCCCCCCCCCCCCCCCCCCCCCCCCCCCCCCCCCCCCCCCCCCCCCCCCCCCCCCCCCCCCCCCCCCCCCCCCCCCCCGGTTCCGGCGGGCCGCTACGACTGAGGGCGGGCTACGACGACCGCGCGGCCCCGGCCTCCGCGGTGTCCGCCCCGACGGCCCGCGCGGCATCGTTCGTCGCGGCGTCGCCCGTCGTGGCGTCGTCCTCCGCCGTGGTGTCGGCCGAGCGGGCCGCCGTCCTGGAGGCGCCGCCCGCCGTGCCCCGGCTCTGGGTGAGCGCCGCTCCGGCCAGGACGATCAGCGCGCCGACGGGCGTGTTCCAGGACAGGTCCTCGCCCAGGAGGCTGACGCCCGCCGCGGTCGCGACGACCGGGATGAAGTACGTGGTCATGGTGGCCGTCGTCGGCCCGACCTCGGCCACCAGCGCGTACTGCAGGAGGAAGGCGAGGCCGGTGCCCAGCGCGCCCAGCGCGAGGACGGCCAGCAGCGGCACGACGGGGAAGGAGGTCGGCAGCGGGCTGATCATCGGCGCCACCACGGCGAGCTGGGCGGCGCCCAGCAGCAGCTGGCCGCCGGACATCGACAGGTGCGAGTCGCCGGTGTCCGACAGGGTGCGCCGGACGTAGATCCAGCCCACGGCGTAGCTGAGCGAGGCGATCAGGGCCAGCAGGGTGCCCTTCGGGTCCTGACCGGAGAAGCCCTGCCAGGCGCCGAGCACGGTGAGCACGCCGATGAAGCCGAGGCCCAGCCCGGCGAAGCGGCGCCGGGTCGGCCGGTCCTCGGAGAGGGCCACGAGCGACAGCACCATGCCCCACAGCGGGGTGGTGGCGTTGCAGATGCCGGCCAGCGTGGTGGAGATGGTCAGCTCGGCGTAGGCGAAGAGCGTGAACGGCAGCGCGTTGCACAGGAAGGCCGCGACGGCCAGGTGTGCCCAGGTCCGGCCCCGGCGCGGCAGCCGCCCGCGGGTGACGAGCAGCGTCAGCAGGAGCACCACCGCGCCGAAGAACATCCGGCCGAAGGAGACGTACGCCGGGGCATAGCCGTCGGTTCCGAGCTTGATGAAGAGGAAGCTGAAACCCCAGATGAGGGACAGGACGCCGAAGCGTACGCGCCAGTCGACGGTGGGTCGGGCGGGGGAGGGAGGGGCGGAGGATCCGGATCCGGCGACGCTGCTCATGCCGTCCACCATGCCGGGTCGAACAAGTTAGAACAAGCAAGAATATTTACGGGAGAACGCGTAGCATCGCTTACATGTTGAACCTGGAGCGCCTGCGCACCCTCAGTGCCGTCGCCCGCCACGGCTCCGTCAGCGCCGCGGCCGACGGGCTGCACGTGACCACCTCGGCCGTCTCCCAGCAGCTGGCCAAGCTGGAGCGTGAGACCGGTCAGCGGCTGCTCGCCAAGAACGGCCGCGGAGTGCGCCTGACGGACGCCGGACGGCTGCTCGCCGATCACGCCTCGCGCATCCTCTCCCAGGTGGAGCTCGCCCAGGCCGATCTGGAGGCCCAGCAGGGGCAGGCCGTCGGGGAGCTCCTGCTGGGCGCCTTCCCCACCGCCGCCCGCGGCTTGCTCCCCGCCGCGCTCACCGCGCTGCGCCGCGAGCACCCCCAGATGAGCCCGCGGCTGGAGGAGATGGAGCAGGACGAGGCCGTGCCGCGCGTGGTGCGCGGCGACATCGACCTCGCCGTGGTCCTCGACTGGTACAACAAGCCCCTGCCGGTCCCCGCCGGGCTCGCCAAGGAGCCCCTCCTCGACGACCCCGTCGACGTCGTCGTGCCCGCGGACCACCCGCTCGCCGACCGGGAGCACGTCGCGCTGGAGGACTTCGCGGACGACGAGTGGATCTCCTGGCCCAAGGGCGAGTTCTGCCACGACTGGCTGCTGCTCACCCTGCGCGGCAGGGGCGTCGAGCCCCGCATCTCGCACATGGCCGAGGAGCACCACACCCAGCTCGCCCTCGTCGCCGCCGGCCTGGGCGTCGCCGTCGCGCCGCGGCTCGGCCGGGGGCCGGTGCCGGAGGAGGTGCGCGTGGTGCCCGTACGGCACACGATCTGCCGCCATGTGTTCGCGATCTGGCGCACCGACGCGGGCCGGAGGCCCTCGATCCGGGCCGCCGTCGCCGCGCTGCGGGAATCCGGAGCCGCCGTGGCCCGCCGCGACGGCGCCGCCGTCACCGGCTAGGGGACCGGTCCCGTCGGGCCGGCGGGGGAGGGCGGTGCCGGGAGCTTGCGGAAGTCCCAGGAGGCGACGGCGTCCGGCACCAGCCGGAGCCAGGCGTGGCGGCCGTCGTGCGGAAGGGTGGTTCCGCCGAAGTACTTGGCGGCGAAGAGCCGCTCCGCCTCCTCGGCCTCCGGGCACGGCGCCCCCGAGCGCGGTGCCTCGCCGACCCGGGTCACCGTGCCGGACAGCTCGGCCCCGCGCAGCTCCCCGTACGCGTGGCCGTCGTCGACCACCACCGCCGCGCGCGGGTCGCGCCGCAGGTCGGCCCACCGCCGGCTGCGGACGAGGGAGTACAACCACAGGGCCCGGCCGTCCCACGCGAACCACAGCGCGCCGACGTGCGGGCGGCCGCCCGGGCCGGCCGTGGCCACCCGGCAGACGCGCTGCCCGGCGAGGAACGCGTCCAGCTCGGCGGGCGTCATCATGATCCGGCGGCCCCGCCGCTGTGTGCCCGTCATCGCGCACCCCGCTTCCCGTGTGCCCTGGCGCCATTCCTGACGGAACGTCAGAAGAATGGCTCCTCTTCCCCCGCCGCGCAATGCCCGTTACGCTCGCGCGCACCATGGCGCCGCAGGAACCGCCCGCCGGCGAGAGCGACCCGGCGACCACCGTGCTGCTGACCGTCGAGTGCCAGAGCGGCGTCGTCGGTCCCGACAGCGCCATGCCCGAGCTGGCGGCCGTCGCCCGCGCCTCGGGCGCCCTCGTCAACGTCGCCCGGCTCGTCGCCGGGGCACACCGGGCCGGCGTCCAGGTCGTGCACGCGATCGCCGAGCGCCGCCCCGACGGCCGCGGCGCCGGGCGCAACGCGCCGCTCCTGCGCGCCGTCGAACGGCTGCCCGTCCAGCAGCTGACCGGCAGCCTGGCCGTCCGGGTCGCCGACCCGATCCCGGTCGGGGACGGCGACCTGGTCGTACGGCGGCTGCACGGGCTCTCCCCGCTGGCCGGCACCGGCCTGGACGCCCTGCTGCGCAACCTCGGCTGCCGCACCCTGGTCGTCACCGGCGTCTCGGCCAACGTCGCGGTCCCCAACGCCGTCTTCGACGCCGTGAACCTCGGCTACACCGCCGTCGTCCCCTCCGACGCCATCGCCGGGGTGCCCGCCGACTACACGGCGGCGCTGGTCCGCCACACCCTCGCGCTGGTGGCCGCGGTCACCACCACCGACGCCCTGCTCCGCACATGGCGGCAGCGGCGGCCGCGCGGCTGAACCCGCCGCCGGCCGCCGCCCAGCCCATCGAGAGCCACGTCCCGTCCTACCGGGGAGGGCCCGGGGCCGGCCTCAGTCCAGGGTCAGCGAGTCGCCCTTCACCTTCACCTGCCGCGCGGGCAGCGGCGCGCGCGCCGGGCCGCCGCGCACGCTGCCGTCGGTGACCGAGAACCTGCTGCCGTGGCAGGGGCAGTTGATGGTCCCGTCCGCGACGTCCTTCACCAGGCAGCCCTGGTGGGTGCAGACCGCGGAGAACGCCGTGAACCGGCCCTTCGCCGGCTGGGTGACCACCACCTTGCGGTCCGGGAAGACCTTCCCGCCGCCCACGGGGATGTCCGACGTCTTCGCCAGGGCCGCGCCGGCCCCGCCCGGCGCCGCCTGCCCGGTGGCCTGCCCGGGCTGCCCGGGGGCCGTGGAGCCCTGACCGGACGTCCCGGGCGGCTCCGTCCGTTCCGGGGTCTTCTCCTGGCCGTCCGAACCGCCGCAGGCGGCGAGCAGAGCGGCCAGGCCGGTCACCCCGGCCGTCGCGACGACCGTGCGGCGGGCCGGTCCGGAGGGTGCCGATGCGGATTGCGTCATGATCGATCCTTTGCTGTGTCCGGTGGGGCAGCTGGGTCGAGGACTCATACGGACCGGAGGGCCCCGGCGTTCAGGGGCCGGGCGACCCGCCGAGCAACCCGGTACGAATGCTCCCCCACGGCACGGCCCCCCGCCATGTGGCACCCCTGTGCGAGGGCGGACGTTCCCCCGGCGCGGACGGCTCTTTCAGCGCTCCGTCTCCCCGGCTCTTTCAGCGCTCCACGGCGATCGCCGTCAGCACCAGCCCGTTCCCGGCGGCCCAGCGGCCCGAGAAGCCGGTCAGCGGCCTGCCCCGCAGGTCCGGTGCGGGCACCAGCACACGGGCCGTGAAGGTGCCGTCCGGAAGGATGGCGACCGAGGCCTCGTGGAAGTCCAGGAGCCGCCGGCCCACCGGGAACCACGCCTTGTACACGGACTCCTTGGCGCTGAACAGCAACCGGTCCCAGGCCGGGCCCCCGGAGGGCAGGGCGGCCAGCGCGGTGAGGTCCTCGGGGCGGGCGATGCTCGCCAGCAGACCGTCCGGAAGGGGTTCGTCCGGCTCCGCGTCGATGCCGAGCGCGGCCACCTCGTCGGCCCGGGCCACAACGGCGGCGCGGTAGCCCGGACAGTGCGTCATGCTGCCCACGACACCCTCCGGCCAGCGGGGCGCACCCCGTTCTCCCGGCAGGAGCGGCGCCGGCGGGTGTCCGAGCTTCGCCAGCGCGTCCCGCGCGCACGCGCGGACCGTGGTGAACTCGGCACGCCGCTTGGCGACGGCCCGGGCGATCACGGCCTCCTCCTCCGGGAACAGCGGGGTGTCGAGCCGATCGGTGAAGCTGTGGACGTACACCGCGCCCGGCGGCAGCAGGCTCTCGATCGTCATCCGGCCAGCATAATTCGGTGCCCTCCGGGCACTTGAACGGGTCGGGTTCCGTAGGTCAGTTAGATGATCCAACAAGAAAAGACCTCATGGGAGCCATAAGGCCAGCACGCGTGTTCGGCGGCCTAGACTGCGCCGGTATGAAGGCTCTCGTACTGTCCGGCGGGGCCGGAACCCGCCTGCGGCCCATCACCCACACCTACGCCAAGCAGCTCGTCCCCGTGGCCAACAAACCCGTTCTCTTCTACGGGTTGGAGGCCATCGCGGAGGCCGGTATCACCGAGGTCGGCATCGTCGTCGGTGACACGGCCCCCGAGATCCAGCGGGCGGTCGGCGACGGCTCCGCCTTCGGCCTCGACATCACCTACATCCGGCAGTCCGCACCCCTCGGCCTCGCCCATGCCGTCCTGATCGCACGGGAGTTCCTCGGCGACGAGGACTTCGTCATGTATCTCGGTGACAACTTCATCGTCGGCGGCATCGCGGATCTCGTGGACGAGTTCCGGGACAACCGCCCCGACGCGCAGATCCTGCTCACCAAGGTGGCCGACCCCTCCGCCTTCGGCGTCGCCGAACTCGACATCTCGGGAAAGGTGGTGGCCCTGGAGGAGAAGCCGGCCGCCCCGCGCAGCGACCTGGCCCTGGTCGGCGTCTTCCTGTTCACCCCGGCCGTGCACGAGGCCGTACGGGGGATCGAGCGGTCCGCGCGCGGCGAGTTGGAGATCACCGACGCCTTGCAGTGGCTCATCGACCACGGACGTGACGTCCGTTCCACGACCATCTCCGGTTACTGGAAGGACACCGGGAACGTCATCGACATGCTGGAGGTCAACCGCGCCGTCCTGGAAGGCGTCGAGGGCCGCGTCGACGGCTCGGTCGACGGGACCAGCGAGGTCATCGGCCAGGTCATGATCGAGGCCGGCGCCGAGATCCGGGGATCGCGGATCGTGGGGCCGGCCGTGATCGGCGCGAACACGGTGATCGTCGATTCCTACGTCGGCCCGTCCACCTCGATCGCGTCGGACTGCCGGATCGAGGCCAGCGAAATAGAGTTCTCCATCGTCCTGGCCGGGGCCACGATCCAGGGGGTCCGCCGCATCGAGAGCTCGCTGATCGGGCGGGACGTCGAGGTGACCCCCGCCACCGGGGTACCGGCGGCCCACCGGCTGGTGCTCGGGGACCACAGCAAGGTGCGGATCTCGTCATGACCACCACCAGGATCCTCGTCACCGGCGGTGCCGGCTTCATCGGCTCCCACTACGTCCGCACCCTGCTCGGCCCGCACGGACCGGCCGGGGTACGGGTCACCGTGCTCGACAAGCTGACCTACGCCGGCAACCCGGCCAATCTCGACCCGGTACGCGAACACCCCGGTTTCTCCTTCGTCCAGGGGGACGTCCGCGACGCCGCGACCGTGGACCGGCTGGTCGCCGAGCACGACCAGATCGTGCACTTCGCCGCGGAGTCGCACGTGGACCGATCGATCCTGGGCGCCGCCGAGTTCGTCCGGACCAACGTCGGCGGGACGCAGGTGCTGCTCGACGCGGCGCTGCGCCATCACGCCGGCGGCCGGGGCGTCTTCGTCCACATCTCCACGGACGAGGTGTACGGCTCCATCCCGCACGGGTCCTGGCCGGAGACGCACCCGCTGTCCCCCAACTCGCCCTACGCGGCCTCGAAGGCGGCCGCCGACCTGATCGCCCTCTCGTACCACCGCACCCACGGACTCGACGTCCGGGTGACCCGCTGTTCGAACAACTACGGCCACCACCATTTCCCCGAGAAGCTGATCCCGCTGTTCATCACCCGGCTGATGCGGGGCCGCACGGTCCCGCTGTACGGGGACGGGCTCAACGTCCGCGACTGGCTGCACATCGACGACCACGTCCAGGGCATCGAACTGGTCCGCACCAAGGGCCGTCCCGGCGAGGTCTACAACATCGGCGGCGGCACCGAACTCACCAACAAGGAGCTGACCTCCTTGCTGCTGGAGGCGTGCGGGGCCGGCTGGGAGTCGGTGGAGTACGTGGCCGACCGCAAGGGCCACGACCGCCGTTACTCGGTGGACTGCGCCAAGATCACCCGGGAACTGGGCTACCGGCCGCGCAAGGACTTCGCCACCGGGCTCGCCGAGACGGTCTCCTGGTACCGCGAGAACCAGCACTGGTGGGAGCCGCTGGAGCGGCGCGCCGAGCTGGGAGCGGGAGCCCGGTAGCCGCCCCGGCACCCGGTCGCCGGGTGCTACGGGACCGCCCCGGCGGCCGGCGGTGAGGCCGGTTGCCGGGGCGGCACGGTGGAGGCGCGGAGGGTTGCCCGGGTCCGGGGCGGCTACTCCTCGGGGACGCCGGCGACGCCCGGCGGCAGGAACCGCCGGCCGGTCACCCGCTCCGACACGCCGGCCCGGTCGAGGTACGGAGTGATCCCGCCGAGCCAGAACGGCCAGCCGACGCCCAGGATCAGGCACAGGTCGACGTCCTGCGGTTCGGCCACCACACCCTCGTCCAGCATCCGCCGGATCTCGTCGGCGAGCGCCGCCGACGTACGGTCCAGCAGCCCGGCCCCGGTGGACGGCGACGAACCGGCCCGCCACAGCGCCGCGACCTCGGGGTCGAGGGTCCTGGTGCCCTCGGCGTCCCGGAGCCACACGGAGGTCTTTCCCGCTTCGGCGAGCCGCCGCAGGTTCCCGCTCACGGTGAACCGGTCGGGGAACGCCGTGTGCAGGGTCTCGGCGACGCGCAGGACGACCGCGGGGCCGACGAGCCCCAGCAGGTCCAGCGGCGCCATCGGCAGCCCCAGCGGGTCGAACGCCCGGTCCGCCACTTCGAACGGCGTCCCCTCGTCCAGGGCCGCGACGACCTCGCCCAGGAACCGGGCGAGCACCCGGTCGACCACGAACGCGGGCGTATCCGCCACCAGTACGCAGGTCTTCCCCAGGCCCTTGCCCAGCGCGAACGCCGTCGCCAGCGTGGCGTCGTCGGTCCCGTCGGCGCGTACGACCTCCAACAGGGGCATGGCGGCGATCGGGTGGGCGAAGTGGAGGCCCACCACCCGCTCCGGGTGCCGCAGTTCGCCAGCCGCATCCGCGACCGATACGGAGGACGCGGCGGTCGCCAGAACGCATCCGGTCGACACGTACTCCTCGATCTCCGCGAACCCCCGCCGCTTCTCCGGCAGATCGCCGTCCGGGGCCTCGACGACGACGTCGGCCCCCCGGAGCACCTCCCGGCCCGGCGAGCCGGACACCAGGGCCTTGACGCGGTCAGCCGCGTCCCGCGACAGCTGCCCGCCGCCGAGCAGCGCGTCGACCTCGGTGCGCACCCGGGCCACGCCGTCGTCCACGCGTGCCCGGTCGGTGTCGGCCAGCACGACCGGGACGTCCAGCTGCCGTGCGAACAGCAGGGCCAGCCGCGAGGCCTCGGGACCCGTACCGAGGATCCCGACGCTGTTCACGGGACGCGCCAGTGACGCGTCGGGTACGCCCGGCTGCTGGGTCGCGCGCCACTGCACCAGGCTGAACGCGTACAGACTGGCCCGCGACTCGTCGCCCATCAGGACCTCGGCCATGGCCTCGGACTCGGCCGGGTAGCCGCGGTCCAGGTCGTTGTGGCGGGCGAAGTCCAGCAGCTCCACGGCCCGCAGCGGTCCCGGCGACGCGCCGTGGGTCCTGGCGTCGACGAGGGCGCGCGCCCGTGCGATCGCCGCGTCCCAGCCCGCGCCGCGGTCGAGTTCGGGGCGGGACACCGCGATCTCACCGTTGACCACACCGGCGAGCCAGCGCAGTGACGCGTCGAGGTAGTCGGCCGGGTCCAGCAGCACGTCCGCGATGCCCAGCTCGACGGCCTCCGCGGCCTGGAGCATCTTGTTGTCGAACGCGTTCTCGATGATCACGGTGACCGCGCGGTCCGGACCGATCAGGTTCGGCAGCAGCTGCGTGCCGCCCCAGCCCTGGAACAGGCCGAGGGCGCACTCCGGGAAGCCGATCGCGGGGACGTCCGCCGCCACCGTCCGGTACTGGCACGACAGGGCGAGTTCCAGTCCGCCGCCGATCGCCACCCCGTTGACGAACGCGAACGTCGGGATCGCGGAGTCGGTGAAGCGGCGGAACGCGTCGTGGCCGAGCTTGCCGACGGCCAGCGTGGTCTCGCGGTCCATACCGACGGCGGCCAGGTCGGCGCCGACGGAGAAGCAGAAGGGCTTGCCGGTCACGGCGATCGCCGCCGGGTCTGCGGCCAGCGCCGCGTCGAAGGCGGCGTCGATGCCGATGATCCCCTCGCGGCCGAAGGTGTTCGGCTTGGTGGGGTCGAGCCCGTTGTCCAGGGTGATCAGCGCGACCGGCTTCGCCAGCCCGGGCACCGGGACCACCCGGGTGGTCGCGCGGGTCACGACTTCGTCTCTCACTTGCCCCTCCAGTGTGGGTTCTGCCTGATCATGGTGGATCCCCGGACGGCCGGCTCTGTCGCCGGCCGCCTCACCAGGCGATCGGGAGGGAGAGCGGCCCCTGGATCGTGTCGCCCGGTGCGAACGGGATCTCGTCGATCGGGGCGGCCAGACGCAGGCCGGGCAGGCGGGTGAACAGGGCCCGCAGCGCGATCTCCATCTCGACGCGCGCGAGATTGTGACCGAGGCAGAGGTGGATGCCGTGGCCGAACGTGAGGTGGTGGCGCGCCGAGCGCGTCAGGTCCAGCTCGTCGGGGACCGGGTAGACGGACGGGTCCCGGTTGATCAGCGAGGTCGCGAAGAACACCGCGTCGTCGGGGCGGATGACCACCCCGCCGATCTCTATCTCCTTGGTGGCCACCCGGGCCAGCCCCTCCACGATGGAGAGGAACCGCAGGAGCTCGTTGACGGCGTTCGGGAACAGCGTGTCGTCGGCCCGCAGCGCGGCGAGCTGCTCGGGGTGCTCCAGCAGCGTCAGGGTGCTCAGAGTGATCATGCTGGCGGTCGACTCGTGACCGGCGACGAGCATGAAGATCGCCAGGCTGACCGCGTCCTGGCGTTCCAGCTCGCCCGCCCGCACATGGGCGACCAGGGTGTCCAGCAGGTCGTCGCCCGGCTCGCTCTCCTTGCGGGCGATCAGCTCTCCCATGTAGCCCATGAGCCGGACGGCGGCACCCGCGGCCTCCTCGCCCGTCGTGGCGCGCAGCAGGAGCGAGGACTGCTCCTCGAAGAAGTCGCGGTCGGAGTACGGCACGCCGAGCAGCGCGCAGATGACGCTCGACGACAGCGGCAGCGCGAACTGCGCGACCAGGTCGGCGGTCGGGCCCTTCTCGACCATGGCGTCCAGCAGTTCGTCCACGAGCCGCTGGATCCGCGGGCGCAGGTCGGCGACGCGCTGGTTGGTGAACCTCGGCATCAGCATGCGGCGCTGGGCGTGCTGCTCAGGACCGTCGGCGCCGAGCAGCGGGGTGCGGCGCTGTTCGAGGGGGATGGCCGCGAAGCGCGGCGAGGTCACCGGGAAGGCGGGGTTCTCGCGGACCGACGACAGTCGCTCGTCGGTGAGCAGCTGCCGTGCCTCGGCGTGGCCCGTCACGATCCACGCCTCGCGCCCGTCGTAGAGCTTGACGCGGGTGATCGGCCCCTCTTCGCGTAACGGCTGGTAACCGGTGGGCGGGTGGTAGGGGCAGGAACGAGCCTGCGGGAAGGAAACGGCTTCTGTCACGTCTGAACCCCTTGGCGAATGTCGGTCCGGCAACAACCGGCCACGAACTGGATCATCCCGGTGAGCCCCTGGCGGGTCAACCGTCGTCGCTCGTACGCGGGTTCATGGCGGGGCCGGGCCGGCCGGTGCGCCGCCGCGGGCAACTGCCGCGACCTGCGACGACGCGTCTTTCGGTCGTCAACGGCGCCCAACTCGCGCTCATGGGAAACGCCGTTCGCATCAATAACGATCATGCATATTCAACTGCCTTGACGCTCAAGTCTTGTGGGGTAGCGTGTGTCCGAACGAACATACGCATCGTGGGTTGGGGGAGGCGATGAGAGCATGTCCGGAAACGGCCACGGCACGTCCGGCGGATCCCCGGCCCCGCCGATGAGTTCGTTCGCGGTACACGTGCCGTTCGTTGTCGTGCAAGGATCCCGCTCGCCCTTCGGTGCCACCGTGAACGCCACGCGGCTTCGAAGAGGATCACGCTGAGAGCGTGATCCGGCGGATGCCGGTGGGCGACGGAGCCCACGCGGCAGGTGGTGGTGCCGCCGTCCCGATCCGCTGTCGGACCACACATGAAGTTCGAAGTTGAAGTCCTTTCCTGATCGCCGCCCCCTCTCGGTTGTGGCCTGTCGCGATCGGGAAGCCGGGGTTTGAAAGAGGGCTTTTCTGTGCAGAGCAACGACAACGACATCGCCATCATCGGTATGGCCTGTCGGTTCCCCGGAGCTGACGACTACCACCAGTTCTGGACCACCGTGGAGAGCGGTCGCTCGCACATCGGCGAGGTGCCCGGCAGCCGTTGGGACTGGCGGGCGTACGCGGACACGGAGGGTCCGGGCACCAGCAGGTGGGGCGCCTTCCTGAAGGACGTGGAGTCCTTCGACGCCGCGTTCTTCCGGGTGTCCCCGCTGGAGGCGGAGAGCATGGACCCGCAGCAGCGGATCATGCTCCACCTCGCCTGGTCCTGCCTCGAGGACGCCGCCGTGCGCCCCGGTGAGCTGGCCGGCAGCGATGTCGGGGTCTTCATCGGCGCCTTCAACCTGGACTACAAGGGGTTACAGGAAGCGGAGGCGCGCGAGCCCGCGGCGCACCACGCCACGGGCACGGCGGGCGCCGTCATCGCCAACCGCGTGTCCCACTTCTTCGACTTCACCGGCCCCAGCGTGACCGTCGACACGGCGTCCTCCGCGTCGCTGGACGCCGTGCACCTGGCGGTGCAGTCCCTGCGGCAGAAGGAGTGCGGCGTCGCGATCGCGGGCGGCATCAGCCTGGTGCTGACGCCCGAGCGGACCGTCTCGTTCTCCAAGGTCGGGATGCTGTCCCCGACCGGCTCCTGCAAGACCTTCGACGTCCGCGCGGACGGGTACGTGCGTGGCGAGGGCGGCGGACTGGTGCTCCTCAAGCCGCTCGCGGACGCCGTTCGCGACGGCGACAGCATCCACGGCGTCATCAGGGGCAGCGCCGTCAGCCACGGCGGGCGGACCCGCAGCCTCACCTATCCCAGCGCCGACGCGCAGGCCAGGGTCATCTCGAAGGCCTTCGCCCAGGCGGGAGTCCCGCCGGAGACCGTCGGTTACGTCGAGGCGCACGGCACCGGTACGCCGACCGGCGACCCGATCGAGGTCCGCGGACTGGTGGAAGGGTTCCGCAGGGCCCGGGGTGACGGCAAGGGGAAGGGCAAGGGCAAAGGCAAGGGATCCGGGCCGTACCACTACTGCGGAATCGGCTCGGTCAAGCCGAACATCGGCCACCTCGAAGCCGCCGCGGGGATCGCGGGCGTCATCAAGGTCCTGCTCTCGATGAAGCACAAGAAGATGCCCGGCCTGCCGGACTTCACCGAGCTGAACCCCGCCATCACGCTGGACAGGACGCCCTTCTACGTCGTGGACTCCCCGCGGGAGTGGGACGCGCCGCGCTCGGCGGCGGGCGAGCGGCTCCCGCGCCGCGCCGGGGTCAGCTCGTTCGGCTTCGGCGGGACGAACGCGCACGTGATCCTGGAGGAGGCGCCGGCCGGCGAGCCGGTCGCGCCGCGGCCCCGCCCCGCCCACCTCGTCTGTCTGTCCGGCCGGACCGGGACGGCGTTGCGGCGCCGGGCCGCGGACCTGGCGGACTGGCTCGGGCGCGCGGGCACCGACGTCGACCTGATGGACCTCAGCGCCACGCTGCTGCTGGGACGGGAACACTTCGACGTCCGCGCGTCGTTCGTCGTGCGGAACGTCGACGAGCTGCGTGACGCGCTGGACGACCTGGCACGCGAGGGCGCCGCCGCCGGCTGCTTCCACAACCTCGGTGCGGACCGCGGAGAAGAGGCCGCGTCCGCGCCCCGGCCCGAACTCCCCGGCTTCCACCTCGGCGCGGACGTCCCCGACCCCGAGTACGTCCAGCACCTCTCCGCCCTGGCCGAGTCCTTCGCCGCGGGCGCCGACCTCCGCGGGCGCGACCTCTTCTCCGCGGTCCGTACCGAGAAGCTCCGGCTGCCGACGTACCCCTTCGACGCGCGGCGGTACTGGATCACGGCCGACTCCGCGCCCGACTCCGCGCCCGACCTCCCGGCCGGGCAGCTCCCCCCGGAGCGGAGCGACCGACCGGAGGTCGCGGACCTGGTCCGGGCCGACCTCAGCCGCATCGCCTCCGGCGTGCTCAAGCTGCCGGCGGACGGCGTCCGACCGGCGGACAAGCTCTCCGACCTGGGCTTCGACTCCGTCGGCAACACCCGGCTGGCCGCCGAGCTGAGCGAGTACTACGGGATCGACCTCACGCCGTCGGACCTCTACACCCACTTCACGCTCGGCATGATCCAGGATCACTTGGTGCGGGATCACGGCGAAGCCGTGGCGCGGACGTACGAGGGGGCCGAGGGGACCGAGGCCCGGCCGTCCGTGCGGCGGGACAGCGCCGGGTCGCCGCGTCCGGAGCCCGTCTCCGTACCGGCCGCCGTTCCCGGCGAGGACGACATCGCCATCATCGGTCTGAGCGGACGCTTCCCGCAGGCGCGGACGGCCGACGACCTCTGGGACATCCTCGCGGGCGGCCGGGACGTGGTCGGGCCCCTTCCGGCGGAACGGCGGCGGGACTGGGCCGGGGCACCCGGCGACCACGCGCCCAGGGGCGGCTGGCTGCCGGGCGCCGCCGAGTTCGACCCGCTGTTCTTCGAGATCGTCCCCAGCGAGGCCGAGGCCATGGACCCGCGGCAGCGACTGCTGCTCCAGGAGTCGTGGCGGGCGCTGGAGGACGCGGGCTACGGCGCTGGGAAGCTCCGCGACAGCACGACGGGCATGTTCGTCGGCGCCGAGCAGGGCGACTACCAGCGGGTCGCCGGCAGCGGTGAGACCCTCACCTCCGCCCACGACGGCATCCTGGCCTCGCGCCTCGGGTACTTCCTGAACTTCTCCGGACCGGTCCTCGCGATCAACACGGCATGCTCCGCCGGGCTGGCCGCCGTGCACCAGGCCTGTGCGAGCCTGCGCACCGGCGAGTGCGACACCGCGCTCGCCGCGGGCGTCAACATCCTCGCGACCTCCCAGTTCCTCCAGCACGCCGACCGCGCCGGGATGCTGTCCGACGACGGCGTCTGCCGCCCCTTCGACAAGCGCGCCAACGGGATGGTCGTGGGCGAGGCGGTCGCCGTCGTGGTGCTGAAGCGCCTCTCCAAGGCCCTGGCGGACGGGGACCGGATCCACGCCGTCATCAAGGGCAGCGGCATCAACTACGACGGCCGTACGAACGGCATCACCGCGCCCAGCAGGACGGCGCAGTCCTCGCTGCTGCGCTCCGTGTACGAGCGGTTCGGCATCGACCCGAGCGGGATCGAGCACGTGGTCGCGCACGGCACCGGCACCCGGCTCGGCGACCCCATCGAGGTGAACGCCCTCGCCGACGCCTTCGGCCCGTACACGGACAAGAAGCAGTACTGCGCGCTGACGTCGGTCAAGAGCAACCTCGGGCACACCCTGGCCGCGTCCGGGGTGGTGAGCCTGATCGCCCTGGTGCAGTCGCTGCGGCACGAAACCCTGCCCGCCAGCCTCCACTGCGAGCAGGACAGCGACTACATCGACTGGGCGCGGAGCCCCTTCTACGTCAACAAGGAGACCCGCCCCTGGAAGAGCGGGCCCGGCGGGAGGCGGCTGGGGGCGGTCAGCTCCTTCGGGATCAGCGGAACGAACGCCCACGTCGTCGTCGAGGGGTACGAGGCGCCCGAGGCCGCGGACACCGGTGACCCCGCGCGTCCCCACCTCCTCGTGCTCTCGGCCAAGACCGGCGAAGCGCTGACGGCCAGGATCGCCGACCTCCTGGCCTTCCTGGAGAACAGGGGCCAGGACACGGCCGGTCTCGCCCGGATCAGCGCCACGCTCCTGGTCGGCAGGCACCACTTCGCGCACCGCTGCGCACTGCTCGCGGCGACGCCCGAGGAGGCCGCGCGACTGCTCCGCCGGATCCTCGAAGGCCAGGAGGGGCCCAACACGTTCCAGGGCGTGCGTCCGCGGGACTTCGCGCCGCAGGCCGCGCTCGCCGAGTACGCCGAGCAGCTGGTCGCGCGCGCGGGCGGCCCGACCGGCGACCGGGGCAAGCACCAGGACACCCTGCGCGCGCTGGCCGACCTGTACCGCCAGGGCTATGACCTGGAGTGGGAGGGCCTGTTCGGCGACCGGGTGCCGCCGGTCACGTCCCTGCCCACCTACCCCTTCGCCCGCGAGGAGTTCTGGATCGAAGGGCGGGACGAGCCCGAGGCGGCGCGACCGCGCGGCGCGGGCCACGGGAGCGAGGACCTGCACTTCTACGTGCCGCGCTGGGTCGCGGCGGACACCACGGCGGACACCACGACGGAACCGGGCCCCGGTCCGACCCTGCTGCTCCTCGACGACGAACCGGCGCGCGTCGCGCTCTTCCGCCGGCACCACGCGGGAGCCGTGATCCAGGTGAGCTCCGGCGCGTCGTTCGAGGAGCGCGCCGCCGACCACTACGTCGTCGACCGGCTCGGCCAGGCGGACTTCGACCGGCTGCTGGCCGCCGTGGGTCTCCCGGGCCGGACCCCGCTCGCCGTCGTCAACCTGTGGCCCCTGGCATCGGACGGCTCCCACCGCACGGTCGAGCTGGAGAGCCTGCTCCACTTCTTCCGGGCGGCACACCGCACCGGGCTGGAACACGAAGTCCAGCACCTGTCCGTCGTCCCGGGGGAGCTGGGGCCGGCCGGAGCGGCGACGCAGTCGCTCTCGGGGTTCGCGCGGGCCATGACCCCGGTGAACCACCTGATCCGGATGAACACGCTCCAGCTGGACGGGGCGCCGGACGCCGAGTCCGTGGTGGCCGGCGTCCTCGACGAACTCCGCGTCCTGGAGGGGACGTCCGCGCGCGGGCAGGAGGCCCGGCGTTCCGGTGGCGTCCGTTCGACGAGGGTGCTGCGACGGTGGACCGCCGGCGTGGACGCCGTGCCGTCCGGCCTGCCGCTGAAGGAGAACGGCGTCTACGTCATCAGCGGTGGGGCGGGCGAACTCGGCCGGCACCTCGGCACGTACCTCGCCGAGCGGTGCCGGGCGCGGCTCGTCCTGCTCGGCCGCAGGGCCCTCGACGCGGGCCTGCGGGAGAGGATCGCGGCGCTGGAGGCGGCGGGCGCGCAGGTCGCGTACCTGCGGTGCGACGTCGCCGACCGCGACGCGGTGCGCGCCGCGATCGACGCGGCCCGGGCGCGGTTCGGCCGGCTGGACGGGGTCTTCCACAGCGCGGGCGTCATGGGCGGCAGCGACGTACTGACGGCGACGAAGGCCGACTTCGACGGGGTCCTGGCACCCAAGGTGCACGGAACCGTTCACCTGGACGAGATGACGCGCGAGGAGTCGCTGGACTTCTTCGTCCTGTTCTCGTCGATCGCCGCCCACGTCGGCGACTTCGGGCAGGGCGGCTACGCGGCCGCCAACCGCTTCCTCGACGCCTACGCCCACCACCGTGAGGCGCTGCGGGCCGGGGGCGAGCGCAGCGGCCGGACCGTCTCGGTCGACTGGCCCTACTGGGACGAGGGCGGCATGCTCGGGGACATCGAGCGGGACGCCACGTCGAAGGCCCTCTACTTCGACCACTCCGGCCTGCGCGGCCTCGGGACGTCGGAAGGCATCGGGGCGCTGATGACGATCCTGGCCTCGGACGAGACGCAGGTCGTGGTGGCCAAGGGCGACCGGGAGAGGATCGAACGGGTCCTGCGTGTCGCCGAGCGCGAGTCGGCACCGGTGTCCGCCCCGCGCGAGCAGCCGGGCCCGGCCGCCGAGCCGGCCGCGACGGCCGCCCCCGACCTGTTCACCGGGGCCGTCGACCACCTCAAGGGCATGATCTCCCAGGTCTTCAGGATCAAGCCGGAGCGCATCGACGCCGCCGCCGAACTCGGCGAGTACGGCATCGAGTCGATCCAGATCCTGGAGCTGCTGCGACTGCTGGGCAAGGACTTCGACTCGGTCCCCGGCACGCTGTTCTTCGAGTACCGCACCATCCGCGACCTGGCCGGGTACTTCGTGCGCGAACACGCGGAGCGGATGACGGCACTGCTCGACACCGGCCGGACGACCGCCGCGGCGACCGCCACCGCGGCGATCCCCGCCGTGCCGGCGGCCACGACCGGGCGGGCCCGGGTGACCGCGCGCGTCGAGCCGTCGAGCCCGTCCGGGAGGTCCCGGGACGTGGCCGTCATCGGGATCAGCGGCCGCTACCCCCACGCCGCCGACCTCGACCGGTTCTGGGACGTGCTGCGCGAGGGCGAGGACTGCATCGAGGAGATCCCGCCGCACCGGTGGGACAAGGACGCGTACTACGCCCCCGGGGCCAGGCCCGGCAGGACCACCAGCAAGTGGGGCGGCTTCATCGACGGGGCCGAGAATTTCGACAGCATGTTCTTCGGCATCCCGCCCAAGCGGGCCGCCGCGACCGACCCGCAGACGCGCCTCGTCCTCCAGGCGGCCTGGGCCGCCATGGAGGACGCCGGATACACCCGGCGGGGCCTGAACCCCGACGGGTCCGGGAAGGTCGGCGTGTACCTGGGCATGACCTGGAACGAGTACCAGCTCTACAGCGGCCAGGACGTGTCCGACCGCGCGGAGGCCGCCAACCTCGTCTCGTACTTCCTCGACCTCCACGGGCCGAGCCTCACCGTCGACACGGCCTGCGCGTCCTCGCTGTACGCGGTCGCCATGGCGTGCGAGAGCATCAGGAGCGGCGAGACGTCGATGGCCTTCGCGGCGGGCGTGAACCTGTCGCTGCACCCGAACAAGTACGTGGCGCTCAGCCAGCTGAACTTCCTCGCGGCCGACGGACGCTGCCGTTCGTTCGGGGAGGGCGGCACCGGTTATGTTCCCGGGGAGGGCGTGGGCTGTGTCCTGCTCAAGTCCCTGGACCGGGCCGTCGAGGACGGCGACCACATCCACGCCGTGATCCGGGGCGTGGCGACGCGGCACGGCGGACGGACCAACGGCACCACCGTGCCCAACCCGTCGGCGCAGGCCGACCTGCTGGTCGCCGCGCTGCGGGACGCCGGGATCTCCGCGGACGACGTCAGCTACGTCGAGGCGCACGGGACCGGTACGTCGCTGGGCGACCCGATCGAGATCACCGGTCTGACCCGGGCGTTCCGCGAGGACACCGACAGGACGGGGTTCTGCTCGATCGGCTCGGTCAAGTCGAACATCGGCCACCTGGAGGCCGCGGCGGGCATCGCGAGCATCACCAAGGTGGTCCTGCAGATGCGGCACGGGATGATCGCGCCCTCGCTGCACGCGCGGAAGCTCAACCCCTACATCGACTTCTCCGCCTCGCCGGTCCGCGTCCAGCAGGAGCTGGAGCCGTGGAAGCGGCCCGTGCGGACCGTCGCCGGGGTGACCACGGAGGTGCCCCGCATCGCCGGCGTCTCCTCGTTCGGCGCCCATGGCGCCATCGCCCACGTGCTGCTCGAGGAGTACGACCGGCCGGACGACCGGCCGGTCCCCGCCCCGGCACCGGAGCTGGTGGTGCTGTCGGCGAAGAACGCCGAGCGCCTGCGTGAGAAGGTGCGCGCGCTGGTGCACTGGCTCCCGGAAGGGGGCCGGACCGCCCGGCTCGCGGACATCGCGTACACGCTCCAGGTCGGCAGGGAGGCCATGGAGGAGCGGCTCGCCCTGCTGGTGGGGAGCCGGGACGAACTGCTCGAGAAACTCCGGGCGTTCCTCGACGGCGACCGGGACATCGACGGTGTGCGCCACGGCCGGACGCGGGTGACCCGCGAGGCGCTCGCGGACTTCGAGGCCGACGAGGACAAGCAGCGCACGGTGCGGCGCCGGCTCGAGCACGGTGAGCACGGCGAGCTGATGGACCTTTGGGCGGACGGCCTGAGCGTGGACTGGGAGCTCCTCGCCCGCACCACGACGCCGCGCCGCGTCCCCCTGCCCACGTACCCCTTCGCTCCCGAGCGCCACTGGGTCACCGCCCCGAGCGCGGCGGGAGCGGCCGTGGACGGCGGCGCCCGGTCGCACCCGCTGGTGCACACCAACACCTCGACCCTGGAGGCCCAGCGGTTCGACTCGGTGTTCTCCGGCGACGAGTTCTTCCTGCGGGACCACGTCGTCAAGGGCGACCGCGTGCTGCCGGGCATGGCGTACCTGGAGATGGCACGGGCGGCAGTGACGGCGTCCGTCGAGAACCACCCGGGTGGGCTGACGCTGCGCAACGTGGTGTGGGCGCACCCCGTCAAGGCCGGGGAGCGGCCCGTCCGCGTCCGCACGGAGCTGTACGCCACCGGGGACGGCGAGGTCGCCTTCGAGATCTCCGGTGTGCCGGAGACGGCCGGTGAGGAGGCCGGTGACGAGGCGGTGCCCGTGGTGCACAGCCAGGGCGTGGTCTCGCTCGGCGAGCCGGCGTCCGCCGACCCGGTGGACCTGGCCGGCCTGCGGGCCGCGTGCGCGGAGACGCGGCTCGACGCGGAGCACTGCTACCAGGCCTACCAGCGGCTCGGCCTGGCGTACGGGCCCGCGCACCGCGGCGTCGAGAGCGTGTGGGCCGGGGACGGCCAGGTGCTCGCCCGGCTGCGGCTGCCCGCCGAGGTGCACGACTCGCTCGACGCGTTCGTGCTCCACCCGAGCCTGCTGGACTCGGCGTCGCAGGCGGCGATCGGCCTGGGCCTCCAGGACGCGGCCCACATCCCGTTCGCCCTGGACGAGCTGCGGGTCCTCGGACCGTGCCAGGAGGTGATGTGGGCCTGGGTGCGTCGCAGCGCCGACGACCGGCCCGGGAGCCGGGTGCGCAAGCTCGACATCGACCTGTGCGACGGATCGGGCGTCGTCGCCTGCCGGTTCAAGGGGTTCTCCGCCAGGCCCTACGAGGCCGGGGACGCGACCACGCGGTCCCGGCCGGAACCGCCCGCCCTGGAGGCTCCCGAGCCGTCGGACGCCGCTGCCGCCGCACCGGCCGGGCCGGCCGTGAGCGGGGACGGGCTCGACGAGGGGACCTCCCGGTACCTCATCGGGCTGCTGGCGTCGGAGCTCGGCATGGCGGCGGACCGGATCGACGCCGACGACGCGTTCGAGGTCTACGGCATCGACTCCGTCATGACGCTGGCCCTGACCACCAGGCTGGAGCAGGTCTTCGGCTCGCTGCCCAAGACCCTGTTCTTCGAGTACCAGAGCATCCGCGCCCTGACGGGGTACTTCCTGGAGGCCCACGAGGACGAGCTGCGGAACCTGCTCGGTGCGGACGCGCCGGTGCCGGCGACCGGTTCCCCGGCCGCCCGTCCCGTCCCGGCCTCCCGTCCGCGCTTCGCGCGGGTGACCCGGAGGGTGACGCGGCCCCGCCCCGGGAGCGCGGCGGGCTCCGTCGACGTGGCCGTCGTCGGCCTGGCGGGGCGCTACCCGCAGGCGCGGTCGGTCCAGGAGTTCTGGCGGAACCTGGCCGAGGGCAAGGACTGCGTCACCGAGGTGCCGCGGGACCGGTGGGACCACAGCCGGTTCTTCGACCCGGACGTCAACGCCGCCGGGCGGACGTACTCGAAGTGGGGCGGCTTCCTGGAGGGGGCGGACCGCTTCGACCCGCTGTTCTTCAACATCTCTCCGCGCGAGGCGGAGTACATGGACCCGCAGGAGCGGCTGTTCCTGGAGTGCGTGCAGGAGACGTTCGAGGACGCGGGCTACACCCGTGCGGCGCTGGGCCGCGATCGCGGCGAGGGCGGCCCCGGCGGGAACGTCGGCGTGTTCGTCGGGGTGATGTACGAGGAGTACCAGCTGTACGCCGCCCAGGAGCAGGCCAGGGGCCGCAACCTCACGCTGGCCGGCAGCGCGTCGTCGATCGCGAACCGCGTGTCGTACTTCTTCGATCTCCACGGGCCGAGCATGGCCGTCGACACGATGTGCTCCTCGTCGCTCACGGCGATCCAGCTGGCGTGCCAGAGCCTGCTGACGGGCGGCTGCGAGCTGGCCGTCGCGGGCGGCGTGAACCTCTCCCTGCACCCCAACAAGTACCTGATGCTCGCGGGCGGCAGGTACCTGTCGAGCAAGGGGCAGTGCGAGAGCTTCGGCCGGGGCGGCGACGGTTACGTCCCCGGCGAGGGCGTCGGCGCCGTCCTGCTGAAGCCGCTGGCGAAGGCGGAGGAGGACGGCGACACGATCTACGGCGTCATCCGGGGCGTGGCCGTCAACCACGGCGGGAAGACGAACGGCTACTCGGTTCCCAACCCCCGCGCGCAGGACGACGTCATCGGCCGGGCACTGCGGGAAGCGGGCGTCGACGCGCGGTCGGTGAGCTACGTCGAGGCGCACGGCACCGGCACGTCGCTCGGCGACCCGATCGAGGTCGCGGGCCTGACGCGGGCGTTCCGCGCGTACTCGGACGACAAGCGGTTCTGCGCGATCGGTTCGGTGAAGAGCAACATCGGCCACGCGGAGAGCGCCGCCGGCATCTCGGGTCTGACCAAGGTGCTGCTGCAGATGAAGTACGGGCAGCTGGTGCCCTCGCTCCACTCGGACGTGCTGAATCCGCACATCGACTTCGAGAACAGCCCCTTCTACGTGCAGCGCGGGCTGACGGAGTGGAAGCGCCCGCTGTCGGCCGACGGCACGGAGCTGCCGCGCGTCGCCGGGGTCTCCTCCTTCGGCGCGGGCGGCTCCAACGCCCACCTGATCGTCGAGGAATACGTCCCCGAGCCGGTGCGCCAGGGCCACCAGGAGGGCCCGGAGGTCGTCGTCCTCTCCGCGAGGACACCGGAGGCCCTGCGAGAACGGGCCGAGCGGCTGGTGCGGTGGCTCGACGACGAGGACGGCGCCGGGGCTTCGCTCGCGGACGTCGCGCACACCCTGCGGACGGGCCGGGAGGAGTTCGAGGAGCGCCTCGGTCTGGTGGCGGACACGACCGCCGACCTCGTCGCCAAGCTGACGCGCTTCCTCGGCGACGGTGACGTCCCCGGTCTCCACCGGGGGACGGTCAAGCGGCGCGGGGACGACGCGCTGCGGCTCTTCGCCGCGGACGACGACATGGCCGGCACGCTGGGCGCCTGGGCCGAGAAGGGCAAGTTCGACAAGCTGCTCAAGCTGTGGGTGACGGGCGTGACGGTCGACTGGGGCAGGCTCCCCCGGCGGGGCGTGCCGCGTCGCATCCCGATGCCGACCTACCCCTTCCAGCGCGAGCGCTACTGGCCCACCACGAGCACGGAGACCGAGCGGCCGCCGGCGGCCGCGGCGCGGCTCCACCCCTTGGTGCACACGAACACGTCCGGTCTGAGCGGGCAGCGGTTCACCTCCGTGTTCACCGGGGACGAGTTCTTCCTGGCCGACCACCGCGTGCGCGGTGAGCGTGTGCTCTCCGCCGCGGCCTGCCTGGAGCTGGTACGTGCCGCTGTCGAGGCCTCACTGGACGAGCCGCACGGCGCGCTGACCATCGCCGACACCGTGTGGGCGCGGCCGGTGACGGTGGGGGAGGGGCACCGGGCCGTCGAGGTGCGGCTGCTGCCCAGGGGACAGGACGAGATCGGCTACGAGATCGTCGGCCCGCGCGTCGACGGGGACCCGGTGGTCCACGGCGAGGGCGTGGTGCGGGTGCCGCTGGAGCCCGCCGCGGCCCCCACGGACGCCGAGGTGGACATCGCGCGCCTGCGCACGGAGTGCGGGAGCACCGTGGTGGACGCCGACCAGGTCTACGACTGGTTCCGGGCGCAGGGCATCGCGTACGGCCCCGGTCACCGGGGCGTCGAGCGCCTGTGGATCGGTGACGGCCAGGTCCTGGCCCGGCTGACGCTGCCGGAGGCCGTCGGCACGACCCTGCGGACCTACGGGCTGCACCCCGCCCTGCTGGACTCCGCGCTCCAGGCCTGCGTCGGCATGGTGCCGGGGGAGGGAGCGCCGCGCGAACTGCTCCTGCCGTTCGCCGTGGACGAGGTGCGGGTGCTCGGCGCGTGCACCGCGTCGATGTGGGCGTGGGTGCGCACCGGCGCCGACGCGCCGGCGTCCGCCGGTGCCGCGGTCCGCCGTCTCGACATCGACCTCTGCGACGACGCGGGGAAGGTGAGCGTGCGGCTCCGGGGCGTCTCGCTGCGGGCGCTCCCGGCGGAGCGGCCCACGGGTGAGCTGCTCGCCGCGCCGCGCTGGGTCGCCCACGAGCGGACGCGGGACGCGGAGCAGGCGGAGGGCACGCCGGCCGGGCTCGCCCTGCTCATCGGTCTTCCCGAGGTCGCGGAGGCGCTGCGGGCCCGGGGAACCGGGCGGGTCGTGCTCCTGGACTCTCCGTCGACGAGCGTCGACGGGCGGTACTCCGACCACGCCCGGCAGGTCTTCGCGACGGTCAGGGAACTGCTCGCCGAACGGACGCACCACGCCGTCCACGTCCAGCTGGTCGCCCCGGCCGACGCGGACGCGTGGCTGCCGACGGGCCTGGCGGGCATCCTGAAGACGGCTCAGCTGGAGAACCCCCGTGTCTCGGGGCAACTGGTCCTGGTGGACCCGCAGGACGGTCCGGAGCGTGCCGCGTCCCAGGTGGAGGCCGACCGGGCCGCGCCGAAGGACGCGGCGGTCCGGTACCGGTCCGGTGTGCGCGAGGTGCTGCGGTGGCACGAGTTCGAGGGCGACCCCGAGCCCCCGCTGCCGTGGAAGGACGGCGGCGTCTACCTGATCACCGGTGGTGCCGGTGGGCTGGGCGCGCTGTTCGCGCGGGACATCGCCACGAAGGTGGACCGGCCCCGGCTCGTGCTGACCGGACGTGCCGCGCCGGACGAGGGCAAGGAAGAGCTCCTGGAGCGGCTGCGGCTGCTGGGCGCCGAGGCGGAGTACCGTCAGGCGGACGTCGGCGTCGAGGAGGACGTCACCGCGCTCGTGGACCGGATGCGCCGGACGTACGGCGGCGTGGACGGGATCCTGCACTCCGCCGGGGTGCTCAGGGACGGCTTCATCCTGAAGAAGTCGACCGAGGAGTTCTCCGCCGTTCTCGCCCCGAAGGTCTCCGGGCTGGTGCACCTGGACACCGCGACCCGGGACGCGGACCTGGACTTCCTCGTCCTCTTCTCGTCCTTCACCGGTGCGTTCGGCAACGTGGGACAGGCCGACTACGCGGCGGCGAACGCGTTCATGGACGCCTACGCGGCGCACCGGAACGGGCTCGTGGCACAGGGCGCGCGCCGGGGCCGGACGGTGTCGGTCAACTGGCCGCTGTGGGCCGACGGCGGGATGCACGTCGACGCGGGCGTCGAACGGTGGCTGCGGGAGCGGTTCGGCCTGATCCCGCTGCGCGAGGACACCGGGGTGCGGGCCCTGTACCGGGCGCTGGCCGCGCCGGAGGACCAGGTCCTCGTCCTCGAAGGCGAGCGGGCCCGGATGCGGCACACCCTGCTGGCCGCGCCCGAGCCCGAGCCCGGGTCCACGCCCGCACCGCGGGGCACGGAGGAGCGTCGCTCGGCGCCCGAGGTGTCGGCGGCGCCCGAGGTGTCGGCGGTGTCGGCGGTGCCGGAGAGGACGGAAGGCCTGGCCGGCCGGGCCGAGGCGTACTTCAAGAAGCAGCTGTCGTCGGTGATCAATCTGCCTCCGGCCAAGATCGACGCGGAGGCGACCCTCGACGACTACGGCGTCGACTCCGTGATGACCATGGACATGACGCGGGCCCTGGAGGAGGTCTTCGGGCCGCTGTCGAAGACCCTGTTCTTCGAGCACCGCACCATCGAGGCGCTCGCCGCACACTTCCTCGAAGCCCACCCCGACCGCATGCGCGAACTCCTGTCCGCGGGGGAGAACGGTCCGGGTGGCGGCGGAACGGCCCACGCCACCTCGTCGACGAACGCCGGCTCCTCGACGAGCGCCGCCGAACAGCAGCGCGCGTGGCGGGTCTCCGTACCTGTCTCCACCGCGTCCCCCGCGCGGGCCGTCGCTCAGGAGGCGGTCACCGAGGGGCGGATGGACATCGCGATCGTCGGCCTGGCGGGCCGTTACCCGCAGGCGCGCGACGTGGCGGAGTTCTGGGAGAACCTCGCGGCGGGCAGGGACAGCGTCACGGAGATCCCCGAGTCCCGTTGGGACCACGGGCAGTTCTTCGACCCGCGCAAGGACGCCGCCGGAAAGTCGTACAGCAAGTGGGGCGGGTTCGTCGACGGCGCGTACGAGTTCGATCCGCTGTTCTTCAACATCTCCCCGCGCGAGGCGGAGATCATGGACCCGCAGGAGCGGCTGTTCCTCCAGTGCGTCCACGAGACGCTGGAGGACGCCGGCTACACCCGGGGTGGCCCGAAGAGCCGGACCGGCAACGTGCCGGCCGGCCGGGTCGGTGTGTTCGTCGGTGTGATGTACGAGGAGTACCAGCTCTACGGCGCCCAGAACCAGCTGCTGGGCGGCGCCTCGGCGGTCGCGGGCAGCTCGGCCTCCATCGCCAACCGGGTGTCGCACGTCTGCGGCTTCCACGGTCCGAGCATGAGCGTCGACACGATGTGCTCGTCCTCGCTGACGGCCGTCCACCTCGCCTGTCAGAGCCTGCGGACCGGTGAGTCCGACATGGCGGTCGCGGGCGGTGTCAACCTCTCGCTGCACCCGAACAAATACCTGCTGCTGAGTCAGGGCAAGTTCGCCTCCACCGACGGCCGGTGCCGGAGCTTCGGGGCCGGCGGTGACGGCTATGTGCCCGGCGAGGGCGTGGGCGCGGTCCTGCTGAAGCCGCTGGCGAAGGCGATCGCCGACGGGGACAGGATCCACGGCGTCATCAAGGGCACCGCGGTCAACCACGGCGGCGGCGCCGGCGGTTACACCGTGCCCAACCCCAAGGCGCAGTCGGAGGTCATCGGCCGCGCCCTGGACACGGCCGGGGTCGGCGCGCGTGCGGTGAGCTACGTCGAGGCGCACGGCACCGGGACCGCGCTGGGCGATCCGATCGAGATCACGGCCCTGTCGAACGCCTTCCGGGACCACACGGGTGACAAGGGGTTCTGCGCCATCGGTTCGGTGAAGAGCAACATCGGCCACGCCGAGAGCGCCTCGGGCATCGCGGGCATCACCAAGGTGCTCCTCCAGATGCGGCACGGCAAGCTGGCGCCGTCCCTGCACGCCGAGACGCTGAACCCGCACATCGACTTCGCGGACACCCCGTTCGTCGTCCAGCGCGAACTGGCCGACTGGGACCGGCCCGTCCTGCCCGGTGGCGGCACGGGTGCGCGCGTCGCCGGGATCTCGTCCTTCGGCGCGGGCGGATCCAACGCCCATGTCGTCATCGCGGAGTACGTGCGGGACGGCCACGAGGAGGCGTACCCGCTCGACCCAGCGCTCGGTGCCGTGGTGCCGCTCTCGGCGCGGACCGAGGACGGGCTGCGGGCGCGGGCCGAGGGCCTGCTGGAGTGGCTGGAACGGCCGGAGAACGCGGCCGTGGAGCTGGCGGACGTGGCCTACACGCTGCAGGTCGGACGGGAAGCGATGGAGGAGCGCCTGGGCGTTTCCGCCGCGTCCCTGCCGGACCTGGTGGCGGCGCTGCGCGCCTTCCTGACCCCGGACGGCCCGGACGGCGGCGCCGCCGGGACCGCGGTGCGCGGCTCGACCAGGGGCGAGAGCGGCGTACGGACGCTGTTCTCCGCCGACGCCGATCTGAGCACGATGATCTCGTCCTGGGCCGGCAAGGGGAAGTACGACAAGATCCTGGAGCTGTGGGCGAACGGTGTGCCCGTCGACTGGAACGTTCTCTACGACGGCCGCAGGCCGCGCCGCATCGGGCTGCCGGCCTACCCCTTCGCCCGCGAGCGCTACTTCCCCTTCGACGGCCAGCCGCTCGTCGTGGGAGAGCGGGCCGATCGGGGCGAGCCCCGGGCCGTCGCGCCCGCGGAGCGCGCGCGGCCCCTCGTCTTCACCGAGGCCTGGGAGCCGGAACCCCTGACGGAAGGCCCGGCGCGGCGGCTCGGCAGCGTCATCTGCCTGTGCAGCGGTGCCGAGCGCCAGGCCGAGGTCGCGCGGGCGGTCCGCGCGCTCGACCCCGGAGCGCGCGTCGCCTTCGTCGGGCGGGGCACCTCCTTCCGCCGGGTCTCCCCGGACGCGTACGAGGTCCGTCCGGAGGAGGGCGGCGACTACACGGCCGCGTTCGGCGCCATCGCCGCGAGCCACGGCGCCGTCGACGCCGTCTGGGACCTCTGGAAGCTGGAACCGGGTTCGCGCCCCGACGACGTCGGCGAGGTCGTCCTCGCCCTCCAGGCGCTGGCCCGGGCCGAGGTCCCCGCGCGGCGGTTCGTACTCGCGGGCCGGTACCGCGACGGCGTCGAGCGCGCCCACCTCGAAGCGGCCGTCGGTTTCGAGCGCTCGCTCGGGCTCGTACTGCCGCGGACCGCGTTCACGGTCGTGCTCCAGGACGCCGCCGATCCGCGGCGGCCCGGCGGCCTCGCGGACTGGGCCGGGCGGCTGGCAGCCGAAACGCACCAGGAGACCGCGTCCAGCGCCCTGTACCGGGACGGCGGGCGCTACGTCAGCCGCGTACGGGAGACGGAGGTGACCGAGGCTCCCAGCGCCTTCAAGCGCGGCGGGACCTACCTCGTCACCGGCGGTCTCGGCGGCCTCGGGCTGCTCGTGGCCGAGCACCTCGTCCGCACCTACGGGGCCAACACCGTGCTGACCGGCCGCTCCGCACCGGACGCACGCCGGCAGGAGAGGCTGCGCGCACTCGGCGCCGACAAGGTCCTGTACGTGCGTGCGGACGTCTGCGACGCGGGCGACATGAAGCGCGCCCTGGCGCAGGCACGTGAGCGGTTCGGAGCCGTCCACGGCGTCATCCACGCCGCGGGAGTCGAGGGAGAGGGAAGTGTCCTCGACAAGAGCGTGGCCTCGTTCGAGCGGACGACGGCCGCCAAGGTCGCGGGCACCCTCGCGCTCGACGAGGCACTGGCCGGCGAAGTCCTCGACTTCGTCTGCTACTTCTCCTCGACCTCCGCGGTGATCGGCGACTTCGGCACCTGCGACTACGCGTTCGGCAACCGCTTCCAGACGGCCTACGCCGCCCACCGCGGCGAACGCGGCGCCGCCGGGGAGGTCTCCGGCAGGACCGCGGTGATCAACTGGCCGCTGTGGCGCGACGGGGGCATGGGCCTCGACGACGACGCGACCGACCTGTACCTGCGCTCCAGCGGTCAGGGCCTCCTGGAGACGGAGGACGGACTGCGGCTGTTCGAGACCCTGCTGGCGCAGGACGCCGTCCAGCACATGGTGGTGGTCGGGGAGCCGGGCCGGGTGCACCGCTTCCTCGGTCTGCTGCCGCCACCGTCGTCGGTGGTCGCCGCCGCGGAGCCCGCCGTCAGGTCGGTCACCGCGTCCGTCGCCCCGTCCGTCGCGCCGTCCGTCGCGCCGCGTCCCGGGCCGTCGGGGACGGGCGTCGACGAGGGCCTGGCCCAGGACCTCCGGGACATCGTCCGCCGCGTCGTCAAGGTCTCGCCCGACAGGATCCACGAGGACGACAACCTCTCCGAGTACGGCTTCGACTCGGTGAGCCTCGTCGAACTGGCCACCGGCATCGGCGAGCGCATCGGCGTCGAGATCACACCGTCGGTCTTCTTCAGCCACCCCACGCTCAGGAAGCTGCGGAACCACCTCGTCGGCAAGCACCGCGACGTCCTGGAGGCGCTGTACGGCGCGGCGCCCGCGCCGACGGTGGTCGAGCCCGCCGACGTGCCCGTTCGCAAGGACCGGGAGGAGACGACGCCGGCCGCACAGGCGGTGGGGTCCGCGGGCGACGACGAAGCCGTTGCCGTCATCGGCATGAGCGGGCGCTTCCCCGGCGCGGGCGACGTCGACGAGCTGTGGTCCGTCCTCGCGGAAGGCCGCGACGTCGTCGGCCCGGTCGGTGCCGAACGGCTCGCGCTGTGGGGCGAGCCGGCGGACAGCCCGCTCGGTGCCTTCCGCTGCGGACAGCTCACGGGGCCGGAGGAGTTCGACCCGCTGTTCTTCGAGATCTCCCCCAGGGAGGCCCGCGCCCTGGACCCGCGTCAGCGGCTGCTCCTGCAGGAGTCCTGGCGGGCGCTGGAGGACGCGGCGTGGAAGCCCGGCTCGCCGGGCAGGGTCGGGATGTTCGTGGGCGTCGAGCACGGCGACTACGAGGGTCTGGCCGGGAGCACGGGCAGCATCACCGCCAACCACGACGGTGTGCTCGCCGCGCGGCTCGCCCACTTCCTCGACTTCAACGGCCCGGTCATGGCGATCAACACCGCCTGCTCGTCCGGGCTCGTGGCCGCCCACCAGGCCGTCCTGAGCCTGCGCGCCGGCGAGTGCGACACGGCCCTCGCGGCGGGCGTCAGCCTGATCACCACGCCCCGGCAGCTCACCGACATGCGGCAGGCGGGAATGCTGTCGGAGGACGGCGTCTGCTACGCCTTCGACGAGCGGGCCGACGGCATGGTGCTCAGCGAGGCCGTCGCCGTCGTCGTGCTGAAGCGGCTGTCGGCGGCCATCGCGGACGGGGACCGGATCCACGGCGTCATCCGCGCCAGTGGGATCAACCACGACGGCAGGTCCAACGGCATCACCGCCCCCAACGGTGCCGCGCAGGCCGAACTCCTGCGGTCGACCTACGAGAAGCACGACGTCGACCCGGCGGAGATCGACTACCTGGTCGCCCACGGCACGGGCACCCGGCTCGGCGACCCGGTGGAGGTCAACGCGCTCAACGACGTCTTCACCGGCCTCACCGACAGGCGCCGGTACTGCGCGCTGACCTCGACCAAGCCCAACGTCGGCCACACGCTCGCCGCGTCCGGGCTGGTCAGCCTGATCGGGATCCTCCAGGCCATGCGCCACGAGACCATCCCGGCCAGCCTCCACTGCGAGCGCGAGAGCACGTACATCGACTGGCAGGACAGCCCGTTCTTCGTGAACCGGGCGAACAGACAGTGGCCGCGCACGGCGGGACGCGAGCGCGTCGCGGCCCTGAGCGCCTTCGGAATGAGCGGAACCAACGCACACATGGTGGTGGAGAGCTTCGTGACGCCCGAGACCGAGCACGACACGGCGGTGCCCGCCCACCTGTTCGCCGTGTCGGCCAAGGACCCGGAGGCGCTGCGGCGACGGGTCGCCGACCTGGTCGACTTCCTCGACGGCGGTGCCGGCGGGCACGCCCCGCGTGAGATCAGCGCGACGCTGCTCGACGGCCGGGCCCACTTCCGGCACCGGTGCGCCGTGGTGGCCCGCGACACGGGTGAGGCCGTGCGCCTGTTCCGCGACTGGCTGGGCGGCGCGACGGTGCCGGGCGCCGTCGACGGCAGCGTGTCCAAGGGCTTCGCCCCGCGGGCCGATGTGCTGGAGTCCGGCAACGACCTGGTGCGCGAGGCGTACCCGCTGCGCCACGACCGGCAGGCGTTCACGGAGGCGCTGCGCGCCGTCGCGAAGCTCTACTGCCAGGGATACGACCTGGACTGGCGGGAGCTGTTCGGCGGCAGGCGCCCGGCTCCCGTGTCGCTGCCCGGTTACCCGTTCGCCAAGAGGCCCTGCTGGCCCACCGACGTCGCGCCCCAGCCGGCGCCGGTACGTGCCGAGGCGGTCGGGGGCGGAACCGCCGAGGGCGGGACCGTCGACGACGCCCGGCTGCGACGGGTGATCACGGACTCCGGGAGCGGCCGGGGCTTCGACGACGATCTCCTGTGCGGGCTGCTGGTCGCGCAGTTACGGGAACTCGGCATGGCGGCGGACGGCAGCGGCTCCGTCGCCGCCCTCCGGGACGGCCTGAAGCCGGGCCGGGTCCACGGCCGCTGGCTCGACGAGAGCCTCCGCTTCCTGGCGGAGCACGGCTACCTGGAACTGGACGCGGACCGCTACGCGCCGACCCCGGGGGCGGCCGAGGCCGGTGCCACCGCGTGGCGCCGCTGGGCGGCCGTCCGCCGGGACAGCGGAGACACGAACCCCTACGTCAACCTCATGGACCAGGCGATCCGCGGGCTCCCCGACGTCCTCTCCGGACGCCGCAGGGGAACCGACGTGATCTTCCCCGATGCCTCGACGGCGCTGGTCGAGGGCGTCTACCGGCGCTGCGACAGCGCCGAGGCCCTCAACGAGATCGTCGCGGAGCAGGTGGCGGACCGCGTCGAGGCCCTGCTGGCCGCCGGTCCCGGCCGCCGGGTTCGCGTACTGGAGATCGGCGCGGGCACGGGTGGCACCACCGAGAAGGTGCTGAACGCACTGAGCCGGCACCGGGACGCCATCGCGGAGTACTGCTACACCGATGTCTCCGCCCACTTCCTGCGCGCCGGGAAGAAGGAGTTCGGCGCCGAGCACCCGTACCTGCGCTGCGAGCACTTCGACGTGGAGCGGAGCCCGGCGGGACAGGGCCTGGCCGAGGGGGCCTACGACATCGTCCTCGCGACCAACGTCCTCCACGCCACCGGCGACGTCCGGGCGGCGGTGCGCCACGCGCGGGCCCTGCTGGGGCACGACGGCACGCTCGTGCTGAACGAGCTGTCCGCCCGCACCCTCTTCTCGCACCTGACCTTCGGCCTGCTCGACGGGTGGTGGCTCTACCGGGACCCGGAGCTGCGCATCGACGGGTGCCCCGCGCTGGAGCCCGGCCGCTGGCGGGAGGTGCTGCGCGACGAGGGCTTCGCGGCCGTCTCCTTCCCCGCCGCCGCGGCCCATGACGCCGGGCACCAGGTCGTCGTCGCCCGCACCGGCGCCGGGGCGACCGCGCCGGACCCGGGCCACCAGGACCGGGACGCGAACGGCCGTGACGCGAACGGCCACGACGCGCGCGAACTCGACGCGCACGTGCGGCGCGCGATCGTGGCACAGCTGCGGAAGGCCCTGGAACTGGAGGAGCACGAGATCCACGTCGAGGACTCGTTCGCGGACTACGGCGTGGACTCCATCGTCGGCGTCCAGCTGGTCCGGGACCTCAACGAGATCCTCGGCGGGGTGCTGGAGCCTGTGGATCTGTTCGACCACAGCTCGGTCCGGCGGCTGGCGGCCTACGTCACCGAGAACTTCCCGGAGCGGGTCGGCGCCCTCCTGACGCGACCCGGTCGGGCCCAGGACGCGGCACCGGCGGCACCGGTGGCACCCCCGGCGGCCGCGGCCGGCGCCGACGCGGTGCGGGCCGGGGCCACCCCACCCCCGCACCTGGAGCCGATCGCGATCGTCGGCATGAGCGGGCGGTTCGGCCGGGCGGAGAGCGTCGACCGGCTGTGGGAGCACCTCGCCCAGGGGGAGAGCCTGGTCGGCGAGATCACCCGCTGGGACATCTCGCGGTTCGCCGAGCCCGGCGCCGACGTCCCCCGTCACGCGTCGCTGATGAACGACATCGACCTGTTCGACCCGGCGTTCTTCCAGATCTCCGGCGTCGAGGCGACCTACATGGACCCCCAGCAGCGCATCGCCCTGGAGGAGTCCTGGCGGGCGCTGGAGGACGCGGGCTACGCCGGAGCGGGGGCCCGGAGCACCGACTGCGGCGTCTACATCGGTACGCAGCCCGTCGACTACCTGCCGTCGCCCGGGGCGGACACCCCGGCCCAGGCCATGTGGGGCAACGCCGAGTCGATCATGCCGGCCCGCATCTCGTACCACCTCGACCTGCGGGGCCCCGCCATCGCCGTCGACACGGCGTGCTCGGGTTCGCTGGTCGCCGTGCACCTGGCGTGCCAGGCACTGCGCGCGGGCGAGATCGACATGGCCCTTGCGGGCGGGGTCTCCGTCCAGTGCGCGCCCCACTACTACCTCCAGGCCCACCGGGCGGGGATGCTCTCCCCGACCGGGCAGTGCCACACCTTCGACGAGCGGGCGGACGGCTTCGTACCCGGCGACGGCGTCGGCTTCGTCGTCCTCAAGCGCCTGAGCGACGCGCTCGCCGACGGCGACCACATCCACGGCCTCGTCCGAGGCTCCGGCCTCAACCAGGACGGCACGTCCAACGGCATCACCGCGCCGAGCGCGAAGTCCCAGGAGCGGCTGGAGCGGGCCGTCTACGACAAGTACGGCGTCGACCCGGCCGACATCGGGCTCGTCGAGGCGCACGGCACCGGCACCCGGCTCGGCGACCCCATCGAGTTCCAGGCGCTGACCCGCGCCTTCCGCGGCTACACGGACAAGCGGGAGTACTGCGCCATCGGCTCGGTGAAGACCAACATCGGTCACACGTCGCCGACGGCGGGCCTGTCCGGGCTCATCAAGATCCTCCTCGCGCTGCGGCACCGCGAGATCCCGCGCTCCCTCAACTTCGAGCGGGGCAACGCGCTCATCGACTTCGCGGCGAGCCCGTTCTACGTCAACACGGTCCACCGGGAGTGGACCACCGAGGAGGGCCGTCCGCGGCTCGCGGCACTGAACTCCTTCGGGTTCAGCGGCACCAACGCCCACATGGTGATCGAGGAAGCGCCCGAACGGCCGCGCGGTGGGGCGCGCCCGGCCGCTCACCTCGTCGTGCTCTCCGCCCTCTCCCACGAGCAGCTCCGCACCCAGGCCCAGCGGCTGACGGAACACCTGAGCGCCCACCCCGGCACCGACCTGGGCGACGTCAGCCTGACGTTGCTGCTCGGGCGCAGACACTGCGCGGTCCGGCTGGCCTGCGTCGCGCGGACCACCGGCGAGCTGGAGGACCGGCTGCGGGAGTGGCTGTCGACCGGACGCGAGGAGCACGTGCGCGTCGCCGACCTCTCCGAGGGCCGCCGGGGCGGGGACATCGAGCAGGAGCGGCACGGCGACTCCCTCATCCGGCGGTGCGCCGCCGGTGCGCCGGAGAGCGAGCGCGCCGAGCACCTCGCGGTCGTCCGCGACCTCTACCTCCAGGGCTGTGAACTGGAGTACGCGGAGCTCTTCGCCGGCGGCGAGCACCGGCGGACCCCGCTGCCGACGTACCCCTTCGAGCGCCGGCGGTACTGGCTGCCCGAGGCGGTCGAGGCCCCGAGCAGGCCCCCCGTCGCGCGCGTGGAGCCCGTACCCGCGAGCCCCGTACCCGCTGAGCCCGTACCCGCTGAGCCCGTACGCGCGGAGCGCCCGGCGCTCCCGGCGGACGGGAACCACCTGACGCTGGCCCCCGTCTGGGTCCGGGACCAGGCACCCGCGGAGGAGCCCTCCCCGCGGGCCGGCGTGGTCGTGTTCGGCGCGGACGCCACCGAACGCGCCCGTCTCGCCGAGGTGTTCGGCGCGCCCTCCTTCCTCGACGTCGAGCCCACGGCCGGCGTGGACGAGCTGACCGCGCGGCTGCGGGCCGTCGGGGACATCCGGCACCTCGTCTGGATCTCGCGGACGGGGGAGGACTCGGACGCCACCGCGCTGCTGCGGCGGACCGACGCCGGGGTGATCGCGTTCTTCCGCCTCGTCAAGGCGCTGCTCGCGCTGGGGCACGCGGGTTCGGACCTGACCTGGACCGTCGTCACCCGGCAGACGCAGCCCGTACGGCGCGGCGAGCGGGTCCACCCCGCCGACGCGGGCGTGCTGGGCCTGGCCGGCGTGATGGCCAAGGAGCTCCCCAACTGGCGGGTGAACGCGCTCGACCTCGGCGTGGGCGACGCCCTCCCCGTGACCGCCCTGATCGGTGCCGACGCGCGGCCGGTGCGGGCGCTGCGGGGCGGGCAGTGGTTCCGCCGGCGGCTGGCGCCCGCCGCGCTCGCCGAGCCGTCCGGCAGCCCGTACACCAGGGGAGGCGTCTACGTCGTCCTGGGCGGGGCCGGTGGTCTCGGCGAGATCTGGAGCGAGGACGTGATCCGGCGCTTCGGGGCCCAGGTCGTGTGGATCGGCAGGCGGGAGCTGGACGACGACATCCAGCGCAAGATCGACAGGCTGGCCGCCCTCGGTCCCGCGCCCTGGTACGTCCGCGCCGACGCCGCCGACCGGGAGTCGCTCACCGCCGCCCACGCGCGGATCACGCGGCGTTTCGGCAGGGTCAACGGCGTCGTCCACTCCGTGTTCGGCCTGGTGGACCAGAGCCTGCCCAACACCGAGGAGCGGCGGTTCCGGCTCGGCCTGAGCGCCAAGCTCGACGCCGGCGCGTGGACGGCCGAGGTCTTCGACGCCGACGACCTGGACTTCATGCTGTTCTTCTCGTCGATCTCCTCGCTCAACCCGGCCATGGGCTATTGCAGTTACGTCGCCGGCAGCGCCATCGAGGACGCCCTCTCCCACCGCCTGTCCGCCGAGCGGTCCTACCCCGTGCGGGTGGTCAACTGGGGGTACTGGGGTGCGGTGGGCAGCGGTCTCGACGTGCCGCAGCACATCAGGGAGCGGCTGTACGAGCAGGAGGGGCTGGCCGACATCGACCCTGCCCTCGCCATGGACACCGTCGAGCGGCTCCTGGCCTCGCCGCTGGTGCAGGTGGCCCACCTCAACACGCGCAAGCCGGAGAAGTTCGAGTCGTTCGACGGCCGGGAGTCGGTCCGCGTGCTGGGGTCCGCGGTGCGCGGGCCCGCGCTCGCCCCGGCCCTGCCGTCGCGCGCCGACCAGGTGCGGGCCGTCCGTACCGGCACCAAGGCCAAGGCGATGGAGCTGGACGAGGTCCTGGCCCGGCTGCTCTGGTGCGACCTGCGGGAACGCGGCTGGTTCGACAGGCGCGTCTTCGACGTGGCGTCCTTCATGCGGGACAACGGGGTCCTGCCCGGGTTCGACCGGTGGGTCGGGGAGTGCTTCGCCGTCCTGACGCGCTTCGGCCACATCCAGGAGACCGGCGACGGGTCCTTCACCGCCGTCGGCGACCGGTCCGACGCGCGGGCGGCCGAGCGGGAGTGGGAGCGCGGCAAGCGGGTGTGGCTCGCCGATCCCGAGCTGCGGGCCACGGCCGTGCTGGCCGACCGGACCTTCCGGGTGGTCACCGGGATCCTGACGGGGACGACGTCGGCCGTCGAGGTCATCTTCCCCGGCTCCTCACTGGAGTTCGTCGAGGGCATCTACAAGCACAACATGATCGCGGACCACTTCAACGACGTCGCCGGCGACTGCGTGGTGGAGCTGGTCGAGCGCAGGATCGCCGAGGACCCCGACGCCCGGGTCCGCCTCTTCGAGGTGGGCGCGGGCACGGGCGGCACGACGGCCACGCTGATGCCGCGGCTCAAGCCGTACGCGCGGAACATCGCCGAGTACTGCTACACCGACATGTCGAACGCCTTCCTCATCCACGGCACGCGCGAGTTCGGCGCGGACAACCCCTTCCTGCGCTGCCGGCTGTTCGACGCGAGCAGGCCCGTGGCGGAGCAGGGCTTCACCGAGGGCGCCTACGACATCATCGTCGCGACCAACGTGCTGCACGCCACCCGGGACATCCGCGAGTCGCTGCGCAACGCCAAGGCGCTGATGAGGCCCGGCGCCGCGGTGGTCATCAACGAGATCTCCGAGTACACGCCGTTCAGCCTGCTCACGTTCGCGCTCCTGGACGGCTGGTGGCTCTACGACGACCCGGAGCTCCGCGCCGAGGGCGGCCCCGCCCTCGAGCCCGCGATGTGGCGGTCCGTGCTGGAGTGGGAGGGCTACGAGCCGATCGAGTTCCCCGCCGCCGACGCCCACCTGCTCGGCCAGCAGGTCGTCGTGGCCTACAGCGACGGGGTGATCCGGCAGACCCGCGGCGGCGAGCGGCCGGACGCCGTCGAGGCACCGGCCGCCGCGACGCCCGCCGCGCCGCCGGCGACCGGTGCGGACCCGGAGCCCCGTACGGAGGCCCGGGTGGACCCGGGAGCGCTCAAGAACGCCGTGGTCACCTACCTCAAGGACCTGGTGGCGCGCACGTTGATGATCCCGGCGGACTCCGTCAAGGCCGGAGAGCCGCTGTCGACGTACGGCATCGACTCCATCCTGATCCTCCAGCTGCTCAACGGGCTCCAGAAGGACCTCGGGGAGGTCGGCAGCACGCTCTTCTTCGAGTACCGCACCGTCGGCGCGCTGGCCGACCACTTCGTCACCGAGCGGCAGGAGGACATCGCGCGCGTCGTCGGCTTCGCGCCGGCGCCGCAGGACGTTCCCGCTCCGGCGCCCGTCGAGCCCCCGGCCGCGGCTCCGGTTGCGGTTGCGGCTCCGGCTCCGGCTCGCGTGGCGGAGCCGCGCCGGCCGGAAGGCACTGTGCGGCCGCGCGGTGGTGGAGACATCGCGATCATCGGCATGAGCGCGCGGTTCCCGCAGGCCGAGACGCTGGACGAGTTCTGGGCCGGCCTGCGGGACGGCAGGGACTCGATCACCGAGATCCCCGCGGACCGGTGGGCGCTCGACGGCTTCTACGAGGCCGACAAGGACCGGGCCGCCGACGAGGGCAGGAGCTACAGCAAGTGGGGCGGCTTCCTCGACGGCTTCGCCGACTTCGACCCGCTGTTCTTCGCGATGACGCCCAACGAGGCGCTGGAGGTCGACCCCCAGGAGCGCCTGTTCCTCCAGGAGACGTGGAAGGCCTTCGAGGACGCGGGCTACACGCGGGCGCGCCTGGAGCGGGAGCACGGCGGGCGCGTCGGGGTCTTCGTCGGCATCACGCGCGCCGGTCACAACCTCCACGGCCCCGACAGGTGGCGGCGCGGCGACATGACGTCCCCGTACACCTCCTTCGGTTCGGTCGCGAACCGCGTGTCGTTCAAGCTGAACCTGAACGGCCCGAGCATGCCCATCGACACGATGTGCTCCTCGTCGCTCACCGCGCTGCACGAGGCGTGCGAGCACCTGCTCAGGGACGAGTGCGAACTGGCCGTGTCGGGCGGCGTGAACCTCTACCTGCACCCCTCGGGCTATGTCGGCCTCTCCCGGCTGCAGATGCTCTCGGACGACGGCAAGTGCCGCAGCTTCGGGCGGGGCGGCAACGGGTTCGTGCCGGGCGAGGGCGTCGGCGCGCTCGTCCTCAAGCGGCTCGAGGACGCGGAGCGGGACAACGACCGCATCCACGCCGTCATCCGCGCCACGAGCGTCAACCACGGGGGCACGACGAACGGCTACACCGTGCCCAACCCGGTGGCACAGGGGAACCTGATCCGCCGGGCGCTGGACAAGGCGGGCATCGACGCCGGCACGATCAGCTACGTGGAGGCCCACGGCACCGGCACCGCGCTGGGGGACCCCATCGAGATCAACGGCCTGAAGCGCGCGTTCGCCGGCGACACCCGGGACACCGGGTTCTGCGCGATCGGCTCGGTGAAGAGCAACATCGGGCACGCGGAGGCCGCGGCGGGCGTCGCGGGCGTCTGCAAGGTCGTGCTCCAGATGCGCCACGGCGAGCTCGCCCCCACGCTGCACGCGGACGAGGCGAACCCGCACATCGACTTCGCGTCGTCGCCGTTCGTCCTCCAGCGCGAGCGGGCCCCGTGGCGGCGCCCCGTCGTGGACGTGGACGGGGTCGCCCGCGAGGTGCCGCGCAGGGCGGGCGTCTCGTCCTTCGGGGCGGGCGGCGCGAACGCCCACGTGGTGATCGAGGAGTACCGCCCGGCCGAGCCCGACGCCCGTCGGACCCCGGACGCCGGACCGGCCGTGATCGTGCTCTCCGCGATGGACGGCGAGCGGCTGCGGGAGCAGGCGAGCGCGCTCCTGCGCCGGCTGACCGACCCGGAACGGCCGGACGTGCCGCTCGCCGATGTCGCGTACACGCTCCAGGTCGGCCGCGAGGCCATGCCCGAGCGGCTCGGGACGGTCGTCGGCTCCCTCGGTGAACTGGCGGACCGGCTGCGCGGCTTCCTCGACGAGCCGGAGCGCACCGACGGCCTCCACCGCGGCCGGGCGAACCGCGACGGCGGCGCCGCGTTCACCGCCGACGACGGCCTGGACGAGGTCGTCGCGGCGTGGATCGCCAAGGGCCGGTACGCCAAGGTGCTCGACCTGTGGGTGAACGGCTTCGACATCGACTGGCGGGCGCTGCACGCCGGCACGGACGTACGCCCGGTCTCCCTGCCGACCTATCCCTTCGCCCGGGAGCGGTACTGGGTCGGTGACGACACGACCGACCGGCCCCGCGGCCCGGCGGAACCCGACGGAGGCGGCCCGCGATCGCGGGTCGACGACGTCCTCGACGACTATCTGAACGGCTCACTCGACCTGGCTGCCGCGGCGGAGATGCTCGGCCCGGCCTTCACCACCGCGCCGGTGCGCGCCACGGACAACGGAGAGGCGGCCAAGTGAACGACGCACTGGTCGAGATGCTGCTGGACCTCAAGGCGAACCGCATCTCCAAGGAGCAGTTCAAGGAGGCGGTGAACAGCGGGGCGGTGAACAGCGGGGCGGTGCGGGCGAGCGAGGGCACGGGCCCGGAGCTCGTGCGCTTCGTTCCCGTATGGGAGCGGGCGGCCGACGGCACCGCCGCCGGGACGCCCGGGCACGTCGTGCTGCTCGCGGGGCCGCGACAGGCCGCGGAGGCGCTGCGGGCGCACAGCGGCGCCCCCGGCGTCCACCTCCTTCAGAGCCCGGCGGCCGGGCTCGCGGCGCGCTACGCGGACCTCGCCTGCCAGGTGCTCGAGGTGGTCAAGCGGCTGCTGGCCGACCCGGCGCTGCCCCCGACGCTCGTCCAGCTCGTCTGCCCGGAGGCCGGCGACGACGCGCCGCTGTCCGGTCTGCTCGCGATGCTGCGCACCGCGGCGCTGGAGAACCCCAAGGTCGTGCCGCAGCTGGTCCTCGTCGACGGGGACCGGGGCGTGGAGCGGGTGGTCGAGCGGGTCCTTCAGGCACGGGACCACGCGGACGCGTCGGCGGTGCGGTGGCGCGACGGCGAGCGGGAGACCCTGGTCTGGCGGGAGCTGCCCGCCCCCGCCCCCGCCGACCTGCCCTGGAAGGAAGGCGGCACCTATGTCGTCACCGGTGGTCTGGGCGGCCTGGGGCTGATCTTCGCCGAGGACCTGCTGCGGTCGGTCCGCCGCGCGACGCTCTTCCTGACCGGCCGTTCGCCCCTTGACGGCGAGCGGGCGCGGGCGCTGGAGGCGCTGAGCCGCCCGCACGCCCAGATCCGCTACGTGCGGCTCGACGTCGCGGACACGGCGGCCGTCGAGGAGTTCGTGGCCGGGGTCGTACGCGAGTGCGGCTCGATCGACGGCATCATGCACGGCGCCGGGGTGACCAGGGACGGCCTCCTCCGCACCAAGAGCACGGAGGAGCTGCGGGAGGTCCTCGCCCCGAAGGTGACCGGGACGGTCAACCTCGACCACGCCACCCGGGACCTCGCGCTGGACTTCTTCGCCACGTTCTCCTCGGGGGCCGCGGTCACGGGCAACACCGGCCAGGCGGACTACGCGGCCGCCAACGCGTTCATGGACGCCTACGCGCACCACCGCGACGCCCTCGTCACCGCGGGACGGCGCTCCGGGCGAAGCCTGTCCGTCAACTGGCCGCTGTGGGCCCGGGGCGGCATGACCGTCGACGAGGAGACGGCGCGCGCACTCCACGAGGACCTCGGCATGGTTCCGCTGCGGACCGGGAGCGGCATCCGCGTCCTCCACGAGTCCCTGCTGACGACCCACAGCCAGGTGATGGTGGTCGAGGGCGACGGCCCCCGGATCCGCAAGGCCTTCTCCGCCCCGTCCGCCACCGCGGCGCCTTCCTCGGCGTTCACCGCGGCGGCGGTCCCCGTGACCGCCGTCGGCGAGGACGAGCTGCGCGAGAAGGTGGTCGGCAGGCTCGCCGGGCTGCTCGGCGGCGTCACCGGCCTGCGGGCCGCGCAGATCGACCCGGGCGCGCCCATGGAGAGCTACGGGATCGACTCCATCGTCGTCACGCGGCTGAACCGGAAGCTCACGGAGGTCTTCCCCGGCCTCTCGGTGGCCCTGCTCTACGAGTACAACTCGCTGGACAGCCTCGGTGCCCACTTCGTGGCGGAACACCGGGAGCGGTGCGTCGCCTGGACCGGTGCCGACGCGGCGCGCCCCGCGGTCGCGGCCACCGTCGTGGAGCGGGACCCCGTCCCGGCCGCCCCCGTCCCGGCCGCCCCCGTCCCGGTCGCCCCCGCTCCGGCCGCCGTCGTGCGGGACACGCCCGAGGCCGCCGACGCCATCGCGGTCATCGGCGTGAGCGGGCGCTTCCCCCGGGCGCGCAACCTCGACGAGTACTGGGAGAACCTGGCCGAGGGGCGCGACTGCGTCTCGGAGGTCCCGCCGCAGCGCTGGGACCTGGCGGGCTTCTTCCACGCGGACCGCGACGAGGCCGTCGCGCGGGGGCTGAGCTACAGCAAGTGGGGCGGCTTCCTGGAGGGGTTCGCCGACTTCGACCCGCTGTTCTTCGCCATCTCGCCGCACGAGGCGATGAGCATGGACCCCCAGGAGCGCCTGTTCCTCCAGGAGTCGTGGAACGCGCTCGAGGACGCCGGCTACACCCGGCAGGGCCTGGCGGACCGGCACGGCGGCCGGGTCGGCGTCTTCGCTGGCGTGTCCAAGACCGGCTTCGAGCTGTACGGACCGCGGCTGTGGGAGCAGGGCGAGAACCTCCACCCCGTGACGTCGTTCGCGGCCGTGGCCAACCGGGTGTCCTACTTCCTCGACCTCAAGGGCCCGAGCCTGGCCGTCGACACCATGTGCTCGTCGTCGCTGAGCGCCGTCCACGAGGCGATGGAGCACCTGCGCCGCGGCGAGTGCGACGCGGCCCTCGCGGGCGGGGTCAACCTCTACGCCCACCCGTCGAGCTACGTCCTGATGTCCCGGGTGCGGATGCTCTCCGACGACGGGAAGTGCCGCAGCTTCGGCGCGGGCGGCACCGGATTCGTCCCCGGCGAGGGCGTGGCCGTCCTGCTGCTCAAGCGGCTGGCGGACGCCCGGCGCGACGGCGACGTCATCCACGCCGTGCTGCGCGGCAGCAGCATCAACCACGGCGGCAGGACCCACGGCTACACCGTGCCCAACCCGGCCTCCCAGGCCGAGGCGGTGCGCGAGGCCATGGACCGGGCCGGGGTGTCGGCGCACGACATCGGCTACGTCGAGACGCACGGCACCGGAACGGCACTCGGCGACCCCATCGAGATCAGCGGTCTGTCCCGGGCGTTCGCCAAGGACACCGACGACCGTCAGTACTGCGCGATCGGCTCGGCGAAGAGCAACATCGGCCACCTGGAGGCCGCGGCCGGCGCCGCCGGGCTGGTCAAGGTGGTGCTCCAGCTGCGGCACGGGAAGATCGCGCCCACCCTCCACGCGCGGGAGCCGAACCCGGAGATCGACTTCGGCTCGACCCCGTTCCGCGTCCAGCGGGAGCTGACCGAGTGGAAGCGCCCCACGGCCGGTCCCGACGGGTCCGCGGTGGAGCGCAACCGCGTCGCCGGGGTCTCCTCGTTCGGCGCCGGAGGCTCCAACGCGCACGTGATCGTGGAGGAGTACCGCGACACGGACCCGACGGGGATCGCCCCGGACGACCACGGCCCGCAGGTGATCGTCCTCTCGGCGAGGGACCGGGACCGCCTGCGCGAGCGGGCACAGGACCTGGTCTCCTGGCTCGGCCGCCAGGACCCCGCCCACCCGCGCCTCGCCGACCTCGCGTACACGCTCCAGGTGGGCCGCGAGGCGATGGAGTCGCGGCTCGCGCTGCGCGTCGACTCGTTCGCCGACCTCACGCGCCGGCTCACCGCGTTCGCCGCGGGCGACGACGACGTCGAGGGCCTGCACCTGGGCGACGTCAAGCGGCACAGGGAGACCCTGGCCCTGCTCACCGCCGACTCCGACATGGCGGCGACCGTCGCGGCGTGGATCGGCAAGGGCAAGTTCGCCAAGCTGATGGACCTCTGGGTCAAGGGGCTGGCGTTCGACTGGGAGACCCTTCCCCGCGCGGGCGCGGTGCGCCGGGTGTCCCTGCCGTCGTACCCGTTCGCCAAGGAGCGCTACTGGGTCGGTGACGTGGGCACGGCGGAGGCGCGCGGCGACGGTGCGCGGGGCGCGGTCGCGGTGCACCCGCTGGCGCAGGTGAACTCCTCGACCCTGGACGTGCAGCGTTTCGACTCGGTGTTCTCCGGTGACGAGTTCTTCCTGCGGGACCATGTCGTCCAGGGCGAGCGGGTGCTGCCCGGTGTGGCGTACGTGGAGATGGCGCGGGCCGCGGTCGAGGCGTCGGTGGACGGCGTCGGCGGGTTGAGGCTGCGCAACGTGGTGTGGGCCCGGCCCGTCAAGGTGGCCGACGAGCCCGTGCGGGTGCGGACGACGCTGGTGGTCGAGTCCGAGGGAGAGGTGGGCTTCACGGTCACCACCTCCCCCGACCCGGCGGACGGCGACGTGGTGCACTGCCGGGGCACGGCGGTGCCGGGCGGTTCGGGCACGGTGCCGGCGGTGGACCTGGACGGCGTGCGGGCCGCCTGCGACGGTACGCGGTGGGACGCGGAGCGCTGCTACGCCCTGTACCGGTCGCTGGGGCTCGACTACGGCCCCGGGCACCGCGGGGTGGAGAGCATCACGGTCGGCGGCGGCCAGGCCCTCGCACGGTTGCGCCTGCCCGCCGGGGCGGCGGATGTCCCGGGTGGGTTCGTGGTGCACCCGGGCCTGATGGACTCGGCGCTGCAGGCGACCGTGGGGCTGCTCGCCGGGAGCGGTGACGCCGAGGACGGCGCGCTGTTCCTGCCGTTCGCGGTGGACGAGGTGGAGATCCTCGCTCCGTTCCGCGACGGCATGTGGGCGTGGGTGCGCCACAGCGCCGACGACAACCCCGCCAGTGGGGTGCGCAAGCTCGACATCGACGTGTGCGACGACGACGGCGTGGTGTCCTGCCGGTTCACCGGGTTCTCCACGCGCGCCTACGGCACCGGCGACGCGCCCGAGCCGCGGGTCGCGGCCGAGGCGCCGCGCACGGCTCCCGTACCGCGGCCGGCCCCGGAGGCCGTGCCGGACGGCACGTGGGACGAGCGCGTGTGCGCCTACCTGGCCGGGGTGCTGGCGGCCGAGCTCCGGCTCTCCGCCGACCGGATCGACGTCGACGACGCCTTCGAGGTGTACGGCATCGACTCGATCACGACCATGAACCTGACCGGCAAGCTGGAGCGGGACTTCGGTTCGCTGCCCAAGACCCTGTGGTTCGAGTACCAGAGCATCCGTGCCCTCGCCGGGTACTTCGCGACGGCGCACGAGGAGCGGTTGGCAGCGCTGCTCGGCGTGGCCGGCGGGTCCTCCGGCGGGGAGACCGGGCACGCCGGGGCAGCGACCGCCGACGGTGCCACCACGGCCGCCGCCGAGGTCGCCCGGCCCGTCGCGGTGTCGGGGAAGCGTCCCCTGGTGCGGGCGCGCGACGTGGCGCGGCCGCGGGCCACGGGACGGGCCGATGTGGCCGTCGTGGGCGTGGCCGGGCGGTATCCGGGGGCGTCGGACGTCCGCGAGTTCTGGCGCAACCTGGTGGACGGCAGGAACTGCGTCACCGAGATCCCGGCGGACCGGTGGGACCACGGTCGCTACTACGACGCGGACAGGAACGCGGCGGGGAGGACGTACGCCAAGTGGGGCGGGTTCCTGGACGGCGCGGACCGCTTCGACGCGCTGTTCTTCAACATCTCCCCGCGCGAGGCCGAGTTCATGGACCCGCAGGAGCGGCTGTTCCTGGAGTGCGTGCAGGAGACGCTGCAGGACGCCGGGTACACGCGGCCGGCGCTGAGCCGCCACAGCGCCGACGGGCTCGGCGGCAACGTCGGCGTGTTCGTCGGCGTGATGTACGAGGAGTACCAGCTCTACGGTGCCCAGGAGCAGGCGCGGGGCCGCAACGTCGCGCTGTCCGGCAACCCGTCCTCCATCGCGAACCGGGTGTCGTACTTCTTCGACCTCCACGGTCCCTCGATGGCGGTGGACACCATGTGCTCCTCATCGCTCACGGCGCTCCACCTGGCCTGCCAGAGCCTGCTGAACGCCGAGTGCGAGGTGGCCGTCGCCGGTGGTGTCAACCTGTCGCTGCACCCCAACAAGTTCCTGATGCTGGGCAGCGGCAAGTGGGCGTCGAGCCGTGGGCTGTGCGAGAGCTTCGGCGCCGACGGCGACGGCTACGTCCCCGGTGAGGGCGTGGGCGCGGTCCTGCTCAAGCCGCTGGACCGCGCGGAGGCGGACGGGGACACGATCTACGGCGTCATCCGCGGCACGGCGGTGAACCACGGCGGGAAGACGAACGGGTACTCGGTCCCCAACCCGCGGGCGCAGGCCAAGGTGATCGGCCGGGCGCTGAGCCGGGCCGGCGTGGACGCCCGGGACATCTCGTACGTGGAGGCGCACGGCACCGGCACGTCGCTGGGCGACCCGATCGAGATCGCCGGCCTGAGCAACGCGTTCCGGGAGTACTCCGAGGACGACCAGTTCTGCGCGATCGGTTCGGTGAAGAGCAACATCGGCCACGCCGAGAGCGCGGCCGGCATCGCCGGGCTGACCAAGGTGCTGCTGCAGATGAAGCACGGCACGCTGGTTCCCTCGCTCCACTCCGAGGTGCTGAACCCGCACATCGACTTCGCGGGCAGCCCCTTCACGGTCCAGCGGTCCGTCGCCGAGTGGACCCGCCCCCGCGACGCCGACGGCAGGGAGACGCCGCGGATCGCCGGGGTGTCCTCGTTCGGCGCCGGAGGGTCCAACGCCCACGTCATCGTGGAGGAGTACCTCCCCACCCGCGTCGTCGGGCGGTCTGCTGACGAGCCGGACGCCGAGGCGGCGATCGTGCTGTCCGCGCGGACCGGACCCGGTCTGCGCGATGCCGCCGAGCGGCTCCTGGACTGGATGGCCCGGGACGGCGCGGCGGAGTCGCTGTCCGACATCGCCTACACCCTGCAGACCGGCCGGGACGCGTTCGAGGAACGGCTCGGCCTCGTCGTCGCCACCAAGGACGAACTCACCGAGGCGCTGCGGCGCTTCCTCGCGGGCGAGGACGTTCCCGGCCTGTACCGCGCGAAGGCCAAGCGCCGCGGCGACGACAGCCTGCGCGTGTTCGCCGTCGACGAGGACCTGACGCGGGCGCTGGACGCTTGGATCGAGAAGAGGAAGTACGGCAAGCTGCTCGAACTCTGGGTGGCGGGCCTGGCGGTGGACTGGACGAAGCTCCACACGACCGGCACCCGCCGCCGGCTCTCCATGCCCACCTACCCCTTCCAGCGCGAGCGCTACTGGCCCTCCCTGGACGAGGAGCCGGCGTCGCGGCCGGGCGCCGGGCAGCTGCACCCCCTCGTGCACACGAACACGTCCAGCCTGGCCGGGCAGCGGTTCAGCTCGGTGTTCACCGGGGACGAGTTCTTCCTGCGCGACCACCGGGTGAGCGGTGAACGGACGCTCTCCGGGGCGGCGTGCCTGGAACTGGTGCGGGCGGCCGTGGCGGAGTCCCTGGACGGCGAGCCGCACGGGACGATCCGTCTCACCAACGTCGCCTGGACGCGGCCCGTCATCGTGGGAGAGCCCTCCCTGGCGGTGCACGTGCGCCTGAGCCCGGGCGACGGGGACGACATCGCCTTCGAGATCTCCAGCCACCCCGGCCAGGACCCCACCGCGCGGCCGGTGATCCACAGCGAGGGCATCGTGCTCGTACCGCCCCCGGCCGCGGACGGCACCCCCCGGACCACCGTCGACCTGGCGGGCCTGCGGTCGGAGTGCCGGGACGCGGAGCTGGACGCCGAGCAGGTGTACGCCGCCTTCGCGGCCCACGGCATCGACTACGGTCCCGGCCACCGCGGCGTCCAGCGGCTGTGGGTGGGCGACGGCCAGGTGGTCGCCCGGCTGGTGCTCCCGGACACCGTCGGAACGACACTGGACGCCTACGGCCTCCACCCGTCCCTGCTGGACTCGGCCCTGCAGGCCGCCGTGGGCCTCACCGCGGACGGCGACGGGACACCCCACCTGCCCTTCGCGGTCGACGAGGTGGAGATCACCGGTGACTGCGCGCGGTCCATGTGGGCGTGGGTGCGCACCGGCGCCGCCCGTCAGGAGGGTTCGGCGGTCCGCCGTCTCGACATCGACCTGTGCCACGACGACGGAACGGTCGCCGTGCGGCTCAAGGGCCTGTCCTCGCGGGCCTACTCGGCCGGAGAGGCGGCCAAGGCCGGGGAGGCCGGCAAGGCGGGGCGGACCGGGGAGTTCCTCGCCGCGCCGCACTGGGTCGGCGACGACCACCGGGGCGGCGCGCGCGAGGGCGACCTCGCCGCGGTGACGGTGGTCGCCGGGCTGCCCCGGGTCGCGGACGCGCTCGAAGCGCGCGGAGGAGGCCGGGTCGTCCGGGTGGAGTCCGACGCGCCGGGTGTGGACGTGCGGTTCTCGGACTACGCGTCGCAGGTCTTCGACGTGGTGCGGCGGGTACTGGCCGAGCGCTCGCACGACGACGTGTGCGTACAGGTGGTCGTGGGCGCCGACGGGGAGTCCTCGGTGGGCTCGGGTCTCGCCGGTGTCGTACGGACCGCGGGGCTGGAGAACCCCCGTGTCACGGGCCAGGTCGTCCTGGTGGAACCGTGGGAGGACCCGGAGCGGGTCGCCCCGTGGCTGGCGGCCGACCGCGCCGCGACGGACGACGCGGTGGTGCGCTACCGCGGTGGAACCCGTGAGGTGCTGCGGTGGCGCGAGCTGCCCGGCGCCGGGGCCGGTGGTGACGTGGCGGCGGCCTGGAAGGACGCCGGGGTGTACCTGATCACCGGTGGTGCCGGTGGGCTGGGTGTGCTGTTCGCCCGCGACATCGCCGCACGCACGCGGGGCGCCCGGATCGTGCTCACCGGCCGCGGGGCCCTGGACGAGGGCCGCCAGGCGGTCCTCGCCGAGCTGCGGGCGTCGGGCGCGGAAGCGACGTACGAGCGGGTCGACGTCACGGACCGGGCCCAGGTGGAGGCGCTGGTGCGCCGCGTCCACGACGCGTACGGCCGCCTGGACGGCGTGCTGCACAGCGCGGGCGTGATCCGGGACGCCTTCCTCCTGAAGAAGACCCGGGCCGACTTCGACGCCGTCCTGGCGCCGAAGGTGACGGGCCTGGTGAACCTGGACGAGGCGACCCGGGACGTCGACCTCGACTTCCTCGTGCCCTTCTCGTCGGTCGCCGGAGTGTCGGGCAACGTCGGCCAGGCCGACTACGCGGCCGCGAACGCCTTCATGGACGCCTTCGCCGCGCACCGCAACACCCTGGTGGCCAGGGGCGAACGGCGGGGCCGGACGCTGTCGGTGAACTGGCCGCTGTGGGCCGAGGGCGGCATGGGCGTCGACGCCGGAACCGAGCGGGCGATGCGCGAGAACTTCGGCATGGTCCCGCTGCGGACCCGGACCGGGATCGACGCCCTGCACCGGGCGCTCGCCACCGACGAGGACCAGGTGATGGTCCTGGAGGGCGACACCGAGCGCTTCGCGTCCCTCATCGGCTCTCCGGCGGCCGGGCACGAGCCCGCGGCGCCGGCCGGGCCCGCCGCCGACGACCTCGCGATCGAGGCCGTCCCCACGGGCGAGGGCATCGAGCGCGCGGCGGTGGCGTACCTCGCGAAGCTGCTGTCGTCGGTGATCAACCTGCCGGCCGCCCGGATCGACCCCGAGGCGTCGCTGGAGGACTACGGCATCGACTCCGTGATGGCCATGGACCTCACCCGGGCCCTGGAGGAGGTCTTCGGATCGCTGTCGAAGACCCTGCTCTTCGAGTACCAGAGCATCGAGGCACTCGCCGGGCACTTCGTCACCGCCCACCCGGAGAAGGTGCGCGCACTCGTCCCCGACACGAGCGTCGGTACGCCGACCGTCGCGACGGACGAGCGGATCGCGCGCGGGACCGGGCCCGGGGAGACGGGCACCCGGCGGAAGCGCGCCGGGCGGCGGCGGGCCGAGCCGGCGGCGGCCGGAACGGCTCCGTCGGGGCCGGCCGACATCGCGATCATCGGCCTGGCGGGCCGTTACCCGCAGGCGCACGACGTCCACGCGTTCTGGCGCAACCTGGCCGCCGGCAAGGACTGCGTCACCGAGATCCCCGCCGAGCGGTGGGAGCACGAGCGTCACTTCGACACCGACCGGCAGGCCGCCGGAAAGACGTACAGCAAGTGGGGCGGGTTCGTCGACGGCGCCTACGACTTCGACCCGCTGTTCTTCAACATCTCCCCGCGCGAGGCGGAGATCATGGATCCGCAGGAGCGGCTGTTCCTCCAGTGCGTGTACGAGACCCTCGAGGACGCCGGGTACGTCCGGGAGTCGGTGAAGACCCGCGCCGGCAATGTGCTGGACGGCCGGGTCGGGGTGTTCGTCGGTGTGATGTACGAGGAGTACCAGCTCCACGCCGCGCAGAGCCAGGCGCTCGGCGATCCCGTCGCGGTCAGCGGCAGCGCCGCCGCCATCGCGAACCGGGTGTCGTACTTCTGCAACTTCCACGGCCCGAGCATGAGCGTGGACACCATGTGCTCGTCGTCGCTGACGTCGATCCACCTGGCGTGCCGGAGCATCCGGTGGGGCGACTGCGACGTGGCGGTCGCGGGCGGGGTCAACCTGTCGCTGCACCCGAACAAGTACCTGCTGCTGAGCACGGGCAACTTCGTCTCCAGCACCGGACGCTGCCAGAGCTTCGGCGCCGGCGGCGACGGCTACGTGCCCGGCGAGGGCGTGGGCGCGGTCCTGCTGAAGCCGCTCGCGAAGGCCGTCGCGGACGGGGACCGGATCTACGGCGTCATCAAGGGCACGGCGCTCAACCACGGCGGGAAGACCAACGGCTACACCGTGCCGAACCCGCACGCCCAGGCCGGAACCATCGCCGACGCGCTGAAGGCGGCGGGTGTGAGTGCCCGCGAGGTCGGCTACATCGAGGCCCACGGCACCGGGACCTCGCTCGGCGACCCGATCGAGATCACCGGGTTGACGAAGGCCTTCCGCGAGGACACCCAGGACGACCGGTTCTGCGCCATCGGGTCGGTGAAGAGCAACATCGGCCACGCGGAGAGCGCCGCCGGCATCGCCGGACTCACGAAGGTCCTGCTCCAGCTGCGGCACCGCAAGCTCGCCCCGTCCCTGCACGCCGAAACCCTGAACCCGAACATCGACTTCGCCGGCACACCCTTCACCGTCCAGCGCGAACTCGCCGACTGGCCGGCGCCCGACCCCGCGACCCCGCGGATCGCCGGGATCTCCTCCTTCGGCGCGGGTGGCTCCAACGCCCACGTCATCGTCTCGGAGTACCTCCCCGCCCCCGGGGAGCGCGCCGCGGCGCCCGCCGGCCCCGCCGCCGTGCCCCTGTCGGCGCGCACCGGCGACGAGCTGCGCGACGTGGCCCGCGACCTCGCCGCATGGCTGACGCGTCCCGGCGAGGCCCCGCTCGACCTGGCGGACGTGGCGTACACGCTCCAGGTCGGACGCGAGCCGCTGCCGGAGCGCCTCGGCATCGTGGCCACCTCCACGCCGGACCTCGTCGAGAAGCTCCACCACTTCCTCGCCGGCACCGCCGTCGACGACGTCGTGCGCGGCGGCCCCAAGGAGGAGAACACCGTCTCCGCGCTGTTCGCCCAGGACGCCGACCTCGACGTCCTGATCACCACCTGGGCCGAGAAGGGGAGGTACGCGAAGCTGCTCGAACTGTGGGTCAACGACGTCCCCGTCGACTGGCGCCGCCTCCACCCCGGCGGTGCGACACCGCGACGCGTCGCGCTTCCCACCTATCCGTTCGCCCGCGAGCGCTACTTCCCGTTCGAGGACCGGGCCGTGGACACCCGTGGGCCGGGCGTGCTCCACCCGCTGGTGCACGAGAACACGTCGGACCTGACGGAGCAGCGGTTCACCTCGGTGTTCACCGGGCACGAGCCGTTCCTGCGCGACCACGTCGTGGGCGGCGCGAAGCTCCTGCCGGGCGCGGCCCTGCTGGAGATGGCCGTCGCCGCGACCTGCGTCACCTGCCGGACCCGGGTCGAGCCCTCGGCGCCCGTGGCGCTGAAGAACGTCGTCCTGGCACGGCCCCTGCGGGTGGACGACAAGCCGCGGGAAGTGCACATCGGACTCCACCCGCAGGCCGACGGCGACATCGGGTTCCGGGTCTACAGCACCGCCGACGACGCGGAACCGGTCGTCCACGGCGAAGGCGCCGTCTACCTGGCGGAGGGAGCCGCGGAAACGGTGCTCGACCTCCAGGCCCTCCGCGACGCCTGCGACAGCGCGGAGCTCACCGCCGAGCAGTGCTACCAGGCGTACGAGGCCGCCGGCATCGCCTACGGCCCCTCGCACCGGGGTGTCCGGCACATCCGGATCGGGCGGGACCAGGCACTGGCGCAGCTCGTGCTGCCCGCCGCGGCCCACGGCACGCGGGGCGCGTACACGCTGCACCCGAGCCTCGTCGACGCGGCGCTCCAGGCGTCCGTCGGTGTGATCGGCAGCCTGGGGGAGCGGCCGGAAGGCGCCGTGCTCGTGCCCTTCGCGATCGACGACGTCCTCGTCCTCGACAGCGGCACCGCCGCCATGTGGGCGCTGGTCCGCCCCAGCGCGGACCGGCCGGGCGACGCGGACCTCCACAAGCTCGACATCGACCTGGCCGACGACCAGGGCCGCGTGCGCGTCCGGATCGGTGGCCTGTCCTTCCGCGCCCTCGACGGGCGGGCGGGGCAGGACGAACCGGCCGATCGCACCCGGGAGCCGGCCGACGTCCGGGCGCTGCTGCACCCCGAGTGGCAGGCGCGTCCCGTGACGAACGCCCCGCCGGAGGACGACGGCGTGCGGCGCACCGTGCTGCTCGTCGAGATGCCCGAGGTGGCCGCCTTGCTGCCGGCTGACGACAACGCCGTCGTGCTGACCTCCGGTGACAAGGAACTGGACCGGCGGTACACCGCGTACGGGCTGCAGGCACTCGAACACGTGCGTTCCGTGCTGCGCGGCGTGTCGGCGGGCCGGGCCGCCGTCCAGCTGGTCATCGGCGGGGGCCCCGCGTCCGCTCCGCTGGCCGGGCTCGTCGGGCTGCTGCGCACGGCCGCGATCGAGAACCCCAACGTCTCGACGCAGGTCATCCTCCTGGACGAGACGGACACGCCCGCGACCGCGGCCGAGCGGGTGCGGGAGAACCGCGCCCACCCCGACGACACGCTCGTGCGGTACGTGGACGCGCGGCGCGAGGTGTCGGTCTGGATCGAGGACGGCGACGGCACCGCCGACGTCGCCCCGGTTCCGTGGCGGGAGAACGGGGTCTACCTCCTGACCGGTGGGGCGGGAGCGCTGGGCCTGGCCTTCGCGCGGGAGATCGCCACCCGTACGAGCGGCACCGCACTGGTGCTCACCGGGCGCTCCCCGGAGAACCAGCGGGTGCGGGACGCCTTGCGGGAGCTGCGGTCCCACGGCGCGTCGGCGCGCTACGTGCGGCTCGACGTCGCGAACGCGGCCGAGGTCGACGCCGTGGTGGACACCCTGGTGGAGGAGCACGGCCGGATCGACGGCGTCATCCACGCCGCCGGGGTGACGCGGGACGGCTGGATCCTGACCAAGCACGCCGGGGAGTTCGCCGACGTCCTGGCGCCGAAGGTGTCCGGAGTGGTGAACCTGGACCGGGCGACGGCCACGTTGTCACTGGACTTCTTCGTGACGTTCTCGTCCACGACAGGGGCGTTCGGCAACGCGGGCCAGGCCGACTACGCGGCGGCCAACGCGTTCATGGACGCCTACGCCTGGCACCGCCAGGACCTCGTGGCCCGCGGGGAGCGCTCAGGGCACAGCCTCTCCGTCAACTGGCCGCTGTGGGAGGACGGGGGGATGGACGTGTCACCGGAAGTCCGGGCGATGCTGCGCTCGCGCCACGGCGTCGTCCCCCTCGACACGGCGGCCGGGGTGGCGGCCTTCCAGCGCGCCGCCGCCTCGACGCACCACCAGGTCATGGTCGCTTCCGGACCGGACCGCGCGGGAGCCGGGACCACCGGCTCGTCCGCTTCGCACCAGAGTTCTTCGCATCAGAGTTCTTCGCACCAGAGTTCCCCCTTCTCCTCTGCCGCCGGGACGAACCAGTGACGCACAACGACACCAGCACCCTCGAAGCCAAGGCGACGGCGTTCTTCACACGCGTCCTCTCCGAGGTCATCAAGCTCCCGGCCGACCGCATCGACGCCCGTGCGGCGTTCGACAGCCTGGGGCTGGACTCGGTGATGATGATGCGGATGACGGACGAACTGGAGGACGTCTTCGGGTCGCTGCCCAAGACCCTGTTCTTCGAGTTCCGCGACATCCGCGCACTCACCAGCCACTTCCTCACCACGTACGGGCCCGAGCTGGCCCGGCACCTGGGCGCGGAGCCCGGCAGCGGGCAGCCGGACGCCCCCGCGGCCCCCGTCCCGGCGCACACCCGGGGCCAGGACGCCGCGCCGGGCCGGGCCGCCTTCGCGCGCAAGCCGCTCAGGACGGGGAAGTGGGCGACGCGGTTCGACGCGCCGCCGGCGCTCCCGGCCGCGCCCGCGCCGCAGGACCCGGCGACGGACCCGGCGACGGACCCGGCGCCGGACCCGACGACGGGGCTCGACATCGCGATCATCGGGCTGGCGGGGCGCTACCCGAAGGCCCGCACGCTCGACGAGTTCTGGGCGAACCTGGCCGAAGGCCGCGACTGCGTGACCGAGATCCCGGCCGACCGCTGGGACCGGGACGTGTACTACGACGCCGACAAGGACGCGCCCGGCAGGACGTACAGCAAGTGGGGCGGATTCGTCGACGGCGTCGACGAGTTCGACTCCCTGTTCTTCCGCATCTCGCCGCCCGAGGCGCAGCTGATGGACCCGCAGGAGCGGTTGTTCCTCCAGTGCGCCTACGAAGCCGTCGAGGACGCGGGCTACACCCCCGAGCGGCTGAACACCCCGCCCGGTGACGGGACCCGGGCGCGCGTCGGCGTCTACGTCGGGGTGATGTACGAGGAGTACCAGCTGTACGGTGCGCAGGAGCAGGTCCTGGGCAACCCCGTGGCGCTGTCCGGCAATTCGTCGGCCGTCGCCAACCGGGTGTCGTACTTCTTCGACTTCCACGGTCCGAGCATGAGCGTCGACACGATGTGCTCGTCGTCGTTCACCGCCATCCACCTCGCGTGCCAGAGCATCGGGTCCGGCGCGTGCGACGTGGCGCTCGCGGGCGGGGTGAACCTGTCGGTCCACCCCAACAAGTACCTGATGCTCGGGCAGGGCAAGTTCGTGTCGAGCAAGGGCCGGTGCGAGAGCTTCGGCGCGGGCGGCGACGGCTACGTGCCCGGCGAGGGCGTCGGTGCCGTCCTGCTGAAGCCGCTCGCGAAGGCCGTCGCGGACGGGGACCGCATCCACGGGGTCATCAAGGGGATCGCGGTCAACCACGGGGGCCGGACCAACGGCTACTCCGTCCCCAGCCCGCAGGCACAGGCCCGGTCGATCTCCGATGCCTGGCGGCAGGCGGGCACCGACCCGCGCGCGATCGGCTACATCGAGGCACACGGCACGGGGACCTCGCTCGGCGACCCCATCGAGATCACCGGCCTCACGCGGGCGTTCCGTGAGCACACCCAGGACAACCAGTTCTGCGCCATCGGGTCGGTGAAGAGCAACATCGGCCACGCGGAGAGCGCCGCCGGCATCTCCGGGCTGACCAAGGTGCTGCTCCAGATGAAGCACGGGCAGCTGGCGCCCTCGCTCCACTCCGCGGAGCTGAACCCGCACATCGACTTCGAGAACAGCCCCTTCTCCGTGCAGCGGACGCTGGCCGAGTGGAAGCGGCCCGTGCTGGTGGTCGACGGCGCCGAGCGGGAGTTCCCCCGCATCGCGGGGATCTCGTCGTTCGGCGCGGGCGGTTCCAACGCCCACCTGGTCGTCGAGGAGTACCGGGCGGAGCCGCCCGTCGTCCGTACGCCCGAGGCGCCCGTGGCGGTCGTGCTCTCCGCGCGCGGCGCCGATCGGCTGCGGGCGAAGGCCGCCGACCTGGCCGACTGGATCGAGAAGCGGCGGCTCACCTCCGCCGACCTGCCCTCGCTCGCCCACACCTCGCAGGTCGGCCGGGAGGCCATGCGGGAGCGGCTCGGCATCGTCACGGACTCCATGGACGAACTCCTCTCCCGGCTCAAGGCCTTCGTCGCGGGAGAGGAGGACGGCATCGCGCGCGGCAGGGCGGCCCAGGGCTCCGAGAGCATCCTCGACGCCACGCCGTCCGGCGGCCCCGCCGAGCTGGTGGACCTGTGGGTGCGGGGTGCCGACGTCGACTGGTCCGTGCTCCACGGCGACGGGACGCCGCCGCGCATCGCCCTGCCGACCTACCCGTTCGCCAGGGAGCGGCACTGGATCGACACCTCCGCCACCGCCCGTGCCCTGCGGCGGGACGACACCCCCGGGGCCCATGTGTTCGAGGAGTTCTGGGAGCCCGCGGCCGCTCCGGCGCGGCGGCACACCGGACCGAGGACCCTGGTGTGCCTGTGCTCCGACCCCACGAACCAGGAGGAGCTGGAGCGGGCCGCCGCGGAGACCGACCCCGGGACGACGCTCGTCCTCGTCGCGCGGGCACCGGCACCGGCTGACGCCGAGCGGCGCCGCTGGTCGGTGGACGCGGCGGAGCCGGCCGACTGGATCCGCGTCCTCACGGAGATCCACGAGCGGTTCGGCCCCGTGGACGGCGTACTGAACCTGTGGCCGGTCGAGGAGGGGGTGGGACCGCGGTCCTCCACCGACACCGTCCAGCTGCTGCGGGCCGTGGCGACGGCGGCGCCGGGCGTCCGGTACGTGCTGCAGGCGGGCGCGTTCCGCGACGGGATCGAGCGCGCCCACGCCGAATCGTGGATGGGCTTCGAACGCTCCCTCGGCCAGGTCCTGCCCGGTGTGCGGTTCGCCGCGGTGATCGAGGACGCCCGGGGCACGAGCGCCCCCACGACCATGGCCGCCTGGTACGCGCGGCTGAGCGCCGGACTCGCCGAGCCCGTGAGCGCCCTGTACCGCGACGGGACGCGCCACGTCAGCCGGGTCCGCCCCGCCACCGCCGGTTCCGGCGACGACATGCTGAAGCAGGGCGGCACCTACCTGATCACCGGTGGTCTGGGGGCGCTCGGGCTGCTGTTCGCCGAGCACCTCGCCATGACCCGGTCGGCACGGCTGGTGCTGACCGGCCGTTCGCCCCTCGACGCGGACCGGGCGCGACACCTCGCCCGGATCGCGTCGCTGGGCGGCGAGGCCCACTACGAGCAGGCGGACGTCGCCGACCCGCGGGCCATGCGGGAGGTCGTCCGGTCGGCGCGCGAGCGCTTCGGCGGGATCGACGGCGTCATCCACGCCGCGGGTGTCCCCGGTACGGGCAGCGTGCTCGCCGGCGAGGCCCACGCCTTCCAGGGCCTGCTCGCCGCCAAGGTGGACGGCACGCTCGTGCTCGACGAGGTCCTCGCGGACGAACCCCTCGACTTCGTCTGCTACTTCTCGTCGTCCTCCGCGCGGCTCGGGGACTTCGGCGGCTGCGACTACGCCGTCGGCAACCGGTTCCAGACGCTGTACGCCCACCATCGCGACGAGCTCGTCCGCGAGGGAAAGCGCTCGGGCGCGACCGTCGCCATCAACTGGCCGCTGTGGCGCGACGGGGAGATGGGCTTCGACGACGCGCGGGCCACCGAGCTGTACCTCACCTCCAGTGGCCAGCGCCTGCTGGAGAACGCCACCGGCGTCCGGCTCTTCGAGCGGCTCATCGGCCGGGGTGTGCCGCAAGCACTGGTCATGGCGGGTGAACCGCGGCGGTTGCGCCGTCTGCTGGGGATCGACGAGGCACCCACGGAGCCGGCGGTCTCCGCAGTGCCCGCCGTGCCCGCCGTGCCCGCAGCGCCCGCGGTGTCCGCCGCGTCGGCGGAGCCCGGGCAGCTCGCCGCCCGCGTCCTGTCCGACCTCGAGACGCTGATCGTCGAGATCGTCCGGGTGCCGCGGGACCAGATCCACGCCGACGAGAACCTCGCCCAGCTCGGTTTCGAATCGATCACCCTGGTCCGGCTCGCCGACGCGATGACCACGCACTTCGGCGTCGACGTCGTCCCCTCGGCGTTCTTCTCCCACCCCACCCCGGAGATGCTGGTGGCGCACCTGGTGTCCGAACACGCGGACCACCTGGCCGACCGCTACCCGGCGGAGCCCGTGCCCGAGGCCGCACCGGCGGCGACCGCACCGGCGGTGACCGCACCGGCGGTGACCGCACCGTCCGCGACCGTTGTCCCGGCCGGCCCGGAGTCCGTACCGGAACCCATCGCCGTCATCGGCATGACCGGCCGCTTCCCGGCCGCCCGCACGGTGGACGAGTTCTGGCGGATCCTCGTGGACGGGCGCGACGTGCTCTCGGCCGTCCCCGACGACCGGCGTTCCGACTGGAGCGACCCGCAGGCCCCGGACCCGGCGACGGCCCGCTGCGGCTTCGTCCCCGGGATCGGCGAGTTCGACCCGTCCTTCTTCGAGATATCGCCGCGCGAGGCCCGCACCATGGACCCGCGGCAACGCCTCCTGCTGCAGGAGGCGTGGCACGTCCTGGAGGCGGCGGGCTACGGCGAGCGGAGGCTGCGCGACGAGCGGATCGGCATGTTCGTCGGCGCGGAGCAGGGCGACTACCTGCACCTGGGCGGCGGCGAAGGCACCCTCACGGGGCACCACGAGGCGATCCTGGCCTCCCGGCTGGGCTACCTGCTCGACTTCGCCGGGCCCGTGCTCGCGGTCAACACCGCCTGTTCGTCCGGCCTGGTCGCGGCCCACCAGGCCTGCACCAGCCTGCGCAACGGCGAGTGCGACGCGGCCATCGTCGCCGGGGTCAACCTGGCGGCGTCCTCCCGTGTGTTCGCCGAGACCAGCAAGGCGGGGATGCTCTCCCCGAGCGGTACCTGCCACGCGTTCGACCGGCGCGCGGACGGCATGGTGCTGGGCGAGGCCATCACGGTCGTGATGTTCAAGCGCCTGGCGCAGGCGGAGGCCGACGGCGACGACATCCTCGCCGTGATCCGGGGCAGCGGCGTCAACTACGACGGCCGTACGAACGGCATCACCGCCCCGAACGGCGCGGCGCAGGCGCGGCTGTACCGCGCCGTCTACGAGAAGCACGGCATCGAGCCCGAGCACATCGGCCATGTCGTCGCCCACGGCACCGGTACCCGGCTCGGCGACCCGGTCGAGGTCAACGCGCTGAACGAGGTGTTCTCCGAGCACACGGACAGGACCGGGTTCTGCGCGCTCACCTCCACCAAGCCCAACGTCGGGCACACCCTGGCCGCCTCCGGCATCGTCAGCCTGATCGCGCTCGTCCAGTCGGTGCGCCACGGCGTCATCCCGCCGAGCCTGCACTGCGAGCAGGACAGCGACTACATCGCCTGGCAGCGGAGCCCCTTCTACGTCAACAAGACCCTGAAGGCGTGGCCGGAGAACCCGGCCGGGACGCGGCTCGGAGCGGTGAGCTCGTTCGGCATGAGCGGCACCAACGTCCACATGGTCGTGGAGAGCCACCGGGGCCGCGCCCGCGCGGCCCGGCCCGCCGAGGCCCCCGCCCGTCTGCTGGTCCTGTCCGCGAAGACCGGGAGGGCGCTGCGCGACCGCATCCGTGACCTGGGCGAGGCGCTGCGGACCGCGGACCGTGGCGTCGTCTCCCTCACGGACGTGAGCCACACCCTGCTGGAGCGCAGCCAGCACTTCGACCACCGCTGCGCGCTCGTCGTCGGCGACCTCGACGAGGCCGTGTCCGCGCTGGGCGCCGCCGAACGCGGCGAGCGGCACCCCGGGGTCCGCTTCGGCGAGGCGCCGAGCGCCCGCCGGGACCGGCCGTCGGAGGCCGACGGCGAGGCGCTGTTCGCGCGGCTCGCCACCGCGGGCACCGCCGAGCACCGCGATGCGCTCCTGGGCCTCGCGGACCTCTACTGCCGGGGCGGGGCCCCCGACTGGCGGGTGCTGTTCACCGGCGACGATCCGCGTCCGGTGGCCGTACCCGGCTATCCCTTCTCGCGCGAGGTGTACTGGGTGAACCGGAAGAACCCCGCGGTGACGCGGCCCGTGTCCGACGAGGCAGTGTCCGACGAGGCCGTGCCGGCCGGCGCCGGGGCCGCGCGACCGGCGGACGAGAAGCCTTCGGTGCCCGTCGCCGGACGCCCCCGGGTCACGCTGCGCGACCCGGCCGAGGCGATCACCGCGTCGCCGCCGACGGCCGCCAAGCCGAGGAACGTACGGCTGGCCGGCCTGGGGGAGCGGTCCGCCGCTCCGGTGGCTCCGGCCTCCCCGGCGGCCCCGGCCTCTCCGGCCCCGCCGCCCGCGGTCCCGGTGAAGGCCCTGGGTGAGCTGCGCCAGGAGCTGAGGAGCGGCCTCGCCGACGTCCTGCAGATGCCGGAGGAGGACATCGACCTGGGCCGCAACTTCATGGACCTGGGCCTGGACTCCATCCTCGGCGTGGAGTGGGTCAAGGCCATCAACAAGAAGTACGGGACCGACCTCGCCGCCACGAACCTCTACGACCATCCGTCGGTACGTGAACTCGCGGAGTTCGTCCGGGGCGCACTGGCCGCGTCCGCACCCGCACAGGCCGCACCCGCGCAGGCCGCTCCCGCTCCCGTTCCCGTTCCCGCCACGGAGCCTGTCGCGGCTCCCGCACCCGACCGCCCCGGGATCTCGAAGGCCGTCCTGCTGGAAGGGGTGCGGACCAGCCTCTCCGACGTGCTGTTCCTCGCCGCCGAGGACATCGCCGCCGACCGCAACTTCGTCGAACTCGGCATGGACTCCATCGTCGGCGTGGAGTGGGTGAAGGTCCTCAACAAGACCTACGGGACGTCACTCGCGGCCACACAGCTCTACGACCACCCCACGGTGCGCAAGCTCACCGACTTCCTGATGACGCTGGTGCCGTCGGCTCCTGTCCCCGCCCCCGCCCCCGCGGTGGCTGCGCCGACCGAGCCCATCGCGCCGGTGGCGGCCGACCCCGCGCCCGCCGTCCGCGCCACCGACAAGGTGGCCGTGGTCGGGATGTCCGGGCGTTACCCCGACGCGGCCGACCTCGACGCCTACTGGGACAACCTCCGCGGCGGCCGCGACTGCGTGACCGAGGTCCCGCCGTCGCGCTGGGACGTCTCGCGGCACTACGACCCCCGCCCCGGCCAGGAGGGCCGGACGTACTCCAAGTGGCTGGGGCACCTGGCGGACGCCGACCGGTTCGACCCGCTGTTCTTCAACATCTCCCCGTTGGAGGCCGAAGGGATCGACCCGCAGCACCGGCTGTTCCTCCAGGAGGCCTACCGGGCGTTCGAGGACGCGGGGTACGACCCGCAGTCCCTCGCCTCCCGGAAGTGCGGCGTGTACCTGGGCATCAGCGGCAGCGAGTACAGCTTCCTGGTGTTCGGGGGCGACGGGGCGTCCGCGTCCGCGACGAGCAGCAGCAACGCCATCGCCGCCTCGCGCATCTCCTACTACCTCAACCTCAAGGGCCCGGCCGTCGCCGTCGACACGGCCTGCTCGTCGTCGCTGGTCGCGCTGCACTTCGCCCGGCAGGCGCTGCTGAGCGGTGAGATCGACATGGCGCTCGTCGGCGGCGTGTCGCTGTACCTGCTCCCCGACACCTACGTCGGTATGTGCCAGGCGGGGATGCTCTCCCCGGAGGGCCGGTGCAAGTCGTTCGACAACGGCGCCGACGGGTTCGTGCCGGGCGAGGGCGTCGGCGCCCTGGTGCTCAAGCGCCTCAGCGACGCCGAGGCCGACCGCGACCACGTCCACGGCGTCGTCGTGGCGTCCGGCATCAACCAGGACGGCAGGACGAACGGGATCACGGCGCCGAGCGCCGCGAGCCAGATGGACCTCGTCCGCACGGTCTACGACCGCCACGGCATCGACCCGTCGACCATCGACTACGTCGAGATGCACGGTACGGGCACGAAGCTGGGCGACCCGATCGAGCTCTCCGCGCTGGGCACCGTGTACGGCGAGTCGGGGGTCCCCGCGCGGTCCTGCGCCATCGGGTCGGTGAAGAGCAACATCGGGCACACGTCCGAGGCCGCCGGCGTCGCGGGCGTGCACAAGGTGCTGCTGAGCATGCGACACGCCACGCTGGCGCCGTCCCTCCACTTCGAGAGGCCCAACGACCACTTCGACTTCGAGAAATCGCCCTTCCGCGTCGTCACCGCCCCCGAGCCGTGGGAGACGCCGTCCGGTGACCGGCCGCGGCGCGCCGCCGTCAGCTCGTTCGGGTTCAGCGGGACCAACGCCCACGTCGTGCTGGAGGAGTACCGCGCCGGGGGGAGCACCACCCCGGCCGCGTCGGAGCCCGTCGTCATCGCCCTGTCCGCCAGGACCGGGGAACAGCTGGACGACCTGGCCCGGAACCTGCTCGCGTTCGTCGGGGACGGGCCCCGGCCCGACCTGGCGCGCCTGGCACACACGCTCCAGGTGGGCCGGGAGGCCATGGAGGAGCGGCTGGCGTTCGTGGCGGGCTCCCTGACGGAGGTCGTACGTGGGCTCAGGGCACATCTGGACCGGGCGGACGACGGCGCGCTCGTACGCGGCCGGGTGACGCCGGACCAGTCGGCCCGCCAGGAGGACGACGAGCGGCAGCAGGCGCTCGTGCGGACGTGGACCGCGGACAAGGACCTCCGGCGGCTCGCGGAGGCGTGGGTCGACGGTTGCGCCGTCGACTGGCCCGCGCTCCACACGGGCCCCGCGCCCCTGCGCCTGCCGTTGCCGACGTACCCCTTCGCCAAGGAGCGGTACTGGGTCGAGCCGAAGCCGCGTGCGACGAGCACGCCGACCGCGGCGCCGCATCCGCTGCTGCACCGCAACACGTCCGGGTTCGCCGGCCAGCGCTACACCTCGACGTTCACCGGCGACGAGGACGTCCTCGCCGGCCACCGCGTACGGGGCCGGAAGGTGCTGCCGGGCGCGGCGTACCTGGAGCTGGCGCTGGCCGCGGTGGCCGACGCCTCGGGGGCGACGCGGTCCACGGGGACGGCGCTGACCGGCGTGGTGTGGTCCCGGCCCTTCGAGGTGGGCGACAGCCCGCGCGATCTGCACATCACCCTGCGCCGGGACGACGCGGGGACCACGCACTTCGAGGTCCTCGCACCGGCGTCGGAGGCCGACGGCGCGGCGACGGGCCCGGTCGTCCACAGCGAGGGCTCGGTCGTCCCGCTCGCCGAAGCCGCGGTGGACCGTGTGGACCACATCGACATCGCCCGGCTCCGTGCCGAGTGCGGTGCCCGGGAGCTGGACGCCGCGCAGGTCTACGCCGCGTTCGGGGCCGCGGGCATCGAGTACGGCGACACGTTCCGCTGTGTCGAACAGGTATTCCTCGGCGAAGGCCAGGCCCTCGCGCGCCTCGCGCTGCCCGGCACCGCGCGGCGGACCGAGGACGGCCACGTGCTGCACCCGGGGCTCATGGACGCGGCCCTGCAGGCCGCTCTGGGAGTGCTGTGGAACACCGCGGACCCCTCGTCCCCCCTGCTGCCGTTCGCCGTGGAACGCGTCGAGGTGCTCGCTCCCCTGGAGGACACCCTGTGGGTCTGGGTCCGCGAGGGCGCGGACGGGCCGTCCGACGGCTCCGCACGCCGCCTGGACCTCGACCTCTGCGACGACACGGGCCGTGTCCGCGTGCGGGTGAGGGGCTTCTCGGTACGGGCCGCGGGCGGTGGTGCGGGCGGTGCCGCGGGCGGCGGCGCGCCGGAGGACGCCGGCATCCTGCTGTTCCCGCGCTGGCAGCGGCACGAGCTGCCGAAGCCCGCGCGGAGCACGGGCGGTCCGCGGCACGCGCTGGTCTGCGTGGAGCAAGGGCCCGTCGCGGACGCGCTGGCCTCGGACCCGACGTGCGAGGTGCTGGTCCTCACCTCGCGGGCGACCACCGCCGACGGTCGCTACGCCGACTACGCGGCGCAGCTCTTCGAGAGGACGAAGGCGATCCTGCGCGACAGGCCGCGGGCCGAGACGCTCGTGCAGATCGTGGTGCGGGACCGTCCGGAGGCGGCGACCCTGGCCGGCCTGGGCGCGCTGGTGTGGAGCGCGCGCCAGGAGAACCCGGGGATCCTGGGACAGGTCGTCGTCGTGGACGACTACGACGACGTGGCCGCCGTGCGGGCACGCCTCGCGGCCGAGCGGCTGCACCCCCAGGACGCGACGGTCCGGTACCGGGGCGGGCGGCGTGACATGGTCGTGTGGGACGAGGAACGCGCCACGGACCGGCCCCGCTCCCCGTGGCGGACCGGCGGTGTCTACGTGATCACCGGTGGCCTCGGCGGCCTCGGGCGCATCTTCGCCGAGGAGATCGCCGGGCAGGTCGACGGCGTGACCCTCGTACTGACCGGTCGCTCTCCCGAGACCGAGCGGTCGCGCCGGTTCCTGGCGGAGCTGCGGGCGGCGGGGGCGCGGGTCTCCTACACGCGGCTCGACGTCACCGACCGGGCCGGCGTCGAGGCGCTGGTCGCCGACACCCTGCGCGACGCGGGGCGCATCGACGGCGTCATCCACAGCGCGGGGGTGCGGGAGGACAACTTCATCCTCAAGAAGTCCGGCGAGGAATTCGCCCGCGTCCTGCCGGCCAAGGTGAGCGGCACGGTCAACCTGGACGAGGCGACCCGGGACGTGGACCTCGACTTCTTCGTGATGTTCTCCTCCGGCGCCGCGGTGACCGGCAACATGGGCCAGGCCGACTACGCGACGGCGAACGCGTTCATGGACGCCTACGCCGACCACCGCCGGCACCTGGCGGACCGCGGCGAGCGTCGCGGCCGCACGCTCTCCATCAACTGGTCGCTGTGGGCCGAGGGCGGGATGCGCCCCGACGCCACCGGCGAGGAGATCCTCCGCGAGCGCTTCGGCATCACCCCGCTGCGCCGCGAGGCGGGTCTCCAGGCCTTCGCGCGATGCCTGCGGACCAGTCACCACCAAGTGCTCGTCGTCGCGGGGAACGTGACGGCCTTCCGAAGCGCCCTCGAGGCACAGCACCCGAGCGAGGACATACGACCCATGAGCGCCGAGAGCAGGACGGCAACCCCGACGCCGCAGGAGAACGACCTGGCGCCGGCGGCCGTCAACTACATCAAGTCGCTGCTCGCGACGGCACTGAAGGTGCCGTGGCAGCGCATCGAGGCCGACCTCCCGATGGAGCGCTACGGCATCGACTCGGTGATGGCGCTGACCATGACCGCCAAGCTGGAGGAGGTCTTCGGGCGCCTGCCGAAGACGCTCTTCTTCGAGTACCAGAACATCACGGCCCTGGCCGGGTACTTCCTCTCCGCGCACGAGGCCCGGCTGCGGGAGCTGCTGGGGGCCGAGGCCACCACGGTCGCCGTCGCGACGCCGGTGCACGAGCCCGAGCCCGTACCCGTACAGCGGACGGCGGTCACCACGGCGCCCGCGGCCGCTCCGGCGGCGGTCGTGCCGGCGGCGTTCGTGCCGCCCGCGGCCGACATCGCGATCATCGGGGTGGGCGGGCGCTACCCGCAGGCCCGCAACCTGCGCGAGTTCTGGCGCAACCTGTCCGAGGGCAGGGACAGCATCGTCGAGATCCCCCGCGACCGCTGGGACCACAGCCTCTACCTCGACACGGACCGCTCGCGGCCGGGCAAGACGTACTGCAAGTGGGGCGGGTTCCTCGACGACATCGACCGGTTCGACCCCCAGTTCTTCAACATCTCGCCCCGCGAGGCCGAGGTGGTCGACCCCCAGGAGCGGCTGTTCCTGGAGTGCGTCTACGAGACGCTGCAGGACGCCGGGTACACGCGGCAGGCCCTGCGCGAGTACCGCTCCAACGGCGTCGACGGCAGCGTCGGCCTGTTCGTGGGCGTGATGTACGACGAGTACCAGCTCTACGGGGTCGGCGGGCAGGGGCCGGAGAGCCCCCAGGTGATCCCGGGCAACTCGGCCTCGATCGCCAACCGCGTCTCGTACTTCTGTGACTGGCACGGGCCGAGCGTCACGGTGAAGACGATGTGCTCGTCGTCGCTGACGGCACTGCACCTGGCGTGCCAGAGCCTGCGGGTCGGCGACTGCGAGGTGGCGGTCGCGGGCGGGGTCAACCTCTCGCTGCACCCCGCCAAGTACCTGCTGCTCGGGCAGACCGGGTTCGCGTCGAGCAGGGGGATGTGCGAGAGCTTCGGCAGCGGCGGTGACGGCTACGTTCCGGGTGAGGGCGTGGGCGCCGTACTGCTCAAGCCGCTCGACCGGGCCATCGCCGACAACGACCGGATCTACGGCGTCATCAAGTCCACCGCGGTCAACCACGGGGGCAGGACCAACGGCTACACCGTCCCCAACCCCAACGCCCAGGCCGCGACGATCGCGTCCGCCCTGGACCGGGCGGGCGTCGACGCCCGTACGGTGAGCTACGTCGAGGCGCACGGCACCGGGACCGAACTCGGGGACCCCATCGAGATCGCGGGCCTGACCAAGGCGTTCTCCCGGGACACCGACGACCGCCAGTTCTGCGCGATCGGCTCGGTGAAGAGCAACATCGGGCACTGCGAGAGCGCGGCGGGGATCTCCGCGCTGACCAAGGTCCTGCTCCAGCTCCAGCACCGCAAGCTGGTGCCGTCGCTGCACGCGGACGTGCTCAACCCGCACATCGACTTCGCCGAAACGCCCTTCCGGGTGCAGCGCGAGGCCGCCGAGTGGAAGCGGCCGGTCATCACCACGGCCGACGGCGAGGTGCGGGAGTACCCGCGCATCGCGGGCATCTCGTCGTTCGGCGCGGGTGGCTCGAACGCGCACGTCATCGTCTCGGAGTACGTACCGGCGGAGACGAGCGAGCCGGAGCCGGTGGCGGACCCGCTGTCGTCCGTCGTGGTCGTCTCCGCGAGGACCGCCGAACAGCTGCGGACGTACGCCCAGCGGCTGCTCGACTGGGTGGAGGAGGAGCGGATCACCGACGCCGACCTGCCCGACATCGCGTTCACGTTGCAGGTGGGGCGTGAGCACATGGACGAGCGGCTGGCGTTCATCGCCGGGTCCGTGTCGGAGTTCGTCGCCGGGCTGCGCGCCCACGTCGAGAACGGCGAGGCCGCCGGGCTGTACCGGGGCAAGGCCCAGCGCTCCACGGCCGCCGTGTCGTCGCTGTTCGAGGACGAGGACCTGACCGGTGTCGTCGAGGCCTGGCTGCGCAAGCGCAAGCTCGGCAAGCTCCTGGAGCTGTGGGTCAACGGGCTGAGCCTCGACTGGCGCGGCTGCTACGCCAACCCGCCGCGCCGCGTCGCGCTGCCCACGTACCCCTTCGCGCGCAAGCGGTCCTGGATCCCGGGGAGCACCCGTCAGGAGACCGTGGCGGACGTCCCGCCGCGCACGGAGCCGAAGCCTTCCGCAGCGGTGGAGACAGCGCCTGAGAAGCCGAAGGAGAAGCCGGCCGAGCCCGCCCGGCCCACGCCGTCGGCCGGCACCGCCGTGACGTCGAAGCCGCGGGGCATCGGCCTCGCACCCCTCGGCGGTGCGGCACCGACCCCCAGGACGGTCGAGGCGCATGCGCCCGCGCGGCGTCCCGTACCGTCCGTGACCCTCACCGCCGCGGAGCCGGTCCCCGCGAGGACCACCGAACGCGCCCCGGGCCCGGACGAGGAGACGCTCGTCGCCGAGCTGACCACGCTCCTCGCCCAGGCCCTGTACCTGGCGGAGGACGAGATCGACCCGGAGGCGAACTTCACCGACCTCGGGCTGGACTCGATCGTCGGCGTGGAGTGGATCAAGGCCATCAACAAGCGGTACGGGCTGGAGCTGGCGGCCACCCGGCTCTACGACACGCCCACCGTCAACGGGCTGGCCGCCCACCTCAAGGCCCTGCTGCCCACCGCCCAGGAACGGCCGCGGGTCCGGGTCGAGCCGCCCGCGGTCGTGCGCGAGGTCGTCGACGAGGTCGTCGAGGAAGTCGTCGTCGAGGGGGAACCCGCCCTCGACGAGGAGGAGGCGCGCGCCGAACTCCTGAGCAGCCTCGCCGAAGCCCTGTACCTGGCGGAGGACGAGATCGACCCGGAGGCGAACTTCACCGACCTCGGGCTGGACTCGATCGTCGGCGTGGAGTGGATCAAGGCGATCAACAAGCGGTTCGGCATCGCCCTGCAGGCCACCAAGCTCTACGACCACCCGACCGTCCAGGAACTCGCCGCCCGCGTCGTCGCGGAGGTCGGGAGGACGGTGCGCGAGCCAGTGGTGGAGCCGGAACCCGCCCCCGCACCCGCACCCGCCCCCGCACCCGCACCCGCCCCCGCCCCCGCACCCGTCCCCGCGCCGGCCCGCACCCGGCCCGCCGCCCCCGCCGACGCGATCGCCGTCGTGGGCATGGCGGGCAAGTACCCGCTCGCCGACGACCTGGACGACTACTGGGACAACCTGGCGAACGGACGTGACTGCGTCCGGGAGATCCCGGCGTCCCGGTGGGACGTCAGCGAGTACTACGACCCGCGGCCGAACCAGCCCGGCAAGGTCTACTGCAAGTGGATGGGGCTGCTCGACGACGTCGACGTCTTCGACCCGCTGTTCTTCGGCATCCCGCCGGCCGAGGCCGAGGCGATGGACCCGCAGCAGCGCCTCTTCCTCCAGGAGGCCTACCACGCGTTCGAGGACGCGGGGTACGACGTCCAGGGGCTGAGCGGCCGGAAGTGCGGCGTCTACCTGGGCATCATGAGCAACGAGTACAGCGCGCTCATGCGGGAGCAGGGCGGCGACGCGAGCTCGGCCACCAGCAACAGCAACGCCATCACGGCCGCGCGCATCGCCTACATCCTCAACCTCAAGGGCCCGGCGATCGCCCTCGACACCGCCTGCTCGTCCTCGCTCGTCGGCACCCACCTCGCGACCCAGGCGCTGCGCAGCGGTGAGATCGACATGGCGCTCGTGGGCGGCGTCACGCTCTACCTGACCGCCGAGTCGTACATCAGCATGTGCGGCGCGGGAATGCTGGCGCCGGACGGCAGGTGCAAGACCTTCGACAACGCCGCCGACGGGTTCGTGCCGGGCGAGGGCGTGGGCGCGCTCGTCCTCAAGCGGCTCGCGGACGCCGAGCGCGACGGGGACACCATCCACGGTGTCATCCGCGGCTCCGGCATCAACCAGGACGGGCGGACCAACGGCATCACCGCGCCGAACGCCGCCAGCCAGCGGGAGCTCCAGCAGGACGTGTACGAGCGGTACGGCGTGGACCCCGGCTCCATCGGCTACGTCGAGATGCACGGAACGGGAACCAAGCTCGGCGACCCCATCGAACTGGAGGCCCTGGCCTCCGTGTACCGGGAGAAGACCGACAAGGTCGGCTACTGCGCGATCGGTTCGGTCAAGAGCAACGTGGGGCACACCTCGGCGGCCGCGGGCGTGGCCTCCGTCCAGAAGGCGCTGCTCTGCATGAAGAACAAGCAGCTGGTGCCGACACTGCACTTCAAGACCCCCAACGAGCACTTCGACTTCGAGAACTCGCCGTTCTACGTCAACACCGAGCTGGCGCCGTGGAAGGTGGGCGACGGTGAGACCCGTCGCGCGGCCGTGAGCTCCTTCGGCTTCAGCGGCACCAACGCCCACCTCGTGCTGGAGGAGTACGACCGCGGGGACGAGGACACCGAGCCGGTGACGACCGCCGGGACGTCGGTCTTCGTCCTGTCGGCGAAGGGCGAGGAGCAGCTCGGGGCGGTCGCCGAGCGGTTCAAGGACCACGTCGAAGCGCATCCCTCCGTCCCCCTGCGGAACCTGGCGTACTCGCTCCAGACGGGGCGCGAGGCGATGACGTGGCGGCTGGCCTTCACCGCCGCGACGCACGGGGAGCTCGTCGGGAAGGTGACGCGGTACCTCGCCGGCGGTCCGGCGGAAGGCCTGTTCACCGGGCGGGTCAAGGCCCGCCGGGGCAAGGCCGCGTCCCCCGTGGGGCAGGAGCCGATCGTCCCCGCGGGCGGTGTCCTGACCACCGCGGAGGGCGAGGAACTCGCGGACCGCTGGGTCCGGGGCGTCCCGGTCGACTGGGCCCTGCTCCACCCGCAGGGCACGCCGCGCCGCGTACCGCTGCCCGCCTACCCCTTCGCGCGTGAGCGCTACTGGCTCGGCCTGCCCGCCGAAGCCCCCGCCGAAGCCCCCGCTGTCGCCCCCGCGGCCGCTGCCGTGGCGCCGCCCGTGGCCGGGGCCCCGACCACCCCTGGCACGAACGTCCTGCTCAAGCCCGTCTGGGACGTGGTGCCCAGGCCCGAACCGGTGGGCACGGCCGGCCCGGGCGGCCGGGTCGTCGTGATCGGCGGGCCCGGGCAGTGGGAGCGGATCCGCTCGGCCCTTCCCGGCGCCGAGCGGTTCCCGGTCGGCACCGCCGACACCGTGGAGACGCTCGCGGAGCGGCTGCTGGCCTGGGAAGGACCGATCGACCACATCATCTGGGCGCCGGCCCCGGCCGAGGCCGCGGGAGGAGCCGGCGACGCACTGGTCGAGGCGCAGGAAGGCGGCCTCTACGCCTGCTTCCGTACGCTGAAGGCGCTGCTGCGCACGGGGTACGGCAAGCGCCCGCTCCAGGTGACCGTCCTGACGGAACGCAGCCAGCGGGTGCGGCGGGGCGAGCAGGTGGACCCGACCCACTCCGGTGTGCACGGCCTGATGGGTTCCGTGGCCAAGGAGTACCCCGGCTGGAACGTCCGCCTGGTCGACCTGGACGGCGGGAACGACCTGCCGCTGGCGGAGATCATGGCCCTGCCCGAGGCCGAGCGCGGCAGCGTCTGGGCGCACCGCCGGAACCGTTGGTACCTCCAGACGCTCCTGCCGCTCCAGGGCACGCCCGAGCAGTCCACGGACCGTCCGACGTACCGCCGAGGAGGCACGTACGTCGTGATCGGCGGTGCCGGTGGCATCGGCGAGGCGTGGACGGAACACCTGATCCGCTCCTACGGCGCCCACGTCGTCTGGATCGGCAGGCGGGCGGAGGACGACTCGATCCGCGAAAAGCTGCGGAGGCTGGCGGAGTGGGGCCCCGCCCCCACCTACGTGCGGGCCGACGCGACCGACCGGCAGTCGCTGCGGCGCGCCTACGAGCAGATCAAGCGGAGCCACGCGGTCGTCCACGGCGTGGTCCACTCCGCGATCGTCCTCCTGGACCAGGGCATCGAGCGGATGGACGAGGAACGCTTCCGCGCGGCCGTCACGGCCAAGATCGACGTCAGTGTGCGGATGGCGCAGGTGTTCGGGGACGAGCCGCTGGACTTCATGCTGTTCTTCTCCTCGATGAACTCGTTCATGAAGGCGCCCGGACAGTCCAACTACGTGGCGGGCTCGGTGTTCGAGGACTCCTACGCCCAAAGCCTCGTGGGGAAAACTTCGTTCCCCGTAAAGATCATTAACTGGGGTTACTGGGGTAGTGTCGGCGTCGTCGCCACCCCCGAGCATCAAGAGCGCATGAGCAGGGCGGGCGCGGGCTCGATCACGCCCGCTGACGGCATGTCCGCTCTCGACGTTCTTCTCGACGGGGCATTCGACCAACTCGGCTTGGTCAAGGACATGGGGGGTAACGCGTAGATGTGGGGCACAACCCGCAAGGAGACCATCACCACGGCCCGGACGGGCGCCCCGGTGCAACTGGACCGGCTCTGCCGGGACATCGCGGCCGGCACGGACGTCCCCCGCGCCGCGGTTCCCGGTGACGCGGACGCGGTCATCGACGAGCACTTGCTCGGCAGGCTTCTGCTCGATCAACTGCGTGGCGCCGGGCTGTTCGCGGACAGCGGCGCTCCCTCGGTCGACGAGGCGATCGCCGGACTCCCCGTCGGCGAGGAGTTGCGCCGCTGGGCCGTCGAGTCGGTGCGACAGCTCCTGATCCGCGGTCACCTCCACGGCGACCCGGCCCATGCGCGTCCCGCCGTCGCGGCCAACAGCCGTGACCTGTGGGCGGAGTGGGAGGAGCGGAGCGCGCGCTGGGCCGCCACCGCGGACCTCCGCGCTCAGGTCGGGCTCCTCGACGCCACGCTCCGGGCACTGCCCCGGATCCTCACCGGAGCCGTCCCCGCCACCGACGTCCTGTTCCCCAACTCCTCGATGGAGCTGGTCGAGGGGATCTACCAGGGCAACGCCGTCACCGACCTCTTCAACGGCCTCCTGGCCGACACCGCGGCCGCCGTCGTGCGCGCCGTCGTGAAGGGAGACCAGGGGGCCCGGATCAGGATCCTGGAGATCGGCGCGGGCACGGGCGGAGGCAGCCGGACGGTCTTCCAGCGGCTGGAGCCGTTCGCGTCCCACGTGGAGACCTACTGCTACACCGACCTGTCGCGGTCGTTCCTCATGCACGCCGAGCGGGAGTACGGACCGGAACACCCCTACCTGGACTACCGCCTCCTCGACGTCGAGAAGCCGCTGGCGCCCCAGGGCATCGAGCTCGGCAGCTTCGACATCGTGCTGGCCACGAACGTCCTGCACGCCACGAGGGACATCCGCAGGACCCTGCGCAACGCCAAGGCGGCGCTCAAGGAGAACGGCGTCCTGCTCGCCAACGAGATGTCGGCGAACTCGCTCTTCACCCACCTGACGTTCGGCCTGCTGACGGGCTGGTGGCTCTACGAGGACGCGGAGCTGCGCATCCCCGGCTGCCCCGGCCTGTCCCCGGAGTCCTGGGCGGAGGTGCTGGAGGACGAGGGCTTCGACACCGTGTCGTTCCCGGGCGCGGGCCTCCACGACCTGGGGTACCAGATCGTCGCCGCGCGGAGCGACGGCGTGATCCGGCAGGAGGCCGAGCACGACACCGGCACCCGGTCGGACGACCGTAGCCCCAAGGCCGCCGCCGCGGCGCGACCCGCGCCACGGCGGGAGGGCCCCGCGAGCGGGGCGCCGGTCACCGACGACGCGCTGGAACAGCACGTCGAGGACGTCGTCTTCGACCAGCTCGCACAGGCCCTCAAGGTCGACAGGGCCAGGATCGACGCCGACGACGCCTTCATGGACTACGGCGTCGACTCCATCATCGGCGTCCGGCTGATCCACGAGATCAACGAGCGACTCGGCATCGAACTGGGCACCACCGACCTGTTCGACCACCCCTCGGTCCGGCAGCTGACGGCGCACGTCCTCGACGAGCACCGGGCGGAGGCCGCCGCCTCGCTGCCCGTGGCGCCGGCGACCGTCACCGCCGAGCCCGAGCCGCTCCCGTCGGAGCCCGCACCGGTGGTCGCCGCCGCCGCACGGCCGTCCCCCTCGGACCGTGAACCGATCGCGATCGTCGGCATGAGCGGCAGGTTCGGCGGCTCGCCCGACGTCGAGGCGCTGTGGGAGCACCTGGTGCGGGGGGACGACCTCGTCGAGGAGGTCTCCCGCTGGGATCTGCCGGACCCGCCCCCGGGCGCCCCGGAGTGCAGGCACGGCAGCTTCATCGACGACCACGACCGCTTCGACCCGGCGTTCTTCAACCTCTCCGGGGTCGAGGCCACCTACATGGACCCCCAGCAGCGGGTGTTCCTCGAAGAGGCGTGGAAGGCGCTGGAGGACGCGGGCTACGCCGGGTCCGCCGCCCGGGGCAGGCGCTGCGGGGTGTACGTCGGCTGCCAGGAGAGCGGGTACACCGCGCTCTTCGGCGACCAGGTCCCGGCGCCGGCGATGTGGGGCAACGCGCTCTCGGCGTTGCCCGCGCGGATCTCCTACCACCTCGACCTGCAGGGCCCCGCGGTCGCCGTGGACACGGCGTGCTCCAGCTCGCTGGTCGCCATCCACCTCGCCTGCCAGGGACTTTGGGGCGGCGAGACCGAGATGGCACTGGCGGGCGGCGTCTCCGTCCAGTGCACGCCGCAGTTCTACCGGCTCGCGGGCCGGGCGGGGATGCTCTCCCCGAGCGGCCGCTGCCACACCTTCGACGACCGAGCCGACGGGTTCGTGCCGGGCGAGGGCGTCGGGGTGGTCGTCCTCAAGAGGCTCGCCGACGCCCTCGCCGACGGGGACCACATCCACGGCGTCATCAGCGGTTCCGGGATCAACCAGGACGGGGCGTCCAACGGCATCACCGCGCCCAGCGCCAAGTCCCAGGAGCGCCTGGAGACGTCCGTCTACGACATGTTCGGGATCGACCCGGAGGGCATCCAGCTGGTCGAGGCGCACGGCACGGGCACCAAGCTCGGCGACCCCATCGAGTACCACGCGCTGAAGCGGGCCTTCGGCCGCTACACCGACCGGCGGGAGTTCTGCGCGCTGGGCTCCGTCAAGTCCAACCTCGGGCACACCATCACCGCCGCCGGCGTCGCCGGGGTCCTCAAGATCCTGCTCTCGCTGCGGCACCGGCGCATCCCGCCCTCGATCAACTTCGAAGTGGGGAACTCCCACATCGACTTCGCCGACAGCCCCTTCTACGTCAACACGGAGGACCGCCCCTGGGAGGCGGGCACGGACGGGAAGCGCCGCGCCGCCGTCAGCTCGTTCGGCGTCAGCGGGACCAACGCCCACATGGTGATCGAGGAGGCACCGCACGTCGCCCGGCAGGGGAGCGCGCACCCGGTCCACCTCGTCACCCTGTCGGCGGACAGCGCGGAGCAGCTGCGCGAGCAGGCCGAGCGGCTGGTCGCGCACTGCGCGGCGCACCCCGGGCTCGACCTGGGCGACGTGAGCTTCACCCTGCTGCTCGGGCGCAGGCACCTCCCGCACCGCCTGGCCTGTGTGGCGGGCGGCCAGGACGAGCTCGTCCACGCGCTGCGCCAGTGGCTGGCCACCGGAGCGGGCCCGAAGGTGCACGTCGGCGGGCCCGCCGAGCGCGGGCAGGGCGAGCGGGCCGCACTGAAGGGCTACGGCAACGACTGCGTCCGCCGGTCGGCCTCGGCCACCGACGCCGCGTCCCTCACCGAGCTGCTGTCGACCGTCGCGGACCTCTACGCCCAGGGGTACGACCTCGACCACGCGGGGCTGTTCGCCGGGCGGCGGCCCGTGCGCGTACCGCTGCCGACCTACCCGTTCGCCCGCGACCGCTACTGGGTGCCCGCCGCCCAGCGCCCGGCGGCGCTCGAACCGGTGGAGTCCGCACCGCATCCGCTGCTGCACGTCAACACCTCGACGTTCCGCTCGCAGCGCTACGCGTCCACCTTCACCGGCCGCGAGTACTTCCTCACCGACCATGTGGTGAAGGGGCGGAAGGTCCTGCCGGGCGTCGCCTGTCTGGAGATGGCCAGGGCGGCCGCCGAGCTGGCCGAGCCGGACCGGGACACGCCGGGGATCACGCTGCGCAACGTCGTGTGGGCGCGCCCCGTGACGGTCGACCGGAGCCCGGTGACGCTCACCACGACGCTCACCCCCGGCGACCGGGACGTGATCGACTTCGCGATCACCGGCGCGGACGCCGTCGTGCACAGCCGAGGACAGGCGATCCGGAAGCCCGGAACGCCGGCCGTGCTCGACGTCGAGCGGCTCAGGGCCGCGTGCGACCGCGCCGAACTCGACGCCGCGCGGTTGTACCCCCTGTACGAGCGGATCGGTTTCGACTACGGCCCCGCGCACCGCGGTGTCGAGCGCCTCCACATCGGCCGGGACGAGGTCCTGGTGCGGCTCGCGCAGCCCGGCACGGTGCGCGACACCCTGGACGCGTTCGTGCTGCACCCCAGCCTGCTCGACTCGATGTTGCAGGGTTCCCTGGGCATGGGGGCGGCGTCCGCGCCGGAGTCCGCCCTGGACGTCTCCGGGATGAAGCCGTCGCTGCCGTTCGCCCTGGACGAGCTGGAGATCCTCGGCCCGTGCACGGAGGGCATGTGGGCGTGGATCCGCTACAGCCCGGGCACGGCGAAGGACGGCAAGGTCTTCAAGCTCGACATCGACCTCTGCGACGAGCGGGGCGAGGTGCGCGCCCGCGTGAAGGGCATCTCCTACCGCGTTCTGGACGAGGAACCCGGCGACACCTGCGTCACCTTCCTGCCCGTGTGGGAGGCGACCGCTCGGGACGGCGCGGAGCCGGAGCCCTCGCGGCACGTCGTGCTGCTGTGCGACATGCCCGGGCTCGCCGACGCGTTGGCGGCCCGCCACCCGTCCGCCGAGGTGCTGCGCCTGACCTCCGCCGAGGCCGGGCCGGCCGGGCGGTTCACCGACTACGCCGTCCAGGCGCTGGAGCACGTCCGGCATGTCCTGCCCGGCTCCGCGCGGCAGCCCGTGCTGGTGCAGCTCGTCGTCCCGGAGGACGGCGACCGGGCACTGGCGCTGGGCCTGCTCGGGCTCCTGAAGTCCGCGCGGGCGGAGGATCCCGCCCTGCTGGTCCAGGCCGTGCTCGTCGACGCGGACGCCGGCACCGACCGCCTGGTCTCCCAGGTGGCCGAGGGCGGCCGGCGCACCGGGAGCGACTGCGTACGCTTCCGCGGTGCCGAGGCCGAGGCACTGACCTGGGCCGAGCACACGGCACCGCCGGAGCGGCGGGTCCCGTGGAAGAACGGCGGTGTCTACCTGGTCACGGGCGGGCTCGGCGGCATCGGCACGCTCGTCGCGGCGGACGCGGTCGCCGGGGCAGGCGACGTCACCGTCGTCCTGGCGGGCCGCTCACCGCTGCGCCCCGAGCAGGAAGCCCTCATCGCGGAGTGGCGCGGGCGGGGGGCGGACGTGCGCCACGCCCGCGTCGACGTCGGCGACGCCGAGGCGGTCAAGGCCCTGGTCGACGGGATCGTCCGGGACCACGGCACCCTGAACGGCGTCGTCCACGCCGCGGGGATCGTCAAGGACAACTTCGTCGGGCGCAAGACGCCGAGGGAGTGCCGCGAGGTCCTCGCGCCGAAGGTGGCGGGCGTGGTGAACCTCGACGAGGCCACCAAGGACCTGCCGCTGGACTTCTTCGTCACCTTCGCGGCCGTCGCCGGGGTGTTCGGCAACATCGGGCAGGCCGACTACGCCGCCGCCAACGCCTTCCTGGACGCCTACGCCCACCACAGGAGCGGCCTCGTGGAGCGGGGCCTGCGGGCCGGTGCCAGCGTGTCCGTCGACTGGCCGCTGTGGGCCGACGGCGGGATGCGCGTCGACGAGCGCACCGAGTCGGTGATGCGCGAGCGGCTGGGCATGGCGCCCATGCCGGCCGCGATGGGCGTACAGGCGCTCCACGCCGCCCTCGACGCCGCCCACACCCAGGTCCTGGTCATCGCGGGCGACGCCACGAGGATCAGGCGGACGGTGCTGCGCGAGGACCCGCGGCCGGAGCCGGCGCCCGCCCTCCCGGCCGCGGACCGCCCGCACGCCGCCACCGACCGCGGGGCCACCGATCGCGGGGCCGCCCACGCCAAGGTCGTCGGGTACCTGCGCACCGTCATCTCGGAGGCCATCCAGGTCCCGGCGCGCCGCCTCGACGCGGCCGCGCCCTTCGAGCGGTACGGCATCGACTCGGTGCTGGCGCTGACCATCACCGACCGGCTGGAAGCCGACCTCGGCTCGCTGTCCAAGACACTGCTGTTCGAGCACCAGTGCATCGACGACCTCGGCCGGTACCTCCTCGGGGCCCACGCGGACGCGCTGGCGTCGCTCCTGGGCATCGGTGCCGCGCCGGAGCGGCCCACCGCCGTACCGGAGCGGCCGGTCGCCGAACCGCCCGCACGGGCGCACACCGCGCCCGAGCCCTTCGTACGGCCGGCCGAGGCCTCCGTGGCACCGGCCGGACCCCGCGAGGAGGAGCCGATCGCGGTCGTCGGTCTCGCCGGCCGCTACCCCGGGGCCGCGGACCTGGACGAGCTGTGGGAGAACCTGGTCGCCGCCCGCGACGGCGTCACCCAGGTGCCGGCGGACCGCTGGGACCGGGAGCCGGTCACCGGCGAGCCGGGCGAGGTCCCCCGGTGGGGCGGCTTCCTCGACTCCGTCGCCGACTTCGACGCGCTGCTGTTCAACGTCGCGCCCAGCGAGGCAGCGATCATGGACCCGCAGACCCGGCTGTTCCTCGAATGCGTGTGGACCCTGCTGGAGAGCTCCGGGTACACCCGGGAGAGGCTGCGGACCAGGCACGGGGGCCGCGTCGGAGTCTACGTCGGCACCATGTACCAGCAGTACCAGCTGCTGTCGTCCGACGTCGTCCACGAGTCCATCACGTCGGTGGTCTCCGCGAGCGCCGTGGCGAACCGGGTCTCACACTTCTTCGACCTGCGCGGGCCGAGCATGGCGGTCGACACCACCTGCTCCTCGTCGCTGGTGGCCCTCCACATGGCGTGCGAGGAACTGCGCCGGGGCGGCAGCGAGCTGATGATCGTGGGCGGCGTCAACCTCTCGCTCCACCCCAAGAAGTACCTGGGGCTGCGCATGACGGGTCTGATGGGCAGCGGCCCGGACAGCAGGGCGTTCCTCGACGGCGACGGGTTCGTCCCCGCGGAGGGCGTCGGCGCCGTCCTGCTCAAGCCCCTGTCCCGTGCCGTCGATGACGGGGACGAGGTCCTGGCGGTGATCAGGTCGAGCGCGGTCAACCACAAGGGCCGTACGAGCGGCCCCATGGTGCCCAGCGTCGAGCAGCAGGAAGAGCTGGTGGAGGAGAACCTGCGCAGAGCAGGGGTGCACCCGCGTACCGTCAGCTACGTCGAGGCGTCCGCCAACGGCTCGCAGATGGGCGACGCCATCGAGTTCGCGGCGCTCAGGAACGTCTTCGGCAGGCACACGCCGGACGAGGGCTTCTGCGCGCTGGGGACGGTCAAGTCCACGCTCGGCAACCTCGAAGCGGCGTCGGGCGTCGCCCAGCTCAGCAAGGTCGTCCTGCAGATGCGGCACGGCCGGCTCACCCCGCCCCTGCTGCGCGGCAGGCTCAACCCCGGCCTGGAGCTCGACGGGACCGCGTTCTACCTCCCGGAGCGAGCAACTCCGTGGGACCGGCCCGTGGTCGAGATCGACGGGGTGCGACGGGAGTATCCGAGGCGCGCGACCATCAGCGCCTTCGGGGCGGGCGGATCCAACGCCCACCTGGTCGTCGAGGAATACCTCCCGGCAGCCGACGCTCCGGTGCCCGCCGATGACGTCCCGGAGCCGCGGATCGTGGTCCTCTCGGCCCGCACCGCGGACCGGCTGCGGGCCCACGCCCACCGGGTGCTGGAGTTCGTGAGGACCCACGAGGGGCTGTCCGTCGCCGATCTCGCGTACACGCTCCAGAGCGGACGGGAGGCCATGGAACACCGGCTGGCCCTGGTCGCCGAGGACGAGAAGCAGCTCGTCGAGGGCCTGGAGCACTTCCTGCGGGACGGGGCGGCGGACACGGCCCCCGTACCGCTCTTCACCGGCGACACCCGGCGTGACGGTGCGGACATCGGCGCGCTGCTGACCGGGTCGGCCGGTGAGGCGCTCGTCCGGCAGCTCCTCGCCGAGAACCGGCCGGAGGACGTCGCCCTGTTCTGGGCACGGGGAGGAGTGGTGCCCTGGGACCGCGTCCAGGGCGCGGGCAGGGTGCTCTCGGCACTGCCCACCTACCCCTTCGAGCGGCGGCGGCACTGGGTCAACCCCGGCCGGCCGGACGGGACCGCGGCCGTGGCACCGCCCACGGAAGCCCCGGAGCCGGAGCCGGAGCCGCGCCCCGCGCCGGACGGGATCCCGGCCCTCGTCGCCGACCTCCTCGGCCTGCCCGTAGCGGACCTCGACCTCGACACCCCGCTGGAGGACCTCGGCTTCAGCTCCATCCTGGCGACCCAGCTGCTCCAGCGGATCCAGCGGGTCACCCCCGGGGCGAGTCTGGGCGAGCTGACCGACTGCCGCTCGACGCGGGACCTGGTGCGCCGGTTCGGGGCCGCGCCCCGGACGGACTCCCCGGATTCCGGCGGACCGGCGGGGATACCGGAGGTCGTCCACCTCAACGGGAGCGGCGAGGGCAGGCCGGTCTTCTGGTTCCACGGCGGGCTCGGCGGCGTCGAGGCGTACGGTGCCGTCGCCGACAGCATCGAACGGCCCTTCTACGGCATCCAGGCCAGGGGCTGGATGACCGACAGCGAACCGCTGACGGGCGTCCCCGCGATGGCGGCCCACTACGCCGCCATCATCCGGACCGTCCAGCCCGAGGGCCCGTACGACCTGGGCGGGTACTCGCTCGGCGGAATGCTGGCCTACGAGGTCGCGCGCCAGCTCCAGGAAGCGGACTGCGTCGTCGAGACGATCACCATGCTGGACACGATGTACGGCGACGAGGTCAAGGCCAGGACCATGTCCCGCAAGGACATGGTGCTGCAACAGGTGAACGCGCTGCTGCAGGCCGGAGCCGGGGCCGGGCCCGCGGACCCCGACGCGCCCGCGGCGTTCATCGCGGGCTACGAGGTGGACCTGAGCCGCGACGCCGACGACCTGCTGGACGAGCTGCTCCCACTGGCCCGGCAGCGGGGCCTGGTCGGGGAGACGGACGCGGTGCGCGCACTCATCGAGCGGAACATCCGCGTCCTGGAGGCGTACCAGGTGCTGGAGTACGAGGTGCCGCCGCTGCCCCGCCCCGAGTCGGTGACCTGCTTCTACTTCCGCAACAGCAGCGGTCTCTTCTACGGTGACCTCGAACCGGTGCTGTCGACCCAGGACGACGCCAAGGCGCTGGACCACGTCGTGTACTGGAGCGAGTGGGAGCGGCGCATCCCCGACTTCCAGCGGACCGATGTCGACTCGTCGAACCACTTCATGATGCTCAGCGACGAGCCTTCGCTGTCCGCCATCCGCGCCTTCTGCAAGGTCTTCTACTCCAGCGGCAGGGAGAAGAACCGGATCGCCAACGCCAAGAAGTGGGTGGGTCGCCGCCGCGCCAAGCGGCCGGCCCCGACCCGGTGACCACGCACGCGCCCCGCGAGGGTGGCGAGAACAGAGAGGGCTTGTCGTGAAGACCTACGTTTTCCCCGGTCAGGGGTCACAGAAGAAGACGATGGGAGGCACCCTGTTCGACGAGTTCGCGTCGCTCACCCGGGCGGCCGACTCGATCCTGGGCTACTCCATCAAGGAGCTGTGCCTGGAGGACCCGGACAACCGGCTGAACCGGACCGAGTTCACCCAGCCCGCCCTCTACGTCGTCAACGCGCTGTCGTACTACAAGAAGTTGCAGGAATCGGAGCCGGCACCGGACTACCTCGCCGGGCACAGCCTCGGCGAGTTCAACGCCCTGCTGGCCGCGGAATGCTTCAGCTTCGAGACCGGGCTGCGGCTGGTGCGCAAGCGGGGCGAGCTGATGGCCCAGGCGCAGGAGGGCGCGATGGCGGCCGTGCTCAACGCGTCGGCCGAGGAGATCCGGACCATCCTCGACGACAACGGCCTCACCTCGATCGACCTGGCGAACTTCAACTCCGCGTCACAGATCGTGATCTCGGGGCCGCCGGAGGACATCAAGGCGGCCCGGCCGCTCTTCCAGTCCGGAAAACACCTGTTCGCCCCGCTGAACACCAGCGGCGCCTTCCACTCCCGGTACATGGAGCCGGCGCGCCGGGAGTTCGCGCGCTTCCTGGAGACCGTGGACTTCGCCCCGCAGAAGGTCCCGGTCGTCTCGAACGTGACCGCCCGCCCCTACGAGGACCACCGGGCCAAGGAACTCCTGGCCGATCAACTGACCAGCGCGGTGCGCTGGTCGGACAGTGTGGAGCACCTGCTCGGGCTCGGGGAGATGGAGTTCGAGGAGCTGGGGCACGGCAACGTCCTGACCAAGCTGATCGGGAAGATCCGCAGGGAGGCGCCGCAGGAGCGGCCGCGGCCCGCCGTGGCCGAGCCGCCCCTGTCCGCGCAGGAGCTGGTGCGGCGGTGGAACGAGCGTCATCCGGTCGGCACCCGTGTGCGGTCCACGGTCGGCGAGTACCGGGACCTGGAGACCGCCACTCCGGCGACGGTGCTTTTCGGCCACCGGGCGGCGGTGTACATGATCGGATATCAGGGCTACTTTGATCTTACTGAGATCGAGACGGTCAACTAGTGTGGCGGATCGGGAGGGTTGACGTGAGGCGTATGTGCCGGCGTCGCCCAGGGGGAGGAATCTCATGATGCCCGTGGGCATTGAGGCGATGAACGTCTTCGCGGGTACGAGCTATGTGGACGTCGGCAAGCTGGCGGTCCACCGCGGACTCGACACCGCCCGGTTCGAGAACCTCCTGATGAAGGAGAAGACCGTCGCGCTGCCGGACGAGGATCCGGTCACGTTCGGGGTCAACGCCGCGAAGCCGATCATCGACGCGCTCAGCGAGGAGGAGCGCGACCGGATCGAGATGGTGATCACCGCGACGGAGTCGGCCTTCGACTTCGGCAAGTCGATGAGCACCTACTTCCACAGCCTGCTCGGGCTGGGGCGCAACTGCCGCCTCATGGAGATCAAGGTCGCGTGCTACTCGGGTGTGGCCGCGCTGCAGACCGCGGCGAACTTCGTGCTGTCGCAGACGTCGCCGGGCGCCAAGGCGCTGGTGATCGCCACCGACCTCACCCGGTTCATGGTGGCCGAAGGCGGTGACGCCCTTTCCGAGGACTGGTCCTTCGCCGAACCCAGCGGAGGGGCCGGCGCGGTCGCCATGCTGGTCAGCGACAACCCGAAGATCTTCCAGATCGACGTGGGCGCGAGCGGCTACTACGGCCACGAGGTGATGGACACCTGCCGGCCGCTGCCCGACAGCGAGGCGGGCAACGCCGAGCTGTCGCTGCTGTCCTACCTCGACTGCTGCGAGAACGCCTTCCTGGAGTACCAGCGGCGCGTGGGTGACGTGGACTTCGTCGACACCTTCGGCTACCTGGCGTTCCACACGCCCTTCGGCGGCATGGTCAAGGGCGCGCACCGCAACCTGATGCGGAAGATGAACAAGGCGCGCCCGGCGGCCATCGAGGAGGACTTCACGCGCCGCATGGGGCCGGGGCTGACGTACTGCCGGCGGGTCGGCAACGTCATGGGGGCCACCACGATGCTGTCGCTGGCCAGCACCATCGACAACGCGGACCTGTCCGGCGGCCCCCAGCGCGTGGGGTGCTTCTCCTACGGCTCCGGATGCTGCTCGGAGTTCTTCAGCGGGGTGGTGCGCCCGGAGAGCCAGACGCACCTGCGCCGGATGGGCATAGCGGCGTCCCTGGACGACCGGTACGAGCTGGACATGGCCCAGTACGACCTGCTGCTCAAGAACAACGACGCGGTCAGGTTCGGTACGCGCAACGTCGAACTCGCCGGCGCCGGCGTCCCCGAGGCCAGGGCCGCGCTCAGCCGCGAGCGGCTGTTCCTGAAGCGCATCAACGAGTTCCACCGGGAGTACGAGTGGGTCTCCTGACCGGCGTCGCGTACGAGACCGTCGAGGTCCGGTTCGACAACGAGATCTGCTTCCTGCGGATCAACCGGCCCGACGACGAGAACCGGATCAGCGGCCGCCTGGTCGAGGAGTGCGCGAGGGTCGTCGAGTTCTGCGAGGAGCACGCGAAGGTGCTCGTGCTCGAAGGCCTCCCCGAGGTCTTCTGCACGGGCGCCGACTTCCAGGAGATCAGCTCGGCGCCGCGGGGCGACGGATACGAGCGGTCGCACGCCGAGGCGCTGTACGACCTCTGGCTGTCGATCGCCCTGGGCTCGTTCGTCTCCGTCGCGCACGTGCGCGGCAGGGTCAACGCCGGGGGCGTGGGCTTCGTCGCCGCGTGCGACGTCGTCCTGTGCGAGGAGAAGACGGTCTTCAGCCTCTCGGAGCTGCTGTTCGGCCTGATGCCCGCGTGCGTGATGCCCTTCCTCATCAGGAAGGTCGGCGTCGCGAAGGCCAACTACCTGACCCTGATGACCCAGCCGGTCACCGCCCGGCAGGCACTGGACTGGCAGCTGGTCGACGCCTGCGAGGACAACAGCGCCAACCTGCTCCGCAAGCACCTGCTGCGGCTGCGCTACCTGCCGAAGACCGGCGTCGCGCGCTACAAGAAATACCTCGGAGCGCTCGACGACACGCTGGTCGCGTCCCGCGAGAAGGCGATCGAGGCGAACCGCGAGGTCTTCTCCGACCCGGAGAACCTGGCCAAGATCTCGCGCTACGTGCGGACGGGGCAGTTCCCCTGGGAGGAGGAGTAGCGCATGCGGGACGAACCGGTGGGCTACACCGACGTCGGAAACGGCGTGGTCCAGATCACCATGCAGGACAGGGAACACAAGAACACGTTCTCCGGCCGGCTGATCAACGGCCTGAGCGAGGCGTTCGAGCGGGTGGCGGCCGACGGGCGGTGCAAGGCCGTGGTCCTCACGGGCTACGACAACTACTTCGCCAGCGGCGGCACCAAGGAGAGCCTGCTGCAGATCCAGGACCGCCGGATCAGCTTCACCGACTCCAACATCTACGGGCTGGCCCTGGACTGTCCCGTCCCGGTCATCTCCGCGATGCAGGGGCACGGCATCGGCGGCGGGTTCGCCATGGGGCTCTTCGCCGACTTCGTCGTCCTCAGCCAGGAGAGCGTCTACACGACGAACTTCATGCAGTACGGCTTCACTCCCGGCATGGGCGCGACGCTGATCCTGCCCAGGAAGCTCGGCTTCAGCCTGGGGCACGACATGCTGCTGTCCGCGAGGACCTTCTACGGACGCGACCTGAAGGAGCGGGGGGTCCCCTTCCCCGTCCTGCGGCGCGCCGAGGTCCTGCCCTACGCGCTGGAGCTGGCGGAGAACCTCGCCGAGAAGCCGCGGGTCTCCCTCATCACCCTCAAGGACCACCTCGTGTCGGACCTGCGGGCCGAACTCCCCTCGTACATCGAGCGCGAGGTGGCGATGCACGACAAGACCTTCCACCAGCCCGAGGTTCGCGACCTCATCCAATCCCGGTATCTAGGCGGTTGACGACATGTCCATTCAAGAAGTGTTCGACCTGGTCGTGAAGCACACGTGCGAGGTCATGCCCGAACTCGACGGCCACACCTTCGTCGCCACCGATTCGCTGCGGGACCTGGGGGCCAACTCCATGGACCGGGCGGACGTCATCATGATGACGCTGGAGGCGCTGGAGGTGACCATCCCGCTGACCGAGCTGGCGGGCGCGAACAACATCGGTGAACTGGCGAAGCTCATCCATGACAAGTCCGCTTCCTGACCAGCGCGATGTGGTGATCACCGGCCTCGGGGTCACCACCGCCGTGGGCCAGGGCAAAGACGAGTTCACCACCGCGCTCTTCGAAGGCCGCCACGCCTTCGCCCCGATGCGCCGGCCCGGCAGGACCCTGCCGGGCGACGAGTCGGCGGCGCCCTTCCTGGGCGCCGAGATCGCGGAGCTGGTGGTACCCGAGGCGATCCCCGCCCGGGTACTGCGCACCGCGTCCCTGTCCGCCCGCGTCGCCCTGGCGACACTCTCCGAGGCCTGGCACGAGGCGGCTCTCGACGACGCCGACCCCAGCCGCATCGGTCTGGTCGTCGGCGGGTCCAACGTCCAGCAGCGGGAGCTGACGCAGGCGCACGCCCGGCACGCCGACCATCCGGAGTTTGTACGCCCCACATACGGCCTGACCTTCATGGACAGCGACCTGTGCGGGCTGTGCACCGAGCTGTTCCCCGTCCGCGGCTTCGCCCACACGCTGGGCGGCGCCTCGGCCAGCGGCCAGCTCGCCGTCCTGCAGGCCGTACGGGCCGTGCGGTCGGGCCAGGTCGACGTGTGCATCGCCCTGGGGGCGCTGATGGACCTCTCGTACTGGGAGTTCCTGGCGTTCCGGTCCATGGGCGCCATGGGGTCCGACCGCTTCGCCGACGACCCCGGCGCGGCGTGCCGGCCGTTCGACCGGCAGCGGGACGGGTTCGTCTTCGGCGAGGCCTGCGGAGCGGTCGTCGTGGAGCGGGAGGGCGCCCGTCACCACCCCGAGCCGTACGCCCGGGTGATCGGCACGGCCACCGCCGTGGACGGCAACCGGAACCCCGATCCCTCGCTGGCGGGGGAGATCAGCGTCATCGAGGGAGCGCTGGCGGAGGCCGGCCTCTCGGCGGGCGACATCGAGTACGTCAACCCGCACGGGACCGGCTCGCCGATCGGTGACGACACCGAACTCCGCGCCCTCGCCACGTGCGGCCTGGGCGACGCGCGGATCAACGCCACCAAGTCGATCACCGGGCACGGTCTGACCGCGGCCGGCGCGGTGGAGGTCGTGGCGACGCTGCTGCAGATGCGGGAGCAACGGCTGCACCCCACCCGCAACCTGGCCGACCCGGTGGACCCCTCGTTCGGGTGGGTGCGGGAGGAGTCGCTGCCGTACGCGTTCGAGACCGCCATCAGTCTCAGCATGGGGTTCGGCGGCCTGAGCTCGGCGATCTGCCTGCGGAAGTGGCGATGACCGGACCCGTTGTCTTCATGTACTCGGGACAGGGGTCCCAGTACTTCCACATGACGCGTGAGCTGTACGAGAGCAACGCGCGCTACCGGCTCTGGCTGGACCACTGCGACGAGATCGCCTCGCCCCTCCTCGGGAAGTCGCTGCTGGACACGGTCTTCGACCCCCGGCGGGACAGGAGCGACCCGTTCGACTCCCTGCCGGATTCCAGCGCGGCGCTGGTCTGCGTCGAGTACAGCCTGACGCGAGTCGTCCAGGAACTCGGCCACCAGTGCGACTTCCTCGTCGGCTACAGCCTGGGGGAGATCACCGCGGCCGTGGTGGCGGAGGCACTGTCCCTGGAGGACGGCATCGGCTTCGCGGTGGAGTTCGCGCGCCTGCTGGAGGAGAGGACCCCACGCGCCGGCATGCTGGCGGTCTTCGGCTCGTCGGAGCTCCTGCGGACGCACGAGGCCCTGTTCGCGGACTGCTGGGTGACGGGGCGCAACTTCGACGGCAACTTCGTCGTGAGCGGGCGTGCCGCCGACATCGACGCGCTCGAGCGCGCGCTGGAGGCGAGGTCCGTCCTGTGCCAGCGGCTGCCCGTCGACTACGGCGTGCACACCGAGCTGATGGATCCCGTCGAGGAACAGGCCCGGCGCCTCATGGCCCCGCTGAGCTTCTCGCCGCCGCGGGTCCCGATCGTCTCGTCCGCCACCGCCGACAGGGTCGGCGAGGTGTCCGCCGACGGCATCTGGGCGGCCGTGCGACAGCCCGTCGAGTTCTCCCGCACCATCGAGAAGGCGACCGCCGCGGGCGGTGCGACGTTCGTCGACCTCGGCCCCAGCGGCACGCTGGCCACCTTCGTGAAGTACATCGCCGGACCGGGCGACGGCTCCCGCCACGTGAGCGCCGTCAACCGCTTCGGCAACGACGTGAAGTCGATGAACGACTTCCGGGCGTTCATGGCGGCGCTGTGACGCCGCTGTGCCCCCCACCACCCGTTCGGCATGGTTTTCCGATGTCGACAGAGCATGATCGAGGAGTTGTGTCGATGAGCGACGGCAGCCCGATGCCGAGTCAGGCCGAACAAGAGGCCTTCGAGCAGAACCCCCACCTGCTGTACAGCGCCCTGCGGGCGGAGGCCCCGGTCAGCAAGGTGACAGCGCCGGGTGGGCTGGGCGTGTGGATGGTGACCCGCCACGAGGACGCCCGTCCCGCCCTGAGCAGCACCAAGCTGTCCAAGAACGTCGAGGTCGGACAGAAGGTGATCGAGCAGAACACCGACAGCGAGGAAACGCGGCTGATGTTCGCGACCGAGCTGTCGGCCCACATGCTCAACTCCGACCCGCCGGTCCACACCCGCCTGCGCAAGCTGGTCAACAAGGTGTTCACCCCGCGGGCCGTGGAACGGCTCCGCCCCCGGATCGAGGAGGTCACGACCGAGCTCCTCGACGCGATGGAGCGCGAGGGCCGGGTGGACCTGATGAGCGCCTTCGCCGCCCCGCTGCCGATCGCGGTGATCTGCGAGCTCCTCGGCGTCCCGCTGCTCGACCAGGACCGGTTCCGCGGCTGGGTCGCCGCGCAGCTCTCCGGTGACCCGGAGCGGCTCGCCGAAGCCGCGCCCGCCCTGCTCGGGTACCTCGACGAGCTGGTCGCGAGCAAGCGCGCCAACCCCTCCGACGACCTGCTCACCGACCTGGTGCACGCCAGCGACGGCGACGACAAACTCAGCGCCCAGGAACTGGTCTCGATGGCGTTCCTGCTGCTGGTCGCGGGCCACGAGACGACGGTGAACCTCATCGGCAACGGCGTGCTCGCGCTGCTGCGCCACCCGGACCAGCTCGCCGCGCTGCGCGCCGACCGCTCGCTGCTGCCCAACGCCATCGAGGAGTTCCTGCGCTACGAGGGCCCGGTCAACACCGCCTCACTGCGGTTCACCACCGAACCGGTCGAGCTGGGCGGGGTGGTCATACCGGAGAACCAGCTCGTGGTGGTCGCCATCGCGGCGGCCAACCGCGACGAGGACCAGTTCCCCGACGCGGACAAGCTGGACATCACCCGGGAGACCGGCGGTCACCTGGCGTTCGGCCACGGCATCCACTACTGCGTGGGCGCCCCGCTGGCCCGGTTGGAGGCCGAGATCGCGTTCGGCCGGCTGCTCGACCGGTTCCCCGACATCCGGCTGGACGTCGACGAGGCGGACGTGCGCTGGAAGCCCGGCACGGTGCTGCGGGCGCTGCGGGCCCTGCCGGTGCGCGTCGGCGCGGAGTAGCCCGGCCCGGGCACGACATGGGGCCGGGGGGGGGGGGGGGGGGGGGGGGGGGGGGGGGGGAGGGGGGGGGGCGGGGGGGGGGGGGGGGGGGGGGGAATGAGGGACCACATACACCCCACCACCAGCCTATGATCATGGGCTCTTTCTTCACCACCCA
>NZ_JBWKFM010000027.1:87150-96400 GCF_056434285.1 Streptomyces sp. NPDC044063
CCGCGCAGACGGACCCCCACCCGCCCCCCCCCCTCCCCCCCTCTCCCCCCCCCCCCCCCCCCCCCCCCCCCCCCCCCCCCCCCCCCCCCCCCCCCCCCCCCCCCCCCCCCCCCCCCCCCCGCCCCCGTACCGATCAGCCGGCGCGGTACTTGGCCGCGACCTCCTCGAGCTGCGGAACCAGGTCGTTGAGCGAGGGGGCGGCCAGGATCTCGTCGCGCAGCGCGGTCGCGCGCTCGGCGAACCGGGGCTCGGTCAGCAGGCGGTGGACGCTCTCCTTGATGTTCTCCCCGGTCGCCTGCGTGGTGTGGATCTCCAGTCCGGCACCCTGCTCGGCCAGCTTGCGGGCCAGCATCGGCTGGTCGAAGTGGTAGTGGAGGGACAGCTGCGGCACCGGGTGGCGCGCGGTGGTCGCGAGGGTCGCGGCGCCCGCGTGGTGGATCACCGCGGAGCACGTGGGAACGATGGCGTGCCACGGCACGAAGGGGACGAGGCGGACGTTGTCCGGGACCGTCCCCAGCTTCTGCTGCTCGCTCTCGGCGATGGTCGCGACCAGCTCGATGTCCAGCTCGGCCAGCGAGTCGAGGATCTCGGTGAGCGGGATGTTGTAGCCGTTGAAGACCTCGGTCGCGGTCAGGCCCAGGGTCATGCCGACCCGCGGACGCTTCGGAGCCGTCTTCAGCCAGTCGGGTACGACGGCCGGGCCGCCGTAGCCGATGAACTGCGTCTGCAGGACGTCCAGTCCGGTCTCGAGCTGGAGGCTGCGCGGGAACTGGTCGATCGTCACATGGCCGGTCGTCATGTCCTCGCTGAACTCGCCGCCGAAAGCGCGCGCGCGGCCGTCCAGCCAGTCGGCCAGCGGGTCCTCCTGCTCCGCCACGGGCTGCTGCGCCTTCAACCGCAGGTAGATGTCACGGGTCGCGCCGAACACGTCGGCGCCGAAGACCACCCGCGCGTGCGCCGCGCCGCAGGCCTTCGCCGTGATCGGGCCGATGTAGCTGAAGGAGTCCCACACCACCAGGTCCGGCTTCCAGTGGCGGGCGAACGCCACCAGGTCGTCGATCACCGCGTCGACCTCGCCGCCGTGGGCGCCCTCCACCGCGGCCTTGTGGCTCTGCGAGATGCGCTCCCAGGTCGTGCCCTCCGGGTCCTCCGCCACGTCCCACGGCGGGGTCAGCCCGGGCCGGATCGACTCCAGCAGCTCGGGGTACTGGCGGCCGAACTGCCACTTGTCGAAGTCGGTCCCGACGGGCACGGCGGTCAGCCCCGCCTGGGTGATGGTGGGAGCGAAGCGCGGTTGGCTGGCGATGAGCACCTCGTGGCCGGCCGTGCGCAGCGCCCACGCCATCGGCACGAGGTACAGGAATATGTTCTTCTCAGGGTTGACGGTGAACAGCACGCGCATGATGAGGACTTCCTCGGATCGGTTCGGGGGAAGCAAGCATTACGCGGCCTGGTGTGTGACGAGATCGTCCCCCAGACTCGTTGGCCACACCCTACGCGTGATACCTCCCCCCATGGAAAGATCACGGGAGTTGCCTTCCTCTCCCGGCCCGCGCGGTGTTCAAGATCCGGAACCGCTGCCCAACGGGCCTCCCCGCTGGTAGCGTTCGACGCGTTTCGGCAGGTGGAACCGTGTCTACTGAGGAGTTCCGATGAGCACTGGTATATCGCTTCCCAAGCCCGAGGAAGTGGGCGCGTTCTACGATGCGGCCAACGGACTGATCGCCCAGTTCCAGGGCGGCAGCATGCACTACGGCTACTGGAACGGCCCCGAGGACGACAGCACGTTCGAGCAGGCGTCCGACCGGCTGTCCGACATCCTGATCGACAAGCTGGGGCCCGGCCCGGCCGACCGGGTGCTCGACGTCGGCTGCGGTGTCGGCACGCCGGGTGTGCGACTGGCCACCAGGACCGGTGCGCAACTGGTCGGCATCTCGATCAGCGCGCGCGACGTGGAACTGGCCAACGCCCGTGCGCAGCGGGAGGGCTGCGCGGACCGGGCGCGCTTCGAGCACGCCAACGCCTTGGAGATGCCCTTCGACGACAACTCCTTCGACCACGTCCTCGCGCTCGAGTCCATCGTGCACATGCCGGACCGCGTCCAGGTGCTCCAGCAGATCGCCCGGGTGCTGCGGCCCGGAGGTTCGGTGGCGCTCACCGACTTCGTCGAGCGGACCCCCGCCTCCGCCGGTCCGGGCAAGTCCTCGCTGCTGAAGAGGATCCAGGGCAGCATGGTCGACAAGGTGCAGAAGGCGGCGCTGGCCAAGGTCATCGAGTCGTGGCACACGGCTCCGCTGGTCCGGGCGGCGGACTACACGTCGTTCGCCTCCGCCGCGGGCCTGGAGGTCGTCGAGGTCACCGACATCAGCCAGCACACCAAGTACACGGCGCACCGGTTCTACGGGGCGGTCTACGAGTACGCCAAGCACAACGAGGTTCCGCCGGAGATCAAGAAGATCCTGCAGGCGGGCCCCGGCGAGAAGCGGCTGCACTGGCTGATCGAGGACGACCCGGCGGTGGGCGTGATCATCGCGGTGCTGCGCCGCCCCTCGCAGGGCTGAGACGGCTAGCGGCCGTCGGGCCGGGGTGCCGAGCGGGCCGGCTCCCGTTCCGTGCCGAGGTGGTACCGCCAGGTGTCGGCGATCCCCTCGGCGAGGCCGATCCCCGGCCGCCAGCCGAGCACGTCCGCCGCGCGGCGGACGTCCAGCCACACGTCCCCGCGGTCGAACGGGCGGGCCGGTTCGCGTTCCACGGGAACCGGCCGGCCCACCGTGGCCTCCAGGTGCCGGTGCAGCTCGTCCAGCGAGGTCGGTGTCCCGGCGCCGATGTTGAGCACGGTCGGCCGGTCCGCCGCACGCAGCTCGGCGGCCCTGCCCAGCACGGCGAGCATCGCGTTCGCCACGTCGTCGACGTGCACGTAGTCCCTGCTCGACCCGCCGTCCCCGAGGATGCGCAGCGGCTCGCCCGCCAGCAGGGCCCGCATCCAGTGCCCGATCACTCCGTACCCCGCGGTGGTGCGCTGTCCGGGGCCGTACACGTTGGACAGCCGCAGCGTCACGGGGGCGAGCCAGTCGGACGCGCGGGCCAGCGCCTCCTCCTGCTCCAGTTTGGCCTTGCCGTAGACGTTGCTCGGGCCCACGGGTGACCGTTCGTCGTACGGCGGCTCGCTCCGCGGGTCGTACACGGTGCCGCCCGACGCCGCGAGCGTCACGACCGGTCGTCGTGGGTGCTCGCGGAGTGCGTCGAGGAAGGTCCGGAAGGAGGCGATCTCCTGTGCGGCGCGCTCCGGTTCGCGTTGGGCGATCGCCGGGCTGATCCGGCTCGCCAGATAGAGGACCACGTCGCAGCGGTGGAGCGCGGGGTCGAGCCGCGTTCCGTGAACGGCCGGTGCCGCGCTGGTGAACCCGAGTACCTCGACCCCGGCTCCGGACAGTGTCCGCATGACGCTTCTGCCGAGGAAGCCGCCCGCGCCGACGACGGCCACGACGGGCCCGGGCCGGTGGAGACCGTCATGCGGTAAGAGTGCTGCGGGCATCCTTTTCCCCCTTGATCACCGTCAACGCACCGTACCAGCCCCCTGATTTCACTACTACACCGTCACAATCGGCAGTCGCGGCACGGGCGGTGTCGTCATGAGCGGACTTCATCCTTTCGATCGCCGAGCGAATTCGGTCATGATCGCGCCCAGTTGCACACCGAACGGTTAGCATCACGCGCATGACCACGAGAAGCGATGCGGTCGCCCAGCGCCGACCGGCCTACCTGTCAGACCTCGCCGCCGGAACCGCCAGGTTCTTCGAGGAGCGCAGGGAATCCTGCCCGTGGTGCGAGTCCAAGCGGCTCGGCGTCCTGCTGCGGACGACGGACGTGATGCAGCACAAGCCGGGCGTCTTCGTCCTGGAGTCCTGTAAGGACTGCGGGCATGTCTTCCAGAACCCCCGGCTGAACGACGACGGACTCGAGTTCTACTACCGGGACTTCTACGACGGTCTCGGCGAAGAGAACATGAACAAGATCTTCGGGACCAAGCGCGCCGGGCACGACGGGCGGACCCGCATGGTCGCCGCGCAGGGCAGGCCGAAGCAGTGGCTCGATGTCGGCACCGGGCACGGGCACTTCCTGACCGACGCGAAGAGGCTGCTGCCGGACACCGAGTTCGACGGCCTCGACCGGACCGACGGAGTGCTGATAGCCCAGCAGAAGGGGCGGATCCGCAAGGCCTACCAGGGAAGCTTCGTCGACCTCGCCCCCGGGTTCGCCGGTGAGTACGACGTGATCAGCATGTACCACTACCTGGAGCACACCGCGGACCCCAAGGCGGAGATGGCCGCCGCGGCGGCGGCCCTGCCGGTGGGCGGTCACCTGGCCATCGAACTGCCCGACCCGGAGTGCGCCTGGGCCCGGCTCCTGGGCAAGTGGTGGATCTCCTGGCTGCAGCCCCAGCACTTGCACATGATCCCGATCGCGAACCTGCGCGCCGAGCTGAGCTCCCTGGGACTGACCGTCGTCTCCGAACAGCGGGCCGAACCGCACAACGGGCAGGACGTCGTCAGCGCCGCGGTCCTGGCGATCAACGCGGGGCTGATCGGTGGAGAGGACCTGGCGTGGCGGCCGGCCCCTCCGTCGCGTGCCCGCGCGCTGGTGCGCAAGGTCGCCTTCAACGCGAGTGTCCCGGCGCTCGCGCTGGCCTATCTGGTGGACCGGGTCTCCGCGTCGATCGGGGGCGGCCGGGGCCTGTCCAACACCTACCGGGTGCTCGCGCGCCGGACGTCCTGACGGGTCCTCGGCGGACCTGTTCGCGCCCGTGACCTGCGGATTTTCCGATCCGCAGGTCACGGGCTTGACCTTGACACGGTGATAAGGTTTCCACTTGGGCGCAGGAGGTGGTCCCGATCAACACGACCAACGTGACCGCGCAGCACACCCGTTTGATCAACGCCCTGGGTGCCAAGGACTCTTCGGTCCGGCTTCAGGCGGCCCTGGCGGCCGGCTCGAGCCTCGACCCCGTCTTCCTGGAGACCCTCGTCGAGCGGTGCGCGGTCGAGCCCGACTTCTTCGTGCGAGACATGCTGTCCTGGGCGCTGACCCGCCTCTCGCCGGAGATCACCCTGCCCCGTCTCCGCAAGGAGCTCGAGTCCGAGCGCAACCAGGCCCGCAGCCAGGCGCTGCACACGCTCTCCAAGATCGACGACAAGAGCGCATGGGCCTGGATCACCCGTGACATGCTGCGCGACCCCGACGACGAGGTCGCGCGGACCGCGTGGCGCGTCGCGGTCGCCCTCGTACCCGAGGGCGAGGAGAAGGACCTGGTCGACGAGCTGGTCCTGCAGCTCGGCCGCGGCGACCGCAGCGTGCAGCTGAGCCTGAGCCGGGCCTTCGTCGACCTGGGCGACGTGATCAAGCCCGCCCTGGCGAAGGCCGCGGAGCACCCCGACCCGGAGGTGGCCGCGCACGCCCGTGCCACCGAGCTGCTCAGGCGGAACCCGGAGAGCGGTTTCGACGCGGCGATCGAGGAGGCGAAGCGCATGGTCAGGCTCGGCCCGGAGCGAGCCGCCGAGGTCGAGGCCGCGGCGGGGGACACCGAGGCCGGCGGGACCGCCGAGCCGGTCGACGCCACGGAGACCCGGGAGGCCGCGGATTGCTGATCGGTGATGTGGCCCGTCACTCCGGGGTGAGCACCCGGATGCTCCGGCACTACGACGCCCTGGGGCTGGTGCGACCGACGGGCCGCACCGTCGGCGGCTACCGCGAGTACTCGGCCGAGGACGTCCGCAGGATCTTCCATGTGGAGAGCCTGCGGTCCCTCGGGCTGTCGCTCAAGCAGATCGGGCGCGCGCTGGAGGACCCGGACTTCACCCCGTCGGCCCTGGTCGGTGACCTCATCCAGTGGGCGGAGGACCGTCTGGCGCGGGAACAGGAGCTGCTGGAGCGGCTCCGTGTGATCGACGCGTCGGCGCCCACGGGCTGGCAGGACGTCCTGCGCGTCGTCGAGCTCATGAGGGGGCTCGACTCGACCAGCGCCGCGCGCAGGCAGCAGGCCGTCCTGGCCGGGTCGAAGGGGGTGTCGGTTCCCGCCGAGGTGCTGGTCGGAGCGGTGCTGGCCGAATCCGACCCCCATGTCGCGGGCGCTCTGCGCTGGGCACTCGCCCGGTCGGGCGGCGACGGCGTGGCGGCGCTGGCCGCGGCCGCGCGCTCGGAGGACGCCGGCATCCGGCGGCGCGCGGTGCTGGCGATCGCCGAGATGCCCGAGGCCCCGGGCGCGATCGGGGTGCTCGCGGACGCCCTCGGGGACCCGGACGCGACGGTGCGCGGGCGGGCCGCTCTGGCCCTGGGCCGGCACGGGGTGGCCGCGGCCGTGCCGACACTCGTCGGCATGGTGGTCGAGGGCTCCAGCGACGTGGACGCGGCGGAGGCTCTGGGAACGCTGTCCCGGGACCCCGGCTGCGCGGACAGGATCACGACCGCCCTGGCCGGTGAACTCGCGTCGCCCACCGCGGACCCGGCGACACGGATCCGCCTCACCCAGGCGCTGGTCGAGCTGGAGGGAACCGCCGCGCGGGAGGTCCTGCGCGGGTTGACCGACGACCCGGACCGGGCCGTCGCCCTCGTGGCATCGGCCCTGGTCGAAGTCCTGGAGGAGCGGGCCGACGAGGACCGCTGACATGACGGGCGGGCGGGAGGCCCCTCGGCCGTTGACAGTGACCGACGGGGCTTCTAGCGTCTGATCGTCCGAGGCTACTGAGCGGTTGCTTTTCAGGTTCGAGGCTTCCGGTCGTACCGGTCTTCCAGGTGAGGAGAACCCGCATGTCCACCACCGAGCAGCGCGTGGCCGTCGTCACGGGCGCGGCGCGCGGCATCGGCGCGGCGACCGCCGTCCGACTGGCCGCCGAGGGCCGCGCGGTCGCCGTCCTCGACCTCGACGAGGCGGCCTGCGCGGACACCGTGGAGAGGATCACCGCGGCCGGCGGCCGGGCCATGGCGGTCGGCTGCGACGTCTCGGACTCGGCCCAGGTGGACGCGGCGGTCGCCCGGATCGCCGAGGGTCTGGGCGCGCCGGTCATCCTCGTCAACAACGCGGGCGTCCTCCGTGACAACCTGCTGTTCAAGATGAGCGAGAACGACTGGGACACCGTCATGAACGTCCACCTGCGGGGCGCGTTCCTGATGTCGCGCGCCTGCCAGAAGCACATGGTGGACGCCGGGTTCGGCCGGATCGTCAACCTCTCCAGCAGCTCGGCCCTCGGCAACCGCGGCCAGGCCAACTACGCGGCGGCCAAGGCCGGGATGCAGGGCTTCACCAAGACGCTCGCCAAGGAGCTCGGCAAGTTCGGCATCACGGCCAACTCCGTCGCGCCCGGCTTCATCGCCACCGAGATGACGGCCGCCACCGCCGCCCGGGTCGGCATGAGCTTCGACGACTTCAAGACCGCGGCGGCGAGCCAGATCCCCGTGCAGCGCGTCGGTGAGCCGGACGACATCGCCCACGCCGTCGCCTTCTTCACCGGTGAGCAGGCCGGCTTCGTGTCCGGTCAGGTCCTGTACGTGGCCGGCGGCCCGCTCAACTGACGGCAGAAGGGACGGACACCATGACCGCACAGGAGCGGGAGCTCACCGGAAGAGTCGCCCTCGTCACCGGCGCCAGCCGGGGCATCGGCTACGCCATCGCCGAGGCGCTCGTCGCCCGCGGCGACCGCGTCGTCATCACCGGCCGCAACGAGGACGCCCTGAAGGAGGCCGTCGAACGGCTCGGTCCCGGGCAGGCGATCGGCGTACCGGGCAAGGCGCACGACGAGGACCACCAGGCCGCGGCCGTCGAGCGTGCCATGGAGGCGTTCGGCCGCGTGGACTACCTCGTCAACAACGCCGGCACCAACCCGGTCTTCGGCCCCATCGCCGACCTCAAGCTCAGCGTCGCCCGCAAGGTCTTCGAGACCAACGTCATCTCGGCGCTCGGCTTCGCCCAGCAGACGTGGCGGGCCTGGCAGAAGGACAACGGCGGGGCGATCGTCAACATCTCCTCCGTCGCCGGCCTCGGGTCGTCGCGCTTCGTCGGCGCGTACGGCATCAGCAAGGCCGCCATGATCAACCTCACTCTGCAGCTCGCCCACGAGCTGGCGCCGGGTGTACGGGTCAACGCCATCGCCCCGGCCCTCGTGAAGACCAGGTTCGCCGCCGTCCTCTACGAGGGGCACGAGCAGGAGGCCGTGGCCCCCTACCCCCTCGGGCGCCTGGGCGCCCCGGAGGACATCGGTGGCGCGGCCGCGTTCCTGCTGTCGGACGCGGCGGGCTGGATCACGGGGCAGACCCTCGTCGTGGACGGGGGGCTCTTCCTCAACGCCGGGGTCTGAGGCACCGGGTCCTACCGGGGCGAGGACGGCCCCGGTCGGCGTTGTCAGTGGTCGCCGGTATGTTCTCCCCCGAGAACGAAAGCGAACCCGGAGGTTGCCCTGTGACCGTCACCGACCAGCTGCCCGAGTCCTGGCGCGGCGTCCTCGGCGAGGAGCTCGAGAAGCCCTACTTCAAGGAGCTCACCGACTTCGTCGAGGACGAGCGGACGAAGGCGCCGGTGTACCCGCCGCGCGGGGAGGTCTTCGCCGCACTGGAGGCCACCCCGTTCGACCGGGTGAAGGTCCTCATCCTCGGCCAGGACCCGTACCACGGCGCCGGCCAGGGGCACGGTCTGTGCTTCTCGGTGCAGCCGGGGGTCAGGACCCCGCCCTCGCTGCGCAACATCTACAAGGAGATGCGCGAGGAGCTGGGCTACGACGTGCCGGACAACGGCTATCTGATGCCGTGGGCCGAGCAGGGCGTCCTGCTGCTCAACGCCGTGCTGACGGTGCGTGGCGGAGAGCCCAACTCCCACAAGGGCAAGGGCTGGGAGAAGTTCACCGACGCGGTGATCCGCGCCGTGGCCGAGCGGACCGACCCGGCGGTCTTCGTGCTCTGGGGCAACTACGCGCAGAAGAAGCTCCCCCTGATCGACGAGGAGCGGCACGTCGTGGTCAAGGGCGCGCACCCCTCGCCGCTGTCGGCCAAGAGGTTCTTCGGCAGCCGCCCCTTCACGCAGATCAACGAGGCGGTCGCCCTGCAGGGCCACGAGCCGATCGACTGGCGGATCCCGGACCTCGCGGTCTGAGGCACGTCCCTCCGGCGGCACCGGGGGGGGGGGGGGGGGGGGGGGGGGGGGGGGGGGGGGGGGGGGGGGGGGGGGGGGGGGGGGGGGGGGGGGGGGGGGGGGGGGGGGGGGGGG
>NZ_JBWKFM010000028.1:0-92938 GCF_056434285.1 Streptomyces sp. NPDC044063
GGATCGGCATAGACCGCCACACTGGCGATCCCCGCGTCCCGGCACGCACGAGCGACACGGACAGCGATTTCGCCTCGGTTGGCGATAAGCACCTTGCGCACGATGGCTCCCTCCTTGAAACAAGGTGAGTTTAGGTACTGGCGACACTCTGTGCCGACCCGACTTCCGGGGTGACCTTGCCCACACGGAGCGTGAAAGGGGAGCCGTTCCCGGACCGAAGTCCCCAGGTCCTCCACGGTACGCCGGGTCATCTCGCGCGCCCGCCGCCTGATGTTGTGGTCAAGGTCTCGGCGGGCGCCCGCGAGCGACGCCGCCGATTCTTTGTGGAGTCCCTACGAACGGGTGACACAAAGTTTGCGTGCCGTCCCGGGCGGTGAGGGTCCGTTTCCAGAGATCTACCCGCCGGTAGGGCGGCTGATGTCGTGCAGGCCGTGGAATGTGGCGACCTGCGCCGCCGTCCGCCGCAGAGCCTCCGTCACCTGCCGTCCGCGGCGGTGGAACTCGTCGAGCGGCAGCGCCGCCGACACGGCCGCGGGCGCGCCCGGCGCGAGCACCGGCACAGGGACTGCCACACAGGCCACCCCGGACGCGCACTCCTCGATCTCCACAGCCATGCCCTCCCGTCGCACCTGCCGCAGCTGGGCGTCCAGCCGTTCCGCCGAGGTGATGGTGCGGGGGGTGACGGCGGGCATGCCGGTCACCGTCAGCTGGCGCATCCGGGCCGCGCGCGGCAGGGCCGCCAGCAGCACCTTGCCGTGGGCGGTGGCGTGCGGCACGGTGTCCCGGCCCGTGGTGAAGCCGCCGGTGGCGGGGTGCCCGGTGGCGGCACCGGCCAGGACGGCGACACCGCCGTCGCGGTAGGCGCTGAAGTACGTGTCCGCGCCCGCCGCGCGCCGGGCCGCGACGAGGAGCTCCTGCAACTCGTCGGCCAGGCGCATCTGCCGCTGGAAGGCGCGGTGCAGGGCCGGGAGGCGGTAGCCGAGGGCGTAGCCGGCGGGCGTACGGACCAGGTGGCCGCGCGCGGTGAGGGTGCCCAGCAGCTCGTAGACCGTGGACAGTCCGCAGCCGAGCTGCCGGGCGAGCGCCTTGGCGGGCACGGGCCCCTCGGACGCCGCGACGGCGTCCAGCAGGTCCAGGGCGCGGTCCAGGGACTGCGGCATGGCGGGCGGGCTCCTTCACGGGGCGTACGGGCGGGCCTTCCAGATTCGCACAGGCGCGCGGCCCGCGAAGTATGCCTGGCGTGCCCGAAGTTCCCCCGGGCGGCTCAGCCGTTCGTGACCGATATGGGCGGACATCGTTGAAGAAGTCATGATCAAGCGCATCGCTGCCGCTGCCGCTCTGGCCGGCGCCGCACTGTCCCTGTCCTCCGCGGCCACCGCCGTCGCCGCGCCGACGCCGGTCGCGCCGCCTCCGTCCTCGACCGCGGGCGACATCCACGTCACCGCGCCCGAGCGGGGCGCCCCGGCGAACGATGCCTCGGGGAAGGGCACTCCGGCGAAGAGCAAGCCCATGAAGGGCACGCCCGCCAAGGGCGCCCCGGCGAAGGGCGCGCCCGCGAAGAGCACTCCGGCGAAGGGTGCGCCGGCCAAGGGCGCGCCCGCCAAGGCCGCCCCGGCGAAGGCGGCCCACGGCAAGGCCACCCCCGGCAAGGCCACCCCCGCCAAGGCCGCCCACGGCAAGCAGGCTCAGGGGCAGGGCCAGGCCAAGGGCGCTCAGCCGCCGGCGGGCGCCCCCATGGCGCCCCCGGCGCCGGACGTCGCGCCCTCGCAGGACCAGAGCCTGCACCCCGGCGTCATCAACGGCCTCAGCAAGCTCAACCAGCTCAACCAGCTGAAGCAGGTCGGCCAGGCCACCAGCGCGCTGCCGCTCTAGAGCCGCTCCAGGGCGCGTCCGAGCCCCGTCGGCCCCGCCGGCCCCCTCAGGCCCACAGGTCGGTGATGCCGGTGCCGAGCTCGGCGAGCAGGTCCCGGAGCAGCGGGAGCGACAGGCCGATGACGTTGCCGGGGTCGCCGTCGATGCCGCGGACGAACGGTGCCGACCGGCCGTCCAGGGTGAAGGCCCCGGCGACGTGCAGCGGTTCGCCGGAGGCCACGTAGGCGGCGATCTCGGCGTCGGTCGGCTCCCCGAAGCGGACCGTCGTGGAGGCCGTCGCCGAGGCCCTGCGGCCGGTGGCGGTGTCGATGACGCAGTGGCCGGTGCGCAGGACGCCGGAGCGGCCGCGCATGGACTTCCAGCGGGCCGTCGCCTCCTCGGCGTCGGCGGGCTTGCCGAGCGCCTGGCCGTCCAGCTCCAGCACCGAGTCGCAGCCGACGACCAGCGCCCCGGCCGCCGCCTCCTGGACCGCCACGGCCGCCGCCTTGGCCTCGGCGAGGACCAGCGCCAGCTCGGCGGGGGTCGGCGCGTCGAGGGCGTCCTCGTCGACCCCGCTGACGATCACCTCGGGGGCGAGGCCGGCCTGGCGCAGCAGGCCGAGGCGGGCGGGGGACTGGGAGGCCAGGACGAGGCGCCGGGACGGGGTGCGGTTGCTCATGGGGGCCAGGGTAGGCGGTCCCGGACCCGGTCCCGCCCCCGCTCGTACCCGGCTCCGGCTCACTTGCCGAGCACCGCCCGCATGACCTTCTGCGCGATGGGGCCCGCGAGCTTGCCGCCGGAGATCTCCTCGTCCGGCACGTTGTCGTCGGGCTCGACCATGACCGCCACCGCGACGGGCGAGCCGTCGGCGGTCTTGGCGTAGGAGATGAACCAGGCCAGGTTCTTCCGACCCGCGCCGCGCTCGGCCGTGCCGGTCTTGCCGCCGACGGTGACGCCGTCGATGAGGGCGGCCTTGCCGGTGCCCTTGGTCGCGGTGTCCTCCATCATCCGCTGGATTTTTTTCGCCACCTCGGGCGAGACCGCCCGGGACATCTGCTCCGGCTGGTGCTTCTCGAGCGTCGAGAGGTCGGGGCCGCGCAGTTCCTCGACCATGTAGGGCTTCATCAGCTTGCCGTCGTTGGCGATGGCGGCCGTCACCATGGCGACCTGGAGCGGGGTGGCCGTCAGGCTGCCCTGGCCGATGCCGGCCATGGCGGTCTGGGACGTGTTGATGTCCTGGGGGAACGTGCTTTTGCTGGCCCGGACCGGGACGAAGTACTCCTGGTTGAAGCCGAACTTCTCGGCCGTCGCGCGCAGCTTGTCCTTGCCGAGATCGGAGCCGATCTTGCCGTAGACGGTGTTGCAGGAGTTCTGCATGGCGACGTTGAGCGAGGCGTTCTTGCAGGGGGCGTTGGGGTTCTGGTTGGGCAGGCGGGTCACCGTGCCCGGCATGATCCAGGGGTCGGGGGAGTCGGTGGCGGCGTCGACGTCCGTGTAGAGGCCGTTCTCCAGGGCGGCCGCGGCCGTCACGATCTTGAACGTGGAGCCGGGCGGGTAGGTCTCCCGCAGCGCCCGGTTGTTCATCGGCTTGTCCGGATCCTTCTGCAGCGCGTCCCACGCGGCCTGGTCCTTCTTGCCGTTGCCGGCGAAGACGGACGGGTCGTACGAGGGCGTGGAGGCCAGGGCGAGGATCCCGCCGGTGCGCGGGTCGAGGGCGACGACCGCGCCCTTGCGGTCGCCGAGGCCCTGGTAGGCGGCCTTCTGGGCCTTGGGGTCGATGGTGGTGACCACGTCGCCGCCGCGCGGCTTCCTCCCGGACATCATGTCGGCCGTGCGCTGGAGGAAGAGGCGGTTGTCGGTGCCGCTGAGCAGCTTGTTGTTCACGCCCTCCAGGTAGGAGCTGCCGTAGCTCTGCGAGGAGTAGCCCGTGATCGGCGCGTACATCCGGCCGTCGGTGAAGGTGCGCTTGTACTTCAGGTCGCCGTCGGTGGTCGCCGAGCCCGTGACGGGCCGGCCGCCGACGATGATGTCGCCGCGCGGCTGGGAGAAGCTCGCGATGGCGACGCGACGGTTGTGCTCGTGATCGGCCAGCTCGTCCCCGCGGACGAACTGCACCCAGGTGGCGCGGACGAGCAGAGACAACACGAGCAGCCCGCTGAAGACGGCTATATGGCGTACGGGTTTGTTCATGGTCCGACCGACTCCCACGGATGTCCCGATATGTGCGGCATAACACTGGCCATGACGTGAATCGGGCGAATGTGGTTGCGGTCAGGACAAACCTATGAGGCGACTGTGACGGAAGGGGCGGGCGGCGATACGCCGAAGAGGGCGGGTGTCAGAGCGTCCCCAGCAGGAGGAACAGCAGCATCACGCCCACGGCCAGCACGAGACCCGCCCGCCTGAGCATGTCCTGCGCCTCGCGCAGTTCCTCGGGCGGTTCGTCGGACGGGTCGGACCAGAGCATGACCTCCATGGTCGGCCCGGAACGGCGAGGGCGCCTGAGTACGCGTACTCAGGCGCCACGGCGCGGCACGGCGGGCGTGCTCAGGCGGGCCAGTACGTCGTGCGCCAGGCGCGCGGGCCCGGGTGCGGCGTACGGTGCGCCGCCGCCAGCCGGGCCGGGTTCGACCACTCCGAACGGTCCGGGGCCTCGGGCGCGGCGGCGGCACCCGCCGCCGCGCGGGCCCGAACCACCGCCAGTGCGGCGGCCAGCTCCTCCGGTGTCGGGTTGCCCCGTACGACCTTGATCACGTCAGCGTCCCTTCGTCGGTGATCGTCCTCGCCGCGCCCCGGCACGGGCGCGGCCCTGGTGGCCTACAGCGGGATGTTGCCGTGCTTCTTGGGCGGCAGCACCTCGCGCTTCTCGCGCAGCGCCCGCAGCCCCCGCACGATCTGGCGGCGCGTCTCCGACGGCATGATCACCGCGTCGACGTAGCCGCGCTCGGCCGCCGCGTACGGGTTGAGCAGCGCGTCCTCGTAGTCCGCGATCAGCTTCGCCCGCAGCTCCTCCTGCGCCTGGGGCGTCTCCGCCGCCGCGAGGGAACGGCGGTGGAGGATGTTGACGGCCCCCTGGGCGCCCATGACCGCGATCTGGGCGGTCGGCCAGGCCAGGTTGAGGTCGGCGCCCAGGTGCTTGGAGCCCATCACGTCGTACGCCCCGCCGAACGCCTTGCGCGTGATCACCGTGATCAGCGGGACCGTCGCCTCCGCGTACGCGTAGATCAGCTTGGCGCCGCGCCGGATGATGCCGTTGTACTCCTGGTCGGTGCCCGGCAGGAAGCCCGGGACGTCGACGAAGGTGAGCACCGGCACGTTGAAGGCGTCGCAGGTGCGCACGAAGCGGGCGGCCTTCTCGCTGGCGTCGATGTCCAGGCACCCCGCGAACTGCATCGGCTGGTTCGCCACGACGCCCACCGGGCGGCCCTCGACCCGGCCGAAGCCGGTGATGATGTTCGGCGCGAACAGCGCCTGCGTCTCCAGGAACTCGCCGTCGTCCAGCACGTGCTCGATCACGGAGTGCATGTCGTACGGCTGGTTCGCCGAGTCCGGGATGACCACGTCCAGCTCGCGGTCCGCGTCGGAGACCTCCAGGTCGGCCTCCTCCGGGAAGGCCGGCGGCTCGGAGAGGTTGTTGGACGGCAGGTAGGACAGCAGCGCCTTGACGTAGTCGATGGCGTCCTTCTCGTCCGCCGCCATGTGGTGCGCCACGCCCGAGGTGGTGTTGTGCGTCCGGGCGCCGCCCAGCTCCTCGAAGCCGACGTCCTCGCCGGTCACCGTCTTGATGACGTCCGGCCCGGTGATGAACATGTGCGACGTGCTGTCCACCATCACCGTGAAGTCGGTGATGGCCGGGGAGTACACCGCGCCGCCCGCGCAGGGTCCCACGATCAGGGAGATCTGCGGGATGACGCCGGAGCCGTGGACGTTGCGCCGGAAGATCTCGGCGAACAGGCCCAGCGCCACCACACCCTCCTGGATGCGCGCGCCGCCGCCGTCGTTGATGCCGATGACCGGGCAGCCGGTCTTCAGCGCGAAGTCCATCACCTTGACGATCTTCTCGCCGTAGACCTCGCCGAGCGACCCGCCGAAGATGGTGAAGTCCTGCGAGTACACGCAGACCGTGCGGCCGTCGACCGTGCCGTAGCCGGTGACCACGCCGTCCCCGTACGGGCGGTTGGCGTCGATGCCGAAGTTGGTGGACCGGTGCCGGGCGAACTCGTCGAGTTCGACGAACGACCCCTCGTCCAGCAGCAGATCGATCCGTTCGCGCGCCGTCAGCTTCCCCTTGGCGTGCTGCTTCTCCACCGCCCGGGCGGAGCCGGCGTGCGTCGCCTCCTCGATCCGGCGCTGCAAGTCCGCGAGCTTGCCCGCGGTGGTGTGGATGTCGAATCCAATGGCGTCTGGCTCGGACACGGGATGCGGCTCCTGCTCGTCCAGAGGGGTGGGACAGTCCGGTAAGGGTGGGACAGGCCGTGCTACCGGTTCGTAGGGTAGCCGCGCGGATGCGCTGCGGCAGTGCGTCGTTGGCCACATCGCGACCGTCCGGTTTCCCCCGCACTTCTCCTCCTATGGTGGCCTTCATGACCCCCTCCGACGCTTCCGGAAACCGCTGGTCCGATCTCGACCGGCCGCCGCTCAACCCCGTCGCCCTGCGCCGCGGTCTGCTGCGCCCCGGCGCCCTGTGGACCTCCGTCGACGTCGTCCGGCGAACCGGCTCCACCAACACCGACCTCGCCTCCTCCGCCGGACCGGAGGGCGCGGTGCTCGTCGCCGAGGAGCAGTCCGCGGGCCGCGGCCGGCTGGACCGCACCTGGAGCGCGCCCCCGCGCTCCGGGCTCTTCTTCTCCGTCCGCCTCACCCCGGGCCCCGGCGTGCCCGTCGAACGCTGGGGCTGGCTGCCGCTGCTCGCCGGCGTCGCCACCGCCACCGCGCTCACCCGCGCAGCCGGCGTCGACACCGCCCTGAAGTGGCCCAACGACCTGCTCGTCACCATCGACGGCGCCGAGCGCAAGACCGGCGGCATCCTCGCCGAGCGGGCCGGCGACAGCGTCGTCGTCGGCATCGGGCTCAACGTCTCGCTGCGCGCCGACGAGCTCCCCGTGCCCGCCGCCGGATCGCTGGCGCTCGCCGGGGCCCGCGTCGTCGACCGCGATCCGCTGCTGCGGGCCGTGCTGCGCTCGCTGGAGGAGTGGTACGAGGCGTGGCGCGCCGCCGGCGGCGACCCCGCCGCCTGCCGGCTCCAGGACGCGTACGCGGCAGGCTGCGCCACCCTCGGCCGCACCGTACGGGCCGAACTGCCCGGCGGTCGCGAACTGGTCGGCGAGGCCGTGGCCGTGGACGGCGACGGGCGGCTGGTGCTGGCGACCGCCGAGGGCGTGCAGCGGCCGGTGGGCGCGGGCGACATCGTCCACCTGCGCCCGGCCGGGGCGTGAGGACCCCGGGCGGCCGGGCCGGGCGGCCGGGCGTCTTAATGGGCGCGTAAAGGAGTCCCGTAAAGGTCGTAAAGAGTGAGCGCGGGGCCGTCAGGAGAGTGAGCTACGGCACACCTGACGTATCGTTGTGCCGGGAACCCAGGCAAGCAGTGATCGGCAGGGCAGTGCGCACGGATCGGACAGGGGGCGGCCGGTGACCGCCGACGAGACGGACAGTGCGGCGCGCCGAACCGCCCAGGAGGAGTTCGGCGAGGAGGGCGGCGACGAGGGCGGAGACCCCCTCGCGCTCCGGCTGGAGGCGCTGATCCTCGGCGCCGAGCGGCGCTACACCCCCTTCCAGGCCGCCCGCGCGGCCGGGGTGTCCATGGACCTCGCGGCCCGCTTCTGGCGCGCCATGGGCTTCGCCGACATCGGCCAGGCCAGGGCGCTGACCGAGGCGGACGTGCTGGCCCTGCGCCGGCTCGCGGGTCTGGTGGAGGCGGGGCTGCTCAGCGAGCCCATGGCCGTGCAGGTGGCCCGGTCCACCGGGCAGACCACGGCGCGGCTCGCCGACTGGCAGATCGACTCCTTCCTGGAGGGTCTGACCGAGCCTCAGGAGGGCATGACCCGCACGGAGATCACCTATCCGCTGGTCGAGCTGCTGCTGCCCGAGCTGGAGGAGTTCCTCGTCTACGTCTGGCGGCGGCAGCTCGCCGCCGCCACCGGCCGGGTCGTCCAGGCGGCCGACGACGCCGAGATGGTCGACCGGCGGCTCGCCGTCGGCTTCGCCGACCTCGTCGGCTTCACCCGGCTGACGCGGCGTCTGGAGGAGGAGGAGCTCGGCGAGCTCGTCGAGGCCTTCGAGACCACCGCCGCCGACCTGGTGGCCGCGCACGGCGGCCGGCTGATCAAGACGCTGGGCGACGAGGTGCTGTTCGCGGCCGACGACGCCGGTACGGCCGCCGAGATCGGGTTGCGGCTCATCGAGACGCTCACCCACGACGAGACGATGCCGGAGCTGCGGGTCGGGATCGCCTTCGGCACGGTCACCACGCGGATGGGCGACGTCTTCGGCACCACCGTCAACCTGGCCAGCCGGCTGACCTCGATAGCGCCGAAGGACGCCGTCCTGGTGGACGGCGCCTTCGCGGAGGAGCTCGCGCGCAGCGGCGAGGCGCCGAAGTCGGAGGCGGAGGTCGCGGCGGCCGAACAGGCCGGCGAGCCGCACGCCGAGTACCGGTTCGCGCTGCAACCGATGTGGCAGCGGCCGGTGCGCGGGCTCGGGGTCGTCGAGCCGTGGCTGCTCACGCGGCGGGACACCTGACGGACGGGGCGGTGGGCGGTGATCGCCTCCCGCCTGCCCGCCCGCCGGGGCCTTCCGGGCGCGCCCGGCGGCTGCGATGATCGCCGGCAGTCGGTTCACGATCGTTCACGTCCGCCGGAGGTCGTCGCAATGAGCACGGGTGAGCAGCTGAGCAGGGATGAGCAGCCGGGCACGGAGGAGCAGCGGTTCGGCGAGTGGGTCGCCGTCCGCCGCCACGAGGACGGCCACGTGGCCGAGCTCGTCCTGGACCGTCCCAAGGCCATGAACGCCGTCTCCACGGAGATGGGCCGCCGCATCGCCGAGGCCACCGCCGCGCTGGCGGCCGACCGCGCCGTACGGGCCGTCGTCCTCACCTCCACCCACGAACGCGCCTTCTGCGTCGGCGCCGACCTCAAGGAGCGCAACTCCTTCACCGACGCCGACCTCGGCCGCCAGCGCCCGTACGCGCGCGCCGCCTACACGGGCGTGCTCGACCTGCCCGTGCCGGCCATCGCCGCCGTGCACGGCTTCGCGCTGGGCGGCGGCTTCGAGCTCGCGCTGTCCTGCGACGTGATCGTGGCGGACGCCACCGCCGTGGTGGGGCTGCCCGAGGTGTCGGTCGGGGTCATCCCGGGCGGCGGCGGCACCCAGCTGCTGCCGCGCCGCGTCGGCGCCGCCCGGGCCGCCGAGCTGATCTTCAGCGCGCGGCGGGTGGAGGCCGCCGAGGCCGGCCGGCTGGGCCTGGTCGACCTGGTCGTCGAGGAGGGCCGCGACCGCGCCGAGGCGCTCGCCCTGGCCTCCCGTATCGCCGCCAACTCGCCCGTCGGGCTGCGGGCGGCCAAGCGGGCGCTGCGGCTGGGGCACGGGCTGGACCTGCGGGCCGGGCTGGAGGTGGAGGACGCGGCCTGGCGGACCGTGGCCTTCTCCGGCGACCGGGCCGAGGGCGTCGCCGCGTTCAACGACAAGCGGAAGCCGAACTGGCCCGGCGAGTGACGGGAAACCCGTGGCCCGCTTACGGCAATCCGTGGCCCGGTCGTAAAGCGGAATGAGTCCGACGTTCTTACGCTGGAGTGCGGAAGCCGCGCACGGCGGCTGAATGCGAGGCTCGGGTGGTGGGTGACGGGGACCGCGACGACCACGACGCCCGCCTGCGGGCCGTGGTGGAACTGTCGCAGGCCATGGCGGCGGCGCAGGGGCTCGACGAGGCCGTCGAGGTCGCCGCGGAGGGCGCGCGGCGGGCGCTGGGCGGGACGTTCGCGGCGGTCTCGGTGTGGGAGCGGGAGCGGGGCCGCCTGCGGGTCCTGGTGAACGCGGGGGACCGGGCGGCGGGGGAGGAGCGGTTCCCCGCCGACGAGTCCTATCCCGTCCACGACTACCCCGAGATCACCGAGTTCCTCCACGAGGAGTGGACGGGCGGGCAGCCGCGGGCCTGGGTGGAGACCACCGAGGCGGGCGCCGCCGCCGGCCCGGACGAGGGTGCCCGTACGGACGCGGGGAGCGGCGCGTACCGGCACCAGCGGGTCGCCGATCTGCGACGCCGCGGGCGGGGCTGCTGCGTGGTCGCCCCGATCGTGCTGCACGGGCGGGCCTGGGGCGAGCTGTACGTCGCGCGCCGTGTCGGGGCGCCCGTCCTCGGGCCCGCTGACGCCGAGTTCGCCACCGTGCTGGCCGCGGTGACGGCCGCCGGGATCGTCCAGACCGAGCGGCTGGAGGAGGTACGGCGGCTCGCCTTCACCGACCCGCTGACCGGGCTGGCCAACCGGCGCGCGGTCGACGCGCGGCTGGACGAGGCCGTGGAGGCCCACCTCGCGGACGGCACGGTGGTGAGCCTCGTCGTCTGCGACCTCAACGGCCTCAAGGCCGTCAACGACACCCTGGGCCACGCGGTGGGCGACCGGCTGCTGGAACGTTTCGGGTCGGTGCTGTCGCTGTGCGGGGCGCGCTTGCCCGGCGCCCTGGCGGCGCGGCTGGGCGGGGACGAGTTCTGCCTGCTGACGGTGGGTCCGGCGGCGGACGAGGTGGTGCGGGTGGCCGGCGAACTGTGCCGTCGCGCCGCCGGGTTGGAGCTGGGCGAGGGCGTCGCGTGCGGAGTGGCCTCAACGGGGGACCCGATCGGGGAGGTGCGCTCCGCGCGCCGGCTGTTCCGGCTGGCCGACGCGGCGCAGTACCGGGCGAAGGCGGCGCGGTCGGCGCGGCCCGTGGTCGCGGGGCGTGACGGGGGCCTGGCGGATCCGGTGGTGCGGATGGCGGACCGGCCGCCGCCGCCCGTGCCGGGGGCGGGGACGGAGCGCCGCCGGTTCCGGGGGCGCTCGGGGTAAGGCATGCGTCCGTGCACGCGTTGTAGCAGGAGGGAAGCCGGAGGAGGGCACGGGAAGGGCGTGAGAAAAAGGGGTAGTGACAGCTGGCGATTCAGTCCCTAGGGTGCCTGAATATGGATATGCACACTGTGGTGGTGGGGACGCACGGAACGACCGCGGCGGACGTGATCTCCGTAGCGCGCGGCGCCGCACGCGTCGTCGTGTCCGAGGAGGCGCTGGCCGCCGTCGCCGCCTCCCGGCAGGTGATCGACGACCTGGCCGCCAAGCCCGATCCCGTCTACGGCGTCTCGACGGGCTTCGGTGCCCTGGCCGTGCGCCACATCAGCCCCGACCTGCGCGCCCAGCTGCAGCGCAACATCGTCCGTTCGCACGCGGCCGGCATGGGCCCGCGCGTGGAGCGCGAGGTCGTGCGGGCGCTGATGTTCCTGCGCCTGAAGACGCTGGCCTCGGGACACACGGGCGTACGCCCCCTCGTCGTCGAGACCATGGCCGCCATCCTCAACGCGGGGATCACCCCCGTGGTGCACGAGTACGGCTCGCTGGGCTGCTCCGGCGACCTCGCGCCGCTCTCGCACTGCGCGCTCACGCTGATGGGCGAGGGCGACGCCGAGGGGCCCGACGGCGTCGTCCGGCCGGCCGGCCAGCTGCTGGCCGAGCACCGGATCGAGCCGGTCGAGCTGCGCGAGAAGGAGGGGCTGGCGCTCCTCAACGGCACCGACGGCATGCTCGGCATGCTCGTCATGGCCTGCGCCGACCTCGCGCGGCTGATCACGTCCGCGGACGTCACCGCCGCCCTGTCGCTGGAGGCGCTGCTCGGGTCCGAGAAGGTCCTCGCCCCCGAGCTCCACGCCATCCGCCCCCACCCCGGGCAGGGCGCCAGCGCCGCGAACATGCTCGCCGTCCTGGCGGGTTCCGGGCTCACCGGGCACCACCAGGACGACGCCCCCCGGGTGCAGGACGCCTACTCCATCCGCTGCGCGCCGCAGGTCGCGGGCGCCGGCCGGGACACGCTGGCGCACGCGCGGCTGGTCGCGGACCGCGAGCTCGCCTCCGCCGTCGACAACCCGGTCGTGCTGCGCGACGGGCGCGTGGAGTCCAACGGCAACTTCCACGGCGCGCCGGTCGCGTACGTGCTGGACTTCCTGGCCATCGCGGCCGCCGACCTGGCGTCCATCGCCGAGCGGCGCACCGACCGGCTGCTCGACAAGAACCGCTCGCACGGCCTGCCGCCGTTCCTGGCCGGGGACGCGGGCGTCGACTCCGGGCTGATGATCGCCCAGTACACGCAGGCGGCGCTGGTCAGCGAGATGAAGCGGCTGGCCGTGCCCGCGTCGGTCGACTCCATCCCGTCCTCCGCCATGCAGGAGGACCACGTCTCCATGGGCTGGTCGGCGGCGCGCAAGCTGCGCACGGCCGTCGAGGCGCTGGCCAAGGTCGTCGCGGTGGAGCTGGTCGCCGCCACCCGGGCGATCGAGCTGCGCGAGGGCCTGAAGCCGGGCCCGGCCGCCGAGGCGGTCATCGCCGCGGTGCGCGCGGCCGGTGTGGAGGGCCCGGGCGGGGACCGCTTCCTGGCCCCGGACCTGGCCGCCGCGGACGCCTTCGTACGGGCCGGTGGCCTGGTGGAGGCCGCCGAGAGCGTCACGGGCCCGCTGGCCTGATCCCGGGGGCCCGAGGAGGCCCTTTCCCCGGGCCGGGCCCTTAACGAGCCGCCGTGCGCGACCTGCGTACGGCGGCCGTGACCATCGCGCCCCCGGCCGCCACGAACGCGATGCCACCGAAGAGGTACGGCGTGGTGTCCACGCCGCCGGTGTCCGCCAGGGCCACTTCGGACGTCCGCGGCGCTGTGGCGGCCGGGGGCTTCGCCGTGCGGTGGTCGGGCGTCGCGTTGGCGCTCGGTACGAACCACATCGCGCTCAGCAGTGTGCCGGCGGCGACGGCGGTGAGCAGCGGGCGACGGGTGGTCACAGGATGAATCCCCCTTGCGACGATGGAGATTGGGGGTCGTGGAGCTTCGGCGAGTCCCGACTGACACGATGTTAGTGATACCGGTGGCCCGGGGGGAAGTCGCGGGGGTGCGGGGGCCTGTGGAACCTGTGTAAGGCCGTTGTCAAGACCCCGTTTGCCATGGTTGCCCCCGGAGGGGATTTACTGGCGTGGTCTTCCCCACAATCGCCCGGGGCGTGGAACGGACCGGAGGGCGCAGGCGTTCCCTAAGTAGTAGCCGGGATACGTGTAGCCCTACGAGCCCCACGATCGGCTCGGGGGATTCCGGGGTCCAGGAACGATGGAGATGCGTGTGATGACGTACGGCAAGCGCCGCAAGGGCCTCGTGGCCGCGGCCGCTGTGCTCGGTGGGGTACTGACTCTGGCCGCCTGCGGTGGCGACGACGACGCCAAGAGCGGCGGCGGCGACGGCAAGGGCAAGTCGCAGGGTCAGGTCGACGCCGCGGCGGCCAAGGACGCCTCCAAGGCGCAGATCAAGATCACACCCAAGGGCGGTACCACCAACGCCGGGATCTCCGCCGACGCGGTCGGCGTCACGGTCAGTGACGGCACGCTCACCAGCGTCAAGATGACGACGGACAAGGGCACCCCCGTCGAGGGTTCAATATCTTCGGACAAGAAGAGCTGGAAGCCGAACAAGCAGCTCGAGCGTTCGACGAAGTACAAGGTCTCCGCGGAGGCCACGGACGACAAGGGTCGCAAGGCCACCGAGAACTCGGCCTTCTCCACCGTCTCGCCCGACAACAGCTTCATCGGCTCCTTCACCCCGGAGGACGGCTCGACCGTCGGCGCCGGCATGCCGGTCTCGATCAACTTCGACAAGCCGATCAAGGACCGCAAGGCCGTCCAGTCCCACCTGGCGGTCACCTCCAGCAGCGGCCAGCAGGTCGTCGGTCACTGGTTCAACGACCAGCGCCTGGACTTCCGCCCGCAGGAGTACTGGAAGGCCGGCTCCCAGGTCACCCTGAAGATGGACCTGGACGGCGTCGAGGGCGCCCCGGGCCTCAAGGGCGTCCAGAAGAAGACGATCAAGTTCACGGTCGGCCGGGTCCAGGTCGCCACCGTCGACGCCAAGACCCACCAGATGACGGTCGTGCGCGACGGCAAGACCATCAAGACCATCCCGATCTCCGCGGGCAGCCCGACGAGCCCGACGTACAACGGCAAGATGGTGATCTCCGAGAAGTTCGTGGAGACCCGGATGGACGGCTCCACCGTCGGCTTCACCAAGAAGGACGGCAAGGGCGAGTACGACATCAAGGACGTGCCGCACGCCATGCGGCTGTCCACGTCCGGCACCTTCATCCACGGCAACTACTGGGGCAGCGGCGTCTTCGGCGTCTCCAACACCAGCCACGGCTGCGTGGGCCTGGAGGACAAGCAGGGCGCCAACGACCCGAACACCCCGGGTTCGTGGTTCTACACCAACTCGCTGCTCGGTGACGTCGTCGAGGTGAAGAACTCCGACGACAAGACCATCTCCCCGGACAACGGCCTCAACGGCTGGAACATGGACTGGGCGAAGTGGGTCGCGGGCAGCGCCACCGGCTCCTGACCCGCACCTCGCGGCCCGGCCGCGGGTGAGAAGGCCCCTTCGACGGGTGACGTCGAGGGGGCCTTTCCCACTCCCGTGGGAAGTCCGGCCGTGACCCGGCGGCGGCCATGACGCAACCGGGCGGCGCGCTGGGGGTCGCCCACGAGTGGACGAAGGCGCGCAGCGGGGCGAAGCTCTGCTCAACGGGCCGTAGGGGCCGTCCGGCCGCGCACTCACGGTGACCTCCGGTGGGGGCGGGTGTAGGTCACGCTATCCGCCGGACGGCGGTGAGGTGCCGCTCCAGGGGGTGCGGGAAAATGGAGTCTTCCCCTCCCCTCATGGAAGAGAGCCCGCCACCGTGCAGAGCAACGAGCCGCCCCTGGAAACCGTCTCCGCCGCCCTGCGTGGTCTGCGGGCGGTGCGCGGGGACGCGCTCGAGGACGCCGTCTACGCCGCCGCGTCCGGCCTCGCCGCGGCCCCGGCCGGGTGGGAGGCGGTCTCCGCCGCCGTGCTGCGGGTCGGTTCGGGCATCCTCCGGCGGTGCTGGGAGTACGGCTGGCAGCCGGCCGACGTCGTCCGGCTCGTACGCCGCGAACTGGACGATTCCGGCACGCGGTTCACGGTCGACGTCATCGCCGCCGAGGCGCGCCGCTATGCGCCCGAGACGCTCGGCGCCCGCTGGGCCGCCCAGCTGCGGGAGCTCGGCGCGGACGAGTGGTGGGAGGGCGACGACTCGTTCCTGGAGGGCTTCGCGCGGCGCGAGCGGCTGAGCCGGTTCGAGACGGCCGCCTGCGCGCTCGGCGCGCTGCGCCTGGTCGACGCGCTGCCCCGGATCGGCGTGCTGGGCTCGCTGCCGGGCACCGCGCACATATCCGCCACCGCGGCGGCCGCCGTCCCGCCGCGGATGCTCGGGCGCGTCCGGGCCCTGCTGGCGAAGGCCGAGTCCACCCAGTTCCCCGAGGAGGCCGAGGCCCTCTCCGCGAAGGCCCAGGAGCTCATGGCGCGGCACTCGATCGACGAGGCGCTGCTCGCCGCCGAGGGCGGCGGCACCTCCTCCGAGGGCCCGGGCGCCTGCCGGATCGGCGTCGACGGCCCGTACGAGTCCGCCAAGGCGCTGCTCCTCGACGCGGTGGCCGCGGCCAACCACTGCCAGGCCGTGTGGTCGGACGAGTACGGCTTCTCCACCGTCGTCGGCTTCGACGCCGACCTGGAGCTGGTCGAACTCCTCTACACCTCGCTGCTGGTCCAGGCCACGGCCGCCATGCGGCGCGCCGCCGACGAGCACCACGCCCGCGGCCGCTCCCGCCGCACCCGCGACTTCCGCGAGTCCTTCCTCATCGCCTACGCCGGCCGCATCGCCGACCGGCTGTCGGCGGCGGTGCGCGAGGTCGCCGCCGAGGAGGCGCGTCCCGAGGTGCTGCCCGTCCTGGCCGCCCGCGACGTGGCCGTCGGCGAGACCGCCGGGCGGCTGTTCCCCGAGACCACCTCGCACCGGCTCAGGGGCCGGGACGCCGAGGGCTGGGAACAGGGCCGGCGGGCCGCCGACGCGGCGCGCCTCTCCCGTCGGAAGGGCTCGTGAAGTACGCGCCCGGCGACACCCCGACGCCCCGCCGGAACGCCGCCACGAACGCGCTGGGCGAGCCGTAGCCCACCCGGCGGGCCACCGCGGACACCGTGGCCCCCGCCGCCAGCAGCGGCATCGCCGCCTCCAGCCGCAGCTGGGTGCGCCACTGCCCGTACGACATGCCGGTCCCGTCCGTGAAGGCGCGCGCCAGCGTACGGGCGCTCGCGCCCACCTGCGCGCCCCACTGCGCGAGGGTCCGGTCGTCCGCCGGGTCCGCGCGCAGGGCCTCGGCCACGCGCCGGGCCCGGGGATCGTCCGGCAGCGGGGCCCGTACGGTCGTCACGGGCATCGGCCGGAGCTGGTCGAGCACCACGCCCTCCGCGCGCTCGCGGGCCTCGGCGGGGAGACCGTCCTGCGCGAGGTGACCGATCAGCTCGCGCAGCAGACCCGACACCGGCACGACCTGCGGGGTGTCCCAGGGCGCGGCGCCCCAGGGCGGCGGACAGCGGTCGGGCCAGAAGTACAGGCTGCGCAGCAGCGAGGCCCGCCTGGCCCCGGTGGCGTGCGGCACCCCGGCCGGGATCCACAGCGCCACGCTCGACGGCAGCACCCACGTACGGCCGTCGGCGCGCACGGCCAGGACGCCATGGGGCGCCCAGGCGAGCTGGTGGGCGCCGTGGTGGTGCTCGCCGAACCACTCGTCGCCGTGGAGGGCGAAGCTGACGACGGCGACGGCACCACCCTCCGGCGCGACGACCTGCCCGTCCTGCCGCCCGTCCCGCCGCCCCTGGTGCTGTCCGTTTCGCGACATCGTCTGTCTCCCTGGCCCGTATACGACATGTGTGCCCGGTTCCTAGCCTCGGTGTCATGCCGATGAACCTGATACACCGTCGCCTGTGCAGCTCCATGAGGTGGGCCCGGGCGGTCGAGGACGAACTGCTGCCGTGGGCCCTGGAGGGCGTGACCCTCGGCCCCGAGACGCTGGAGATCGGCCCCGGTTACGGGGCCACCACCCGCGTCCTCCTACGGCGGGTGCGCGAGCTGAGCGTGATCGAGATCGACGGGGCCTCGGCGGCGGGGCTGCGCCGCGAGTTCGGCGACCGCGTGGAGGTCGTCCACGGCGACGCCACCGATCTGCCGTGGCCGGACGCCCGCTTCGACTCCGTCGCCTGTTTCACGATGCTCCACCACGTACCGTCGCGGTGGCGGCAGGACCTCCTCTTCGCGGAGGCCCGGCGGGTGCTGCGGCCGGGCGGCCTCTTCACCGGCTGCGACGCGCTGGACGCCCGGCGCTTCCGGCTGGTGCACCTGGGGGACACCTGTGTGCCGGTCCCGCCGGAGACGCTGGGCGACCGGCTGCGCGCCGCGGGGTTCGCGGAGGTGGAGGTGGAGCGAGGAGAGGGAAGCTTCCGCTTCCGGGCCACCGCCTAGGCGGTGCAGGGCTCGGAGCCGGTGTTGGTGACGGTCAGCAGCTCAGCCCCGGGGGGCGGGTGACCACCGGGTGTCCCCCGGCGGCTGCTGGTACGACGGCCTGCCCGCGGAACCGCTGGTGCGGAAGGGCCTGCCCTGGTCGTCGATCCTGAACACTCCGCGCCGGTTGCCGCTCGACCACTGCACTTCCAGATGCCATCGCACATCGTGCTGCTTGGCGTCGGCCTTGACGTAGAAGACCTCGGGGTCGGTACGGCTGACCTTGTACGGGAAGGCGCGCTGGCCGGCGATCGGGGTGAGGGCGGGCGACCCGGCGTCGAGGTCGACGCCGAAGGACCGCGTCGCCACGTCACCGCCGCAGCCGACGCCCGTGGCGTAGGTGTTCCAGGCGAGCGGCGCGTTCGTGCTGTCCACCCGGACGTGCAGTTCTTCGAGCACGACCGTGTCCGTGCCGGCCCCCTGCAGGGTGACCTTGACGAACTGGTTGTCGGCGCTGACGGCTCCCAGCTCGGACACCCAGGCGGGCGCGTCCTGCTCGATGGGAGGTTTCGGCATCTGGTCGGGGCCCCGGTTGACCAGGTAGCTCTGGGAGCAGGGGCTCTCGTAGGCGTAGGGCCGGGTGTGGACGGTCAGCGGAGCGTCGGCCCGGTCGTCGCCGCCCTTGTCGTCGCTGCCCTTGTCGTCGCCGTCCTGCTTGCCGGCGGAGGGAGGGGACGGGGACACGGTGCCGTCCGGCCCGGCGGAGGCGGTGGGCTCGCCGCCCTCCTTCTCCTCCTTCTCCTCCGGGGAGGAGGACGGCGTGGCGCCCGGGCCCGTCCCGGGTTTGCCGGGCCCGGTCAGCGCGGCGCCCTTGGAGGAGGAGGCTCCGGGGCGCCGGGTCCTCTTGTCGTCGTCGCCACCGCCGGTGAGGCCGACGGCGAGCGCGGTGGAGGCCATCACCAAGGTGACGGCCAGGGCGGCCAGCAGGGCCTTCCGGGACCGCCGCTCCCGCCGTGGGCGGCCGTTCGACGAAACCGGGGGAGACGAGACCGGGGAAGACGACGCCGGGGAAGACGACGCCGGGGAAGACGACGCCGGGGGAGACGACGCCGGGGGCGTCGTCCCGTCCGGCCGCGTGCCGGCGGGAGCGGGAGGGGCGGCCGCCACGTCGGGTACCAGGACCGGGGCCGTCGTCGCCTCCTCCGCTGCCGGAGCCGTGGGTTCCGGCTGGGCGGCCGCGGCTGACGCTCCGTCCGCCCGCGACTTACGCCCCCGGTCCCGGTCCCGCTCCGCGTCCGCGAGGATCCACTGCCGGTGAACCTGGATCAGCTCTTCCGGCGTGGCCTTGCACAGGCGCGCCAACCGCTCGACCGGAGCGAACTCCGTCGGCACGGTCGACCCGTTGCAGTACCGGTGCAAGGTCGACGTACTGACGTGCAGCCGCTTGGCCAGCACTCCGTAACTCAGGCCGGACCGCTCCTTCAGCGATCGCAGCGACTGCGCGAGATCGCTCGCCCCCACGCCACTCCTCCGTCCCATGTCCTCGTTCCAGAGGACACCCATTCCCCCAGGTCAGAGCCGGTGTCAACGTTCCAGCGTCCCTGATCGGCCAGCGAAGCTGGTGCCCAGGACACGGCGTCGCACAAGCTTTCGTCATCCAAGCACGCCGCTCCCGGATCCGGTCGAGCGGCGCTCCGCTGCCCGCCCGTGAAGAAAGAGATCCGCCATGCGCGCCTCCGTCCGCCGGCCCCGTCCGCTCGCCATCGCCTCCCTCGCGATCGCCGCGCTCGCCCTGACGGCGTGCGACAAGGGAGAGGGACTCCGCGAGGAGGGTGCCGCCTCGCAGTCCGCCCAGTCCGCCCAGTCCGCCCAGCCCGCACAGCCCGCCCAGTCGCCGGCCCGGGACAAGCCGGCCACCACGCCCGGCGGGTCGGCCACCGCCAAGGCCCCCACCGCGAAGGGGACGAACGGTTCGGGAACCGGCAAGGGAGGGGGCCACGCGTCGGCGCCGGCCGCCCACGCCGACCCGGACGCGCCGGCGAACCGCGTGCCCTGCACCGCCGACAACACCAAGGTCGTGGCCACCCCCGTCTCCCGCCCGCTCAACCACATGCTGCTCACGATCACCAACACCGGCTCCGAGCTGTGCGACCTGCCGGGCTACCCCGTCGTCAAGTTCGAGGGCGCCCAGTCCGTCCCGCCGGTCATGGAGCAGACCAAGCCGCAAGCGGTCACCTCGCTGCGGCCCGGCACGAAGGGCTACGCGGGCGTGATCCTGTCCGCCGGTGACGGCCGGGGCGGCAAGGGCTACACGGCCCGGAGCCTGGAGATCGGCTTCGAGGGCAGCGACAAGATGACCGACGTCGCCCTCCAGGGCAAGGGCGTGCACATCGACAACTCGCTGCGCGTCACCTACTGGGTGACCACGGTCGAGGACGCCCTGTCCTGATCACGGCGTACGTGTGGCCGTCAGAGACCGAGTACGCGCAGGTCGGCGGCCAGCGCCTGGAAGTACGACGTCGGGTCGGCCACCAGCCGGCGCTCCCGCAGGTCCATCAGCCCGCCCACGCTGGTGACCTCGGCGGCCGTCGTCCCGTCCGGCGTCGTGAGCAGCTGCTCGACGCGGAACGTCTTCCCACCGCTCCACGCGAACGCGCAGCTGACCCGCACCTCGTCACCCGCCCGCAGCTCCCGGTGGAACCGCAGGTTCGTCTCCAGGTTCACCGGGCCCACCCCCTTCTCCAGCAGGGCGCTCTGCCGGACACCGGCCGCCTCCAGGATCGCCCAGCGGGCGTGTTCGGCGTACTGCATGTAGACGCTGGTGTTCAGGTGGCCCTGCGAGTCGGTCTCGTAGCCGCGCACGGTGATGGTGACGTTGAAGGGTTCGCTCATGGCCGCTCCAACCATGGGGCGGGTCCGGCGCATTCCCATCAGATCCTGGGCGGTTCCGCCTCCGCGGCCTCCGCGGCCTCCGCGGCCTCCACATGCGCGGCCACCTCGTACGGCGCACCGGTCCAGCCGTTCTCGTACAGGGATTCGTCGCGGCCGTGCCGCCGGTCGCGGAACGAGAGGAGCACGTCCGCGGCGTCACGCAGGCTGTGCTCCGCCGGGCCGAGGAGCTCGCGCACGGCCACCAGCGCCTCCGCCGTGGGCACCCGGTGGCGGGTGAACCACGCCTCGACCCCCTCCAGTCCGCCCGCCGCGTACGCGTCGCGCAGCAGCGCGGTCGTGTCCGCGAAGGCCGTCGCCAGCCGCGCGTACGTCCCGGGCCCGTCCGGGTCGAAGACGGGGGCGAGCGCGACGGCCAGGCGGGCCAGGCAGCCGGTGCGGGTCTCGCGGAACAGGGGGTGGTCCTTGCGGTACTCGTCCCAGTCGGACTCGGCCGCCTGGGAGAGGATCCAGCCGAGGTCGCAGGGCCCGCCCCCGCCGAGCAGCACGCGGCTCAGCAGGTCGTGGGAGAGCCGTGTCTCCGGGTCCTCGGCCAGCAGCACCGCGTCGTAGAGGTCCTTGGCCTCCGGATGGCGGTCCGTCACCAGCCACAGGAGCTTCCACGCGAGCGACACCCCGCGGCTCGCCGTCATGAGGGCCGTGCCGCCGGCCGGCTCGGCGGGGTCGGGCGGCTTCTCGTCGAAGACGAAGTCGAGTTGGACCGTGCCCGCCGGTATGCCGTCGTCCGCCGCGGACCAGGGCAGTACGAGGCGGCGGCCCGGCACGCGGTCGTACGTCCAGATCTCGTCGCTCACCGCGCAGGCGGCGTCGAACCGGACCGGTCCGCCCGCCGTCCGCTCCTCGGCGGCGCGGGCGATGCCGTCGAGCATCGCGTCGGTGCGGGCATCGTCCAGCCGCCAGTCGGCGGGCACGACCACGAAGTCCAGGTCACCGGGCTCGCGGGCCATCTCCCCGTACCAGGTGGCGAGCAGCATGCTGCCGCGCAGCACCAGATGCCCGGCCCACTCGGACGCGGCCACCGCCGCCAGCGCGAGGTCCAGGGCGGCGCGCCGGGCCGCGTACCAGGCGGCGCCCCGGCGCGCGTCGGCGAAGTGCGGCTCGCTCAACCGCATGCCCATCCGGTGGTGGTTGGCCGCCGGGTCGTACGCGGGACTCTGCCGCACGCCGTCCCCGGCCACCGGCCGCAGCGTGCGCGGCAGGTCCTGGCCCGCGCGCGTCTCCTCGTCCGGCGGTGACTGCGGGACGACCAGGTCGTCGTCCCAGGGCCCGTTCCCGAACCGCTCCCACGGCGTCGCCGTCATGCCCCCGCGCCTTCCTCATCTATCCAGCCGGCGTCGAGCGACTCGTCGCTGTCGTGGACGACGAACTCCCGCTCCACGGACACGATCTCGTCGCAGTGCGGCCGCAGGGCCGCCACCAGCTCCTCCAGGCGGGCCCGCGCCGCGCGGTCGCCGACCGGGCGGCAGCGCTGTGTCACGAACCGCTCGGCCCGGCCGTCCGGCCGCGTCCGGCGGGCGTTGCGCGACAGGTGCGCGGCGCGGCGGTCGGCGACGGCGGCGAGCGCGGCGGTGTCCGCGCCGGGCGACAGCAGCAGCTTGACGTGGTGCTCGAAGTAGAAGCGGGGGCCGAGCGCCACGGCCTCCTCGTCGCCGGCCGGTACCCCGTCGGCCCAGGGGGTCGCCTCGATCTTCGTCCGCAGTACCGCGAACCCGGCAGCGCGCAGCCCGCGCCCGGCCTCCTCGACCGTCCCCCGTACCTCCTCCAGCCCCCCGGACGCCCGCAACGTCACCATCGGCTGCCCGGGCGTCCGCCCGCGCTCCAGGACGATGTGGGTGAACTTCAGCCCGGCGGCGGCCGCGTACGCCGCCAGCCGGTCCACGTCGTCCGTCGTGTCCGCGCGGACGGTGATATGGGCCTCGAAGTCGCCGCGGAAGTCGATGCCGCTGGTGCTGGGTGTCACCGGCCGATGATGTCAGGCGACCCGTCGCCCCTCCTTCGCGGCCTACGATCGCCTCATGTCGAAGCATGCCGCGGACTCGTCCCTGTCCCTGTGGTCGCGGGACTCCATACTCTCGATCGGCTCGACGGGCTCGGTGCTCTCCATCGGCTCGGTCGGTTCGGTGCTGTCCGTCGGCTCGGTCGGCAGCGTCCTGTCGGTCGGCTCGATCGGCTCCGCCCTCTCGGCCGTCTCGGCCGGCTCCTGGCTGAGCACCGGTTCCCTGCTGTCCGCCCAGTCGAAGTGGTCCGTCCTGTCCTGGCGCTCGACGGGCGGCTTCCTGGCAGCGGGCGCCGTGGCGGCGCTGGCCTGCACGGCCCTGACGACGGACCGCCGCCGGCCGGCTCCCTGACACCCGCCAGGGGCCTCGACGTGGAGATGGCTACAGCGCGTCGAACGGGGGCACGATACGGACAATGATGATCAGTGGATCCCTTGGAGCCACCAGGAAGGAGAACCAGCCGCCGACGGCGTCCATGCGGCGCAGACCACCCGGTCGTGGGCCGTTGCCGACGTCGCTGAGATCGACGCCCGTGCCGGCGAGCTCGACGAGCTGACCGGCCAGGCGTTCCACCTCCGCCACCACGTGAACGGGGATGTCGCCCGCCATGTGATCCTCATCCGGGGCGTACTCCCATCGCCAGTCCGGGCTCACCGGGCCGACAGACCCATGGCCGCGTGGGCCTCGTCCAGGATCCGCCCGATCTCGGAGGCGGCCCGCCGTGCCTGGGCGGCGTCGCCCGACTCGGCGATGTCTTCCCATCGGCGCAGGTCCGCTGCCAGGTCGGGCAGGCGCTGGATGTGGACATAGACGGCCCACTGGGCGATGAACCGCTGGAGCGGCGCCAGATCGGAGCCCTGCCGGGACTGGTCGGCCGCCTGGTCCAGTTCCCTGGTGAAGGCCGGTAGCGCGGCAGGGGCGATCTGACTGAGGGCCTGCCGCAGCGCGGCGACCGTGGCCGGCGGCTGGGGGATGAGCGGCTGCCCGGCGGCGGAGGTGGTCATGGCTGCTCCCATGGGCGTGATTCTGATCGCCGCGGCTCAGCGTATCGGCCGTGAGCGCGTTTCCTCCGCTCGAACGAGTGAGGGAAGAGCGAACCCCGTGACGTCAGCCCTCGGCCCGCGCCACCCCGATCGGGCAGCTCACGCCCGTCCCCCCGATCCCGCAGTAGCCCGCCGGGTTCTTGGCGAGATATTGCTGGTGATACGTCTCCGCGTACTGGAACGGCCCCGCCGGGAGGATTTCCGTGGTGATCGGGCCGTGGCCCGCCGCGCGGAGGACGGGGGCGTAGGCGTCGCGGGAGGCCTCGGCCTCGGTCTGCTGGGCCGGGGAGTGGGTGTAGACCGCCGAGCGGTACTGGGTGCCGTGGTCGTTGCCCTGGCGGTGGCCCTGGGTGGGGTCGTGGGACTCCCAGAAGAGCTTGAGCAGGGCGGCGTAGGAGGTCACCGACGGGTCGAAGACCACGCGGACGACCTCCGTGTGGCCGGTGAGGCCGCTGCAGACCTCCTCGTACGTGGGGTGCGGGGTGTGCCCGCCCTGGTAGCCGACGAGCGTGGTCCAGACCCCCTCGGCCTGCCAGAACTTCCGCTCCGCGCCCCAGAAGCAGCCCAGGGCGAAGTCGGCCGTCTCCAGGCCCTCGGGGTAGGGGCCGGCCAGCGGCGTGCCCAGGACGGTGTGCCGGTCCTGGAGCGGGAAGCCCGGCTCCGGGCGGCCCGGCAGGGCCTCGTCGGGGGTGGGCAGCGCGGACGGGCGGCGGCCGAACAGCATGGCGGTCTCCAACGGGTGGCCGGACGGGGACGCGACGGCTGGCGTCACCTCCTGCAACGGACGGGGCTCAGCCGGAATTCCGGCCCGACTCCCAGCCCGCGACGGCCACGGCACGGTACGAGGTGTACGCCGCCACCGGGTCCGCCTCGTACGTCCACGGGATCGCCCCGATGTGGCCGTCCGTCCTGCGGAACTCCTCCAGAGCCTCCCCGTACCGCTCGGCGCGCACCAGGAACCAGGCCAGCAGGTGACGGACGTGCGGCAGCACCGGGTGGTCCTCGGGGGCGTGCGCCACCGCGTACCGCGCGCCCTCGATCGCGTCGCCGATCACCGTGCCCTGGAACAGCCCGCGCACCAGCTGCACGTCCGGCAGGTGGTCGTGGACCGCGAAGAGCGGGAGCGCCGGCAGCAGGCTGCCCTGCGGCGCGCCGGCCGCCGCCTGCCGGGCGAAGGCCTCGGCCCGCTCCCGGGAGCCGTGCCACTTCGCGCTCCAGTAGCGCAGGGCGGCCAGGTGCGCGCCCATGTGCCCGGGGGCCCGGGAGACGACGGCCTCCCAGGCGGACTGGAACTCCGCCTCGCTCGCGCCCAGCCCGCGGGCCACGCCCAGGCCGATGATCGCCGGCACCACGTCGTCCGGGGCCAGCCGCGCCGCCTCGGCGCAGACCGTGCGGGCCTCCTCCAGGATCATCCGGTAGTCCTGCGAGGACGGGTCGCGCAGCGCCTGCTGGACGAGGAACTCGGCCTGCACCATCGCGCCGCCCGCGTCCTCGGGCGCCACCACCCGCCAGTGGCGCAGCCACATGCCGCCCGTGCCGGGGGTCTCCGCCAGCTCGTGGACGGCGGCACCGGCCAGGGTCTGCACCCGCTGCCAGCGCCGCTCCGACGCGGTCGCGGCGTCGGTGCGCCGCAGCAGGTCGGCGGCGGGCTTCCAGTCCTGGGTGCGGCGGGCCTCGTCGACGGCCGCCAGCAGGTCCGGGTCGGGCCCCGGCAGACGGATGTCCAACTGCCCGGGCGGGGCGAATCCGTGCCCGTGCAGCGGGTCCACGGCGGGGCCGGCGCCGGCCGCCGCGGCGGCCCGCGCCTCCCGGCGACGGCGCAGCGCGGGCGCCAGGAGGCCGCACAGCAGTACGACGACGAGCAGGATGACGAGGAACTCCATGACACGGTCCTGAAGCTGGGAGGACGAGGGCCGGCACGTGGACGCCGGCACGGATACACGGATACAACGCCGCGGAACGGCGGATCGTTCATCCGCACGTTACAAGTGAACAGGAGCGTTCAGGGGAACGGGGGCTACTCTCGGGTGAATGAGCGACCAGCACAGCTTCGAGACCCTCGCCATTCACGCCGGGCAGGAGGCGGACCCGCTGACCGGGGCCGTCGTGCCGCCCATCTACCAAGTGTCCACCTACAAGCAGGACGGCGTCGGCGGGCTGCGCGGCGGTTACGAGTACAGCCGCAGCGCCAACCCCACGCGCACGGCCCTGGAGGAGAACCTCGCGGCCCTGGAGGGCGGCGTGCGGGGCCTCGCCTTCGCCTCCGGCCTGGCGGCCGAGGACTGCCTGCTGCGCACGCTGCTCGCGCCCGGCGACCACGTGGTCATCCCGAACGACGCCTACGGCGGCACGTTCCGCCTCTTCGCGAAGGTCGTGAGCCGCTGGGGCGTCGAGTGGTCGGTCGCCGACACCTCCGACCCGGCCGCGGTGCGTGCCGCCATCCGCCCGCAGACCAAGGTCGTCTGGGTCGAGACCCCGTCGAACCCGCTGCTCGGCATCACCGACATCGCCGCCGTCGCGGGCGTGGCCCACGAGGCGGGCGCCAAGCTGGTCGTGGACAACACCTTCGCCAGCCCCTACCTCCAGCAGCCGCTGGCGCTGGGCGCGGACGTCGTCGTCCACTCCACCACCAAGTACATGGGCGGCCACTCCGACGTCGTCGGCGGCGCCCTGATCACCTCCGACGCCGGTCTGGGCGAGGAGCTGGCCTACCACCAGAACGCGATGGGCGCCGTCGCCGGCCCCTTCGACTCCTGGCTGACGCTGCGCGGCATCAAGACCCTCGCCGTGCGGATGGACCGGCACACGGCCAACGCCCAGCGCGTGGTGGAGATGCTCGTCGCGCACCCCAAGGTGACCCAGGTCTACTACCCGGGCCTGCCCGAGCACCCGCTGCACGAGGTGGCCGCCAAGCAGATGCGCGCCTTCGGCGGCATGGTGTCCTTCCGCGTCGCGGGCGGTGAGGAGGCGGCCGTCGAGGTCTGCAACCGTGCCAAGCTGTTCACGCTGGGCGAGTCGCTGGGCGGCGTCGAGTCGCTCATCGAGCACCCGGGCCGCATGACGCACGCCTCGGTCGCCGGCTCCCTGCTGGAGGTCCCGGCCGACCTGGTGCGCGCCTCGGTGGGCATCGAGTCCGCGGACGACCTGGTGGCCGACCTGACGCAGGCGCTGGGCTGAGCGTTTCCGGGCCCGCGGGATCGTTTCGCCCGGCGTCCGCCGGGCTCCCGCTCACCAGTCCCGCACCGGCGGGGTGTGCTCCGCCGGCCGGGCCGCCCACGGCTCCGCGACGGCGGCCCACACACAGAAGGCCAGCACCGCCGCCACGAGCAGCGTCCATCCGGCGGCCCGCAGCGCCCTGCGCCGCCGCAGCAGCCGCCGCCCCCGCGCGGCGGCCTCCGTGGCCAGTCCCGCGGGGACCCGCGCGTACGGACCGGCCAGCAGCAGGGCGCGGAGCCGCTCCTCCGCCCGGTCCTGGCGGCTCATGACGGATCACGACCCTCGACGAGGGCCCACGACGGTTCATGCCGGGCCGCGGGGCCCATGGCCGCCGCCCGCGCGCAGACGGCCCGTACGTACCGCACGGACACGTCCAGCCGGGCCGCGGTCTGTTCCTCGGGGACGTCCTCGTACAGCCGTAGTACGAGCACGAGGCGTTCGCGCGGCGGGAAGGCGCCCAGCGGTCCGGCCGCGGCGGGGCGCCGGTGGCGGGCGGCGCGGGCGTAGTGCCGGGCGAGCTCCTGGCGGGCGCGGTCGTACGGGTCGTCGCCGGCGAGGGTGTCCCACGCGGCGTACGTACGGGCCAGGGCCGCGGTCAGCAGGCGCTCGGCGGTGACCGTCTCACCGGTCAGCAGCCGGGCGGCGTGCAACAGCCGGCCGCCGGCGCCCCCGACGAAGGCCTCGAACTCCCGGGCGCGGCGGCGCTCCCGGGCGGCCCGGCGTTCTCGCACCCCTCCAGCACAGGGCAGGGGCGCGATCCGGTCAAGAGGCCGAGGCCGGCGGCACCTGCGGGGCCTGGGTGAAGTGGATGTCGGAGAGGGCGGCGTTGAAGCGGGTGAGGAGGTTGCAGAAGATCTCCCGCTCGTCCTCCGCCCAGCCCTGGGTGACCAGGGCCATCAGCTCGCGCCGCGAGGCGCGGACCTCCTCCAGGCGGGCCTTGCCGCGCGGGGAGAGCTGGAGGACGACGGCGCGGCCGTCCTCGGGGTGCGAGGTGCGCTTGACCAGGCCGGTGTCCACCAGCGGGGCCACCTGGCGGGTGACGGTCGAGGAGTCGATGCCCATGCCGGCGGCGAGGGCCTTGACGCCCATCGGGCCCTCCTGGTCGAGGCGGTTGAGCAGCAGGTAGGCGGCGCGGTCCATGGAGTTGTGGACCCGGCCGACGCCGCCGAGCCGGGTCTGTTCGGCGCGGCGGGCGAAGACGGCAACCTGGTGCTGGAGGGCGTCGAGGACGCCGGGGGCGAGGTCGGTCGTCATGTCCTGAGGGGTGGGCATGGCTGGGACTCACTTCGTGCGACGGCAGGGAAAGGGCTGGGAACTGCTGAGAATGGGGGACAGAGTACGCGGCCCGGCGCCCGTTCGTACCAGTGCTCGGCAAACCGGTCGGTATGCCGGTATCCGGGGCCGGTTCCGGTTCGGGGCCGCGCCGGTGCCGCGCCCCCGCCGGGCCTGTGCCGGGCCTGTGCCGCGCCCGTCCCGCGCCGGGGACCGACGTGGTCCGTTCCGGCTCCGCACCGGTGCGCGGCCGGTGATCCCGGGGGGCGCTTCCGGGTCTTCGCGCCCGCTTCCGGGGAGTGCGCGCGGGCTCCCGGCGGCGGCGCGATACTGACCCCATGGCCGCACCACCGGTGTCCCTGGACGACGTCCGGCGCGCACGGCGGACGCTGTCGGGGGTGGCGCAGCGGACCGCCCTGGAACCCAGCCGCCACCTGTCCCGGCTGGTGGGCACGCCGGTCCGGCTCAAGTGCGAGAACCTCCAGCGCACCGGCTCCTTCAAGATCCGCGGCGCCTATGTGCGGATCGCCGGCCTGAGCCCCGCCGAGCGGGCGGCCGGCGTCGTCGCGGCGAGCACCGGCAACCACGGACAGGGCGTGGCGCTCGCCGCGACCCTGCTGGGCGTACGGGCCACGGTCTTCATGCCGGAGGGCGCCCAGTTGCCGAAGGTCGCGGCCACCCGCGACTACGGCGCCGACGTGCGGCTGCGCGGGCAGGACCTGGACGAGACGCTGGAGGCCGCGCGGGAGCACGCGCGGCGGACCGGCGCGGTCCTCGTCCACCCCTTCGACCACCCCGACATCGTCGCCGGACAGGGCACGGTGGGCCTGGAGATCGTGGAGCAGTGCCCGGAGGTGGGCACGGTCGTGGCGGGCGTCGGCGGGGGCGGGCTGATCGCCGGGATCGCGGTGGCCGTCAAGGCGCTCCGGCCGGACGTGCGCGTCGTGGGAGTGCAGGCGGCGGGCGCGGCCGCGTACCCGCCGTCGCTGGCCGCCGGCCGCCCGGTCACCCTGGAGGCGCCCGCCACGATGGCCGACGGCATCCGCGTCGGGCGCCCGGGCGACCTGCCGTTCCGGATCGTCGGGGAACTCGTCGACGAGGTGCGCACGGTGTCGGAGGACGAGCTGGCCGCCGCGCTGCTGCTGTGCCTGGAGCGGGCGAAGCTGGTGGTGGAGCCGGCGGGGGCGAGCGCGGTGGCCGCGCTGCTGGCCGACCCGGCGGCGTTCCGGGGCCGGGGGGCCGGGACGGCCGCGGACGACGGACGCGACGACGCGGGGGACGCCGCGGGGGCCGACGTGGGGGACGCCGCGCGGGAGGGCCGACGGGCGGGCGAACGGCCGGTGGTGGCCGTCCTGTCCGGTGGCAACGTCGACGCGCTGGTGCTGCAACGGGTGCTGCGCCACGGCATGGCGGCGGCGGGCCGTTACCTCTCGCTCCGGCTGCGGCTGACGGACCGTCCGGGCGCGCTGGCCGGCCTGCTGGAGGTGCTGTCCCGGGCCCGGGCCAACGTCGTCGACATCGGCCACGTCCGTACCGGTCCGCGGATCGGGCTGACCGAGGCGGAGGTCGAGGTGCACCTGGAGACCGCGGGGCCCGAGCACAGCGCGGCGGTACGGAAGGCGCTGCGTGCGGCGGGATATCCGGTGCTGTCCTGATATCCCGTGACAGAAAGAGGTGCGGGGGGCGTTCTTATCCGGTGGGAATCATTCACGGGGCGGAACACGGCTCGCGAACGTAAAATCGTCTATTACGTCACCCGAAACGGGGAGAACATCCATGCCAGGCGCGATTTACGCCGAAGGCCTGGTCAAGACCTTCGGCGACGTCACGGCTCTGGACGGCGTCGACCTCGACGTCCCTGAAGGAACCGTCCTAGGACTGCTGGGCCCCAACGGCGCGGGCAAGACCACCGCGGTGCGCGTGCTCACCACCCTCATCCGTCCCGACAGCGGCAGGGCCGTCGTGGCCGGGATCGACGTGCTGCGGAAGCCCAACGAGGTCCGGCACGCCATCGGCCTCTCCGGCCAGTTCGCCGCCGTCGACGAATATCTGACGGGCCGTGAGAACCTCCGGATGGTCGGCCGGCTCTACCAGATGAACGCGCGCGAGGCGAAGGAGCGGGCCGGTGAGCTGCTGGAACGTTTCAACCTCGCCGACGCCGCCGACCGCCCCGCCAAGACCTACTCCGGCGGCATGCGCCGCCGCCTCGACCTCGCCGCGGCGCTCGTGGTCAGCCCGCCCGTGATGTTCATGGACGAGCCCACCACGGGCCTGGACCCGCGCAACCGCCAGGCGCTGTGGGAGGTCATCCAGGAACTGGTCGCCGGCGGCACCACCCTGCTGCTCACCACGCAGTATCTGGAGGAGGCCGACCACCTCGCCCACGACATCTGCGTGATCGACCACGGCAAGGTCATCGCCCGTGGTACGTCCGACCAGCTCAAGGCGCGCACCGGCGGCGAACGCGTCGAGCTCGTGGTGCACGACCGCGCGCACGTCCCGCTCGCCGTCGAGATCGTGCGCCCCTACGGCAAGGGCGAGTTCACCGTCGAGGAGCACACCCGCAAGGTCATCGTCCCCGTCTCCGGCGGCGCCAAGCTGCTCGCCGAGGTGATCCGCGAACTCGACGCCCGGGGGGTCGAGATCGACGACATCGCGCTCCGCCGCCCCACCCTCGACGACGTCTTCATATCCCTCACCGGCCATGTCGCCGAGACCGGCGACGAAGGCCCCGAGCAGGAAGGGGCGACGCCATGACCGCGGCCGGCGACACCCTCGCCCGGCGCCCGGTGCCCCGCGGGCGCGGCGGAGCCGTCCAGTCCGTACGCGACTCCCTCGTGGTCGCCCAGCGCAACCTCATCCGTATGATCCGCATACCCGAGGTGGTCATCTTCGGGCTGGTCCAGCCGATCATGTTCGTGGTGCTGTTCAGCTACGTCTTCGGCGGCTCGATCTCCGTCGGCGGCAACACGGACCCGGCCGCGTACCGCGAGTTCCTCATGGCGGGCATCTTCGCGCAGACGGTCACCTTCGCGACCGCCGGCGCGGGGGCCGGCATCGCGGACGACATGCACAAGGGCCTCATCGACCGCTTCCGCTCGCTGCCCATGGCGCGCGGGGCCGTGCTCACCGGGCGCACCCTCGCCGACCTGGTGCAGACCGCCCTCACGCTCGTCGTCCTCGCGATCGTCGCCGTGATCGTCGGCTGGCGCATCCACGAGGGCGTGCCCAAGGCCCTGGCCGGCTTCGCCCTGCTGCTCCTGCTCGGCTACGCCTTCTCCTGGATCGGCGCGCTGATCGGGCTGTCGGTGCGCACCCCGGAGGCGGCCACGTCGGGCGGCCTGATCTGGCTCTTCCCGCTGACCTTCATCTCGAACGCGTTCGTCCCGGCGGACAACATGCCCACCGTGCTGCGCGTGATCGCGGAGTGGAACCCGTTCAGCGCCACCGTCCAGGCGGCCCGTGAGCTGTTCGGCAACCTGCCGCCCGGCTATCCGGTGCCGGGGGCCTGGCCGATGCAGCACCCGGTGTGGGCGTCGCTGATCTGGTCCCTGCTGATCATCACGGCCTTCCGGGCCCTGTCGGTCCGCAAGTACCGCTCGGCGACCGCGTAGGGCGGGCCGCGCGGGACCGATCGCGCGGGACCGATCGCGTGGAGCCGGCCCCGTAGGGCCGGCCGCGCGGGGCGCCCGTACGGCACGAGGCCCCGGCCCCCGCGAAGGGGGCCGGGGCCTCGGCGTCCGCCGTGTCCGGTGGCTCAGGCCTGGTAGGGCTTGGCCTCGAGGATGCGGACCATGGCCTTCTTGCCGTTGGGCAGCTCGTACTGCGCGTCCTCGCCGATCTTCTTGCCGTTGACGCCCGAGCCCAGCGGGGACTGGGGGGAGTACGTCTCGATGTCCGAGCTGGCGTACTCGCGGGAGGCCAGCAGGAACGCGAGGGTGTCGTCGGGGTCGCCGTCGAACGCGATCGTCACGACCATGCCGGGCGCCACCACGCCGTCGGCGACGGCCGGGGCCTCGCCGACCTTGGCGGACTCGAGCAGCTGGGTGAGCTGGCGGACGCGGAGCTCCTGCTTGCCCTGCTCCTCCTTGGCCGCGTGGTAACCGCCGTTCTCTCGCAGGTCACCTTCCTCGCGGGCCGCGGCGATCTTCGCCGCGATCTCGGTGCGAGCGGGACCAGACAGGTACTCCAGCTCGGCCTTGAGCTGGTCGTACGCCTCCTGAGTCAGCCAGGTGACGTTGTCGCTGGTCTGGGTCACAGGTGCTCCTCGTCGGTACTGGGGGTGAGATTGCCGGTGTAGGCATCTCGATACAAATGAACGCCCTCCTCAGAAGGGTGCACCTTCAAAGGTGGGCGAAACCACGAGCCTAACAATTACGTCCGTAAAGGGGGAAGAAGTAAAGGGGAGAAACTGCGCAAGAATCACGTCAATGCAGGTCAGAGCGGGTCGGTGATGACCCCCTCGAACCGCCGCGGGAGTCGCTCAGCCGCGCTGTTCGGTCCGGCAGCCCTCGAGCTCGGTGGCCGCGGCGTGCGCGGTCGTACGCAGCGTGACCCGCTCGGTGAAATGCGTGGCGTCACGGTCGAAACGGAAGTCCTTGCGGGCCACCTCGGCACCGTCCGCGCCCAGGGAGCGCATCGTGCACACGACCGCCTCGTCCTTGCCCTTGCGGATCTCCAGGACCGCCTGCGCGGTGTGGTCGTCGAGCGGCTTGGAGCGCAGCAGCTGCGTGCTGCCGTCGGTCGAGGTGACGTAATGCACACCCGCCCAGCCGATGAAGCCCAGCAGCGCCGTACCCAGCACGGCCCCGACGATCTTCAGCTTGCGGTCGGCGCGCTCGTCCGCCGAGCGGCCGTAGCGGCCCTCGGGCAGGGCTCCGCGGTCCGCAGCCATCGATCGTTCCTCCTGGTAGGGCCGGTAGGGCCGGTTCCGGGCGGTTCGCTCACCGGCCGGGCGCTTCGTCCCGCGAACCCGGAATGAAAACCCGCCCGCTTCGGTCACTATAGGAGGCGCCCCCGGACACCGATGGAGGGGCCCAGACCAGTGACTGAGGATCGAGCCTTGACTGAGCAGTTGCGAATGATGGCCGTTCACGCCCACCCCGACGACGAGTCGAGCAAGGGCGCGGCCACGATGGCCAAGTACGTGTCCGAGGGGGTGGACGTGCTGGTCGCGACCTGCACGGGCGGCGAGCGCGGCTCCATCCTCAACCCCAAGCTCCAGGGCGACCCCTACATCGAGGAGCACATCCACGAGGTCCGGGCCAAGGAGATGGACGAGGCCCGCGACATCCTGGGCGTCAAGCAGGAATGGCTGGGATTCATCGATTCGGGCCTTCCCGAGGGCGACCCGCTGCCCCCGCTGCCCGAGGGCTGCTTCGCCCTTCAGGACGTCGACGAGGCGGCCGGCCGGCTGGTGAAGCTGATCCGCGAGTTCCGTCCGCACGTGGTCACCACGTACGACGAGAACGGCGGCTACCCCCACCCCGACCACATCATGACCCACAAGATCACGATGGTGGCCTTCGACGCCGCGGGCGACCCCGAGCGCTACCCCGAGGCCGGCGAGCCCTGGCAGCCGCAGAAGCTCTACTACAACCAGGGCTTCAACCGCCCGCGCACCCAGGCGCTGCACGACGCGCTGATCGAGCGCGGCCTGGACTCCCCCTACGGCGAGTGGCTGGAGCGCTGGAACGAGATGGGCCGCGAGCGCACCCTGACGACCTTCGTGCCCTGCGCCGACTTCTTCGAGATCCGTGACAAGGCCCTGATCGCCCACGCCACGCAGATCGACCCCGACGGCGGCTGGTTCAAGGTGCCCATGCACATCCAGCGCGAGGTGTGGCCGACGGAGGAGTACGAGCTCGCGAAGTCTCTCGTCGACACCTCCCTCCCCGAGGACGACCTCTTCGCGGGTATCCGCAACAATTGACCCCATGATGAGCGCGACTGCAACCCTCGCCGCAACCCACCTCGTGCCCTTCGCCGCCGAGGAGCTGGACAAGAACAAGGTCACGCCCGGTGTGCTCGGCTTCATCGTCTTCGCCGTGATCGGCGGAGCCGTGTGGCTGCTCATGAAGAGCATGAACAAGCACATGAAGCGCGTGGACTTCGAGGAGGCGCCGGAGCCCGGCGAGGGCGGTCAGGCCGAGCGGACGGCCTGACCCCGGCCGTCCCGGGTGCCGTAGCGCCCTCCCGGCGTGCCGGTGGGTAAGGATGGGGACCATGCCGAACCGCCTGGCGCACGAGACGTCCCCGTACCTCCTCCAGCACGCCGACAACCCGGTCGACTGGTGGCCCTGGTCGCCCGAGGCCTTCGCCGAGGCCCGGCGCCGGGGTGTGCCGGTGCTGCTGAGCGTCGGGTACTCCAGCTGTCACTGGTGCCATGTGATGGCGCACGAGTCGTTCGAGGACCCGGCCACCGCCGAGCTGCTTAACGCCCACTTCGTCGCCGTCAAGGTCGACCGCGAGGAGCGGCCCGACGTCGACGCGGTCTACATGGAGGCCGTCCAGGCCGCCACCGGCCAGGGCGGCTGGCCCATGACCGTCTTCCTCACCCCCGACGCCGAGCCCTTCTACTTCGGCACCTACTTCCCGCCCGAGCCCCGGCACGGCATGCCGTCCTTCCGTGAGGTGCTCGACGGCGTACGGGCCGCCTGGAGCGACCGCCGCGACGAGGTCGGGCAGGTGGCCCGGCGCATCGTCCGCGATCTCTCCGAGCGGACCCTCGCCGTGGACACCTCCGCGCCGCCCGGCCCGGAGGACCTCCACGGCGCGCTGCTCGGCCTCACCCGCGACTTCGACGCCACGCGCGGCGGCTTCGGCGGCGCCCCGAAGTTCCCGCCGGCGATGACGGTGGAGTTCCTGCTGCGCCACCATGTGCGCACGGGCTCCGAGGCGGCCCTGGAGATGGCCGCCGCGACCTGCGAGGCCATGGCCAGGGGCGGCATCTACGACCAGCTCGGCGGAGGCTTCGCCCGGTACTCGGTGGACGCCGAGTGGATCGTGCCGCACTTCGAGAAGATGCTCTACGACAACGCCCTGCTCTGCCGGGCGTACGCGCACCTGTGGCGGGCCACCGGCTCCGGGCTCGCCCGCCGGGTCGCCCTGGAGACCGCGGACTTCATGATCCGCGAACTGCGCACGGCCCAGGGCGGCTTCGCGTCGGCCCTGGACGCCGACAGCGACGACGGCACGGGCCGGCACGTCGAGGGCGCCTACTACGTGTGGACGCCCCGGCAGCTGCGCGAGGTCCTCGGTGCCGAGGACGCGGCGCTCGCGGCCCAGTACTTCGGCGTCACCGAGGAGGGCACCTTCGAGCAGGGCTCGTCGGTGCTGCGGCTGCCCGACACCGACCTCCTGGCCGACGCCGCGCGGATCGCGTCCGTACGGGAGCGGCTGCTGGCCGCCCGCGCGGAGCGCCCCCGGCCGGGGCGCGACGACAAGGTCGTGGCCGCCTGGAACGGCCTGGCGATCGCCGCGCTCGCCGAGGCCGGCGCCTACTTCGACCGCCCGGACCTGATCCAGGCCGCCACGGACGCCGCCGACCTGCTGGTCCGCGTCCACATGGACTGGCACGCCCGGCTGGACCGCACCTCGCTCGACGGCGTGGCGGGCGGCCACGCGGGCGTCCTGGAGGACTACGCGGACGTCGCCGAGGGCTTCCTCACCCTGGCCTCGGTCACCGGCGAGGGGGTGTGGGTCGACTTCGCCGGGCTGCTGCTGGACGCCGTGCTCGTGCACTTCACCGACATCGACGGGGCCCTCTTCGACACGGCCGACGACGCCGAGATCCTCATCCGCCGCCCGCAGGACCCCACCGACAACGCCACACCCTCGGGCTGGACGGCGGCGGCCGGCGCCCTCCTGACGTACGCGGCCTACACCGGCGGCACCGCGCACCGGGAGGCGGCCGAGCGGGCGCTGGGCGTCGTACGCACCCTGGGCCCGAAGGCGCCGCGCTTCGTCAGCTGGGGGCTCGCGGTCGCCGAGGCCCTGCTGGACGGGCCCCGCGAGGTGGCCGTCGTGGGCCCCGCCGACCACCCCGTCACCCGGCAGCTGCACCACACGGCGCTGCTGTCGACCGCGCCCGGCCTGGCCGTCGCGGTGGGCGAGCCGGGCGCGGACGAGGTGCCGCTGCTGCGCGACCGGGGGCTGCTCGACGGCCGCCCGGCGGCCTACGTCTGCCGCCGCTTCACCTGCGACGCGCCGACGGCGGACCCGAAGGCGCTGGCGGCCCGGCTGGGCGGCTGAAGCCTCTGTCTCAGGGGCTGAAGCCTCTGTTTCAGGGGGTGAGGCCTCTGTTTCAGGGGGTGAGGCCCCGGGCCAGGGTGCCCAGGGCCCGGTCGGCCAGTGGCAGCAGCAGGTCGGCGGGCTGGCCGTGGTCGACCCAGTGCATCATCGTCTCCTGCATGGCCGCGAGGACCGCGGCGGCCGCCACCCGCAGCTCCAGGTCGTCGGGGGAGCGGCCGGTGCGCTCGGCGAGGACGCGGCAGAGCATGCGGCCGGTGGCCACCATGCTCTCCGCCGCCCGGCCGCGCAGCGCCGGCACCTCGTGGATGAGGCGGGTGCGCTGGCGGAGCTCGTCGAGGTCGTTCTCCATGGCCTCGCGCAGGACGCCGCACAGGGCGGCGCGTACGGCCTCGGCGGGCGGCTCGCCGGCGGGGCGGGCCCGGATGGCCTCCTCCAGCAGCGGCTTCTTCCCGTCGTCGAGGACGATGTCCTCCTTGGTGGGGAAGTAGCGGAAGACCGTGCTGGGGGAGACGTCGGCGGCCTCGGCGATCCGGTCGACCGGCGTGGCGTCGTACCCCTGTTCCGCGAACAGCCGGAAGGCGGCGCGGCGGATCGCCTGCCGGGTCTGGATCTTCTTCCGTTCGCGCAGCCCCAGCCGGGGGGCGGGCCGCGCGCCGGAGGACGTCTGTGCTGAGGCCATGGGCAGCATTCTCGGTCATCGGCCCCTGGCCTTCGGGGGCGGCCTTCGGGGCGGCCCCCGAGGGGCGGCCCGGGCCGTCGTTGACGGGGCTCTGATGGCCGGCGGGGTGTGTGACCCCGTGTGCGGGGCAGGTGACTCGTCGTCAGTTCCGAAAGGGGTGGGTCATGACGGTTGCGGCTCTGCTGACCGCTGTGTTGTGCGTCGGTGGTTATGTGCTGCTGGGCGAGGTGGCGGTGGTCGCCGTGGTGCTGGCCGGGGTGGGGGGCCTGACCTGGCGGGTGGCCGTGGCCTCCCGGCCACGACCGGCGCCCGGGAGCCGGGTGCCCGGGAGCCGGGTGCACGGGGGTCGAATGCACGGGAGCCGGGTGCCGGCGCGCGGCACCCGGCTCCCGGGCGGGCGGAGCGGCGTCTCGGGCGTGCGTGTATCAGGCGTGCGTATAGGCGACGAGCGAGATGCCGACGTAGTGCGTGACGAAGGCCGCCAGGGTCAGTGAGTGGAACACCTCGTGGAAGCCGAACCACCGGGGTGAGGGGTTGGGGCGCTTCATGCCGTAGATGACGCCGCCCGCCGAGTAGAGGAGGCCGCCGACGATCACGAGCACGAGGACGGCGATGCCGCCCTTGCGCAGGAAGTCGGGCAGGAAGAAGACGGCGGCCCAGCCCATCGCGATGTAGCAGGGCGTGTAGAGCCAGCGCGGGGCGCCGACCCAGAAGACGCGGAAGGCTATCCCCGCGGCGGCCGCCGCCCAGACCGCCCACAGCAGCGCCTCGCCCCGGCCGCCGGGCACCAGCAGGATCGTCAGCGGTGTGTAGGTGCCCGCGATGATCAGGAAGATGTTCGCGTGGTCGAGGCGGCGCAGCACGGCGGTGGCGCGCGGGCTCCAGTCGCCGCGGTGGTAGAGCGCGCTCACGCCGAACAGCAGGCAGGCGCTGAGGACGTAGACGGCGCAGGCCACCCGCCCGCGCGGACTGTCGGCCAGGGCGGTCAGCAGGACGCCGGAGATCAGCACGGCGGGGAACATCCCGGCGTGCAGCCAGCCGCGCAACCGTGGCTTCGCGGGGAGGTCCGGCGCGGGGGGCGGGGTGGGCGCGGAAGGCGCGGAGAGCGCGAGCTGCGCTGCGTCGGGCGCGGGAGTCATGGCCGTCATGCTACCTACGGGACCGTAGGTTACGGACAGGTATCACGTGGTGATGCTCACGGGGGTGCCCCCTGGACAGATCGGATGAGTAGTCGGATGATCAAATGAGTGCGGGCGGCACCGGATGAGCGGTCACGAAGCGTCTGGGTCGCAGCCCCCAAGGGGCATACATGTGCAGAGGCGGACCTTGCGGACATCGTCGGCAGGGACCGCTCCACCCTCAACCATCTGACGCCGGGCACGCGGGTCCCGGCGGAACGGAGCGATCGTGGCGCGCACCAGTGCGGCTCCCACCACCCCCACCAACCACCAGGAGCTGATCTCCTGGGTCGACGAGATCGCCGCCCTCACCCAGCCGGACCGTGTGGTCTGGTGCGACGGTTCCGAGGCCGAGTACGAGCGCCTGTGCGAGGAGCTCGTGGCCAAGGGCACGTTCCGGAAACTCGACCCGGTCAAGCGCCCGAACTCCTACTACGCCGCCTCCGACCCCAGCGACGTGGCACGCGTCGAGGACCGCACGTTCATCTGCTCCGCCAAGGAGGAGGACGCCGGTCCGACCAACCACTGGAAGGCCCCCGCCGAGATGCGGGAGATCTTCGCGGGCAAGGACGGTCAGGGCGGCATCTTCCGCGGCTCCATGCGCGGCCGCACCCTCTACGTCGTGCCCTTCTGCATGGGCCCGCTCGGCTCGCCGCTCTCCGCCATCGGCGTCGAGATCACCGACTCCGCCTACGTCGCCGTCTCGATGCGCACCATGACCCGCATGGGACAGGCCGTCCTCGACGAGCTCGGCGACGACGGCTTCTTCGTCAAGGCCGTCCACACCCTCGGCGCGCCGCTCGCCGAGGGCGAGGCCGACGTCCCCTGGCCGTGCAACTCCACCAAGTACATCTCGCACTTCCCCGAGGACCGCGAGATCTGGTCCTACGGCTCCGGCTACGGCGGCAACGCCCTGCTCGGCAAGAAGTGCTACGCCCTGCGCATCGCCTCGGTGATGGCCCGTGACGAGGGCTGGCTGGCCGAGCACATGCTCATTCTCAAGCTCACCCCGCCGGCGTCCGTCGCGGCCGAGCCCAAGTACGTCGCCGCCGCCTTCCCCTCCGCCTGCGGCAAGACCAACCTCGCCATGCTGGAGCCCACGATCTCCGGCTGGACCGTGGAGACCATCGGCGACGACATCGCCTGGATGCGCTTCGGCGAGGACGGCCGCCTCTACGCCATCAACCCCGAGGCCGGCTTCTTCGGCGTCGCCCCCGGCACCGGCGAGCACACCAACGCCAACGCCATGAAGACCCTCTGGGGCAACGCGGTCTTCACCAACGTCGCCCTCACCGACGACGACGACGTCTGGTGGGAGGGCATGACCGAGGAGAAGCCCGCCCACCTGACCGACTGGCGCGGCAACGACTGGACCCCCGGCGCCGACACGCCCGCCGCCCACCCCAACGCCCGCTTCACCGTGCCCGCCTCCCAGTGCCCGACCATCGCGCCGGAGTGGGAGGACCCCAAGGGCGTGCCGATCTCGGCCATCCTCTTCGGCGGCCGCCGCGCCACGGCCGTCCCGCTGGTGACCGAGTCCTTCTCCTGGCAGCACGGCGTCTTCCTCGGCGCCAACGTCGCCTCCGAGAAGACCGCCGCCGCCGAGGGCAAGGTCGGCGAGCTGCGCCGCGACCCGTTCGCCATGCTGCCGTTCTGCGGCTACAACATGGGCGACTACATGGGCCACTGGATCAAGGTCGGCGCCGACCGGGACCAGTCGAAGCTGCCGAAGATCTACTACGTCAACTGGTTCCGCAAGAACGCGGCGGGGGAGTTCGTCTGGCCCGGCTTCGGCGAGAACAGCCGCGTGCTGAAGTGGATCGTCGAGCGCCTCGACGGCCGCGCCGAGGGCGTCGAGACCCCCATCGGCGTCCTGCCGACGAAGGAGGCCCTCGACACCGACGGCCTCCGCATCGCCGACGCCGACCTCGACCTGCTGCTGTCGGTCGACCGCGAGGTGTGGCGCGAGGAGGCGGGTCTGGTGCCGCAGCACCTGGAGACCTTCGGTGAGCACACGCCGAAGGAGCTGTGGGACGAGTACCGCGCCTTGGTGCAGCGGCTGGGCTGACGTCTTCCCATCCGCCCATCCGCCCATCCGCCCGCCCCGGCCGTCGTGGTCTCACCGCCCGGCCGGGGAGCGGCGACGGTACGGGGGACGACGCACTCCGAAAGCCAGGACCCGGCTGAACGGCGACCCGTGGTCCTTCGGACGGACGATCGGCCGGAAGGGCCGCGTCCGTGCGGGGAGATGCGCTACGGTCGCGGCGTAATCGGGTTGCTTCGCACCGTGAACGAAGCGACCCCCGACGCCGGGGGTAACCAGCGAAGGGGGTCTACACCCGCCTGGAGCTAAGGCCTCCCAACTGATCGAGCGCGGCGCCCTGGCGCTCTCCCATGTCTCGCACCGCGAACGGCGACTTCGCCTGACGGGGCGGGAAGTGGCGGGACTGGCGCCGCTGGCCGCCGAGTGGTTCCTGCGCGGTGCCTCGCTGACCGACCTGCGTGAGGCGCTCACGCTGGGGCTTCCCGAACGCGTTCACTCGGCGGCGGCCCTGGTCCGCAACCGTCTGATGCGCAAGATGCCACCAGCGCCGTCGTTCACCGAGCAGAGCACCGTCCCGGACGCCCCGGCCGAGCCACGCGTGGCGAGCATGCGCGAATGCCAGGGCGACCACGTCCAGTCGCGCCTGTTCCGCCCGGTGGAGGGGGAGGCTCTGTGCCCGGCCTGCTGCCGGGAGCGGGCGGAAGAAGCCGCCGCCGAGGGCGGGACGGAGGTATCTCCTCCTGCTGCCGTACTGGGCGCCGCGGCGGTGCGAGCAGCGCTCCGCGCCGGTGAGCGCGCCGTGGTCAGCGGGTCGCCGAGCCCATGCGGGTAGGGGGCGAGGCGTTACACGTCAGGTTCTCCACGGTGCCCTGAGGCGGGAGAGCCGGAGGGACTTTCGTGTTCTGGAAAGGATCAGTCCTTGACCGTGCCGTAACCGCATCGGGAGCATCGACATGATGGACGCACCACCGATGCGAGGGGGCGACGGAATGCTGCGGAAGCTGTCGGGTGATCCGGACTGCAAGAACGGTACGTGCCCGACCTTGTGGGCGACGGAGGACGCGGGAAGCTACGTGGTTCAGGGGTACGTCGTCACCGACCCCGAACGGCTGGCCCAGCTCGACCTGCCCGAAGGGGAGACCGCCGTCCTGGTTCCGGCCGCCGTCCTGGAGGAGTACTTCCGTGCTCAGCGGTGAGGAGTTCGGCCGGCTGTTCGACAGCTTCGAGCACTCGGCGTTCCGACTGGAGACCCTCGCCGTCTACGACGTCGAGGACGAGCGGGAAGAGTTCGAGGCTTTCCTGGAAGGCAAGCCGATGCCGCCCGAGTGGCATGACAATCCATGGGTACGGTCCATGACCGACCGAGGGAAGTCCGTGTCCCGAGTGCACGTCCTTCGGTCGCCACTCACCGACTACCTCCGCTATGAGCTGTCGGCATACCCCGGGAACATCACGGCCGGTGAATCCATCGGAATCATCGACCTGTCGGAGAGGGATGTGGCAGGTCTCCCGGATCACGACTTCTGGCTGTTCGATGATGCCGACGTCTACCGGATGCACTACACGGAGGGCGGGCAGTTCCTGGGAGCCGAGCTCCTGCCGCCGGGTCGGCTCGCCGAGTATCGGCAGTACCGGGACATTGCCTCGGCTCACGCCGTTCCGTTCGCGGAGTACTGGAGCACGCACCACTGAGCCGGCGCACGGAACTGGGAACTGCTCTGCGGGCGCTCAGGACGGCATCGGGACTCACCGGTGAGACCGTCGCCCGCAGGGCAGCCATGTCCGCAGGGAAGCTTTCAAAGATCGAGACGGGCAAGGTCCTGCCCAGCGTTACCGACACCGACTTGATCCTGACCGCGCTGGGCATCTCGGAAGCGGCCAAGGCCGACTTCCTGGACGCGGCGAGAGCCGAGGCCACCGAGGCGACGGCATGGCGTGTGCTGCGCCGCATGGGGCCTTGGAAACACCAGAAGGCGATCAAGGCCATCGAGGCCCGGACAACCGTTCTCCGGCTCTTTCAGGGGCAACTGATCCCCGGCTTGCTCCAGACACCGGAGTACGCCTCCGCCATCTTCTCCCTGCCGCCGGGCTTGTCCGACGAATCCAAGGCCAGGACGGTAGCCGCACGGCTTGAGCGTCAAGCTGTGCTCTACGAACCACGCCGGACCTTCGATTTCCTCATCTGTGAGCACGTCTTGAGATGGCGCATCTGCATGCCCGTCGTCATGGCGCTGCAACTCGACCGACTGCTGTCCCTGTCCCGATTGCCCAACGTCAGGCTCGGCGTGATCCCGCTGTCCGGCTTGATGCCGGACTTCCCGATGACGTGCTTCAGCCTGCATGACGATCGGCTGGTCATTGTGGAGACATTCCATTCGGAGGTCAGCACGCGGGAGCCGAGAGACATTCAGCAGTACACGGAGACGTTCGAGCGGTTCGCCTCAGCCGCTGTCTACGGCGCCGACATGCAAGCCGTCGTCGAGGCCATCCGGGACGACTTCTTTCACGAACAGGAAACCAGCTAGATCCTGGCGCCCCGACTCGGACACCATCGGCTGCTGACACCCACAGACGGCAGCGAAGGAGTACGCGATGGCGGCCGGGACCAACGGGTGCGAGTACTCAGCGGCTGTCGGACAGATCAGGAAGGACACGACGATGACCGACCTGTACAAGCTCCCGGTCGAGGGAGCCGAGTTCGCCAAGGCATGCGGCGGCAACACGCATCCGGACGGCGAGGCGTGCGTGACGCTGGCGAAGATCGGGCCGGACGCGTGGGCCATGGGCGACAGCAAGCGCCCGGGCGCCGAGCCGCTGCGCTTCACCACGGCGGAGCTGAACGCGGCGGGCATCGACCCCGCCCGCTTCGAACTGTCCGCCTGAACCACCCGCGCCACCTGAACCGACGGCCCTGCCCGCGCGCCGACGGGCGGGGCCGTCGCCACCCCATGGAACGGAGCAGCGGTGCACCATCACGGTTACGCGTGGCTCGGGGAGAAGAAGACGTTCGACAAGGAGAGCATCCGCAGACCGCCCGGCCAGGCCCCCACGGCGACCAGCGAGAAGGACGTGGTCGACCGGTACCGGGAGACCGTGGCCGTGTTCCCGACCTCCGACGTGCCGCCGATCCAGACGGCGCACTGGCTGATGAAACCACCCTCGATGATCCGGGGGACATGGGAGGAGCCCCAGGACGCCGGCGAATGGCTCGGCCTCCAGGTCACCGAATTCGCACCCCGCTTCGCCTCCGAGCAGGATCGGGAGGCGACCAGGCTGGTTCTCCTGGTGAAGGCCGCGGTCGAACGTCTCACCTGGGGAGGGGACGTGTCCCTCGGCCACTATCTGACGGGCACCGTCTTCCACTCGGTCGCCCTCGTGACGTGTTCGCCCAACCGCGCCGCGCCCGGGCTCCTCTGTCCAGCCGGTCAGGCCCACGCGTGACGACGGCGCTCTTCGAAAGAGGGGAGTGCCCCGTTCCGTCACGCTGATCCCGGAAGTCGCTACATCCGGTCCGTGATGCCCAGTGCCGCCGCGTGCGTCCGCAACCGTTCCGACGCCAGCGCCGCGCCCCGCGCGTCGCCGCGCTGCGTCGCGACGACCAGCGCCTGCCCCGCGAGCATGTGCGCCCGCTGGTGGAGCGCGGCCGGTGCGGAGGATGCCGTCGTCGGGGTCGCCCGCAGCGGGGTGTGGCCGGTCAGACGTTCGATCTCGGCGGTCAGGCGTCCGGCCGCTTCGTCCAGGGACGGTGCCGGCGTCAGGGCCCGCAGTTCGTCCGTCACCGTGAGCAGGGCGGTCAGGTGCTCGGCGAGTCGGGTGTCCAGCTCCTCCTGGCGGGAGCGGTGGGGCCCGTGTGCGTGGACCGATCTGGTGCGTATCGGCTCGTACATGGATGGCCTCCTGAGTTACCTCTGAAGGCCATCCTAACTTAGACCGTGTCTAAAACTGTCTAGACCTGGCTGTAGCCGTCGAGGAAGTTGCCGATCCGGGTCACCGCGTCCGCCAGATCCTTGGCGTTCGGCAGCGTGACCAGGCGGAAGTGGTCCGGCTCCGGCCAGTTGAAGCCCGTACCGTGGACGACCATGATCTTCTCGGTGCGGAGGAGGTCCAGCACCATCTGCCGGTCGTCCTTGATCTTGTAGACCTTGGGGTCCAGGCGCGGGAACGCGTACAGCGCGCCCTTCGGCTTCACGCACGTCACGCCCGGGATCCGGGTCAGCAGCTCGTGCGCCACGTCGCGCTGCTCCAGCAGCCGGCCGCCCGGGAGCACCAGGTCATTGATCGACTGCCGGCCGCCGAGGGCGGTGGCCACCGCGTACTGGGCGGGCATGTTGGCGCACAGCCGCATGTTCGCCAGGATCGTCAGACCCTCGATGTAGCTGTCCGCGTGGGCCTTGGGGCCGCAGACCGCCATCCAGCCGCTGCGGTAGCCGGCGACGCGGTAGGACTTGGACAGGCCGTTGAAGGTCAGCGTCAGCAGGTCCGGGGCGATCGCGGCGGTCGGCGTGTGGGTGACGCCGTCGTAGAGGATCTTGTCGTAGATCTCGTCGGAGCAGACGATCAGGTTGTGGCGGCGGGCGATCTCCGTGAGGCCGCGCAGCATCTCGTCGTCGTAGACCGCGCCCGTGGGGTTGTTCGGGTTGATGATGACGAGGGCCTTGGTGCGGTCGGTGATCTTCCGCTCGATGTCGGCCAGGTCCGGCATCCAGTCCGACTGCTCGTCGCAGCGGTAGTGCACCGCCGTGCCGCCCGCCAGCGAGACCGACGCCGTCCACAGCGGGTAGTCCGGGGCCGGGACGAGGACCTCGTCGCCGTCGTCCAGCAGCGCCTGCATCGACATCTGGATCAGCTCGGAGACGCCGTTGCCCAGATAGACGTCCTCGACGGACAGCTCGATGCCCTTGGTCTCGTAGTGCTGCACCACCGCGCGCCGGGCCGAGAGCAGACCCTTGGCGTCGCCGTAGCCGTGCGCGTCGCCGACGTTGCGCAGCATGTCCTCGAGGATCTCGGGCGGGCACTCGAACCCGAAGATCGCGGGGTTGCCGGTGTTCAGCTTGAGGATGCGGTGACCTGCCGCTTCCAGCCGCATGGCCTCCTCGAGCACCGGGCCACGGATTTCGTAGCAGACGTTGGCGAGTTTCGTTGACTGGATCACCTGCATGACGGCCACCCTACGGGGCCGCTCCACGGGCCGCGCGCCCTTTCCCACGGGCCTCGCGCCGCCCTCACGCCCCCCGCCGGGCCGCGCCGGAGCGCCGGACCGTGCGCCCCGCCAGTACGTCCGTCCGCCGGCCGTCTTCCATCGCAAAGCGTCCGGCAATCAGGACATAAGGAATGCCGGTCGGAAGGCCCCGAGGGGCTTCGAAAGTGGCGCCGGCGGCGACCGTGTCCGGATCGAAGAGCACCAGGTCGGCGATGTTTCCGGGCCGGATCAGCCCCCGGTCGGACAGCCCCAGACGCAGCGCGGGCCGCGACGTGAGATGCGCCACGCACTCCTCCAGCGGGAGCACGCCCAGCTCCCGTGCGTACCGTCCGAGGTAGTGCGGAAACGTGCCGTAGGCGCGCGGGTGCGGCTTCGCGCCGTGCAGAATCCCGTCACTCCCGCCCGTGTGGGCGACATGCCGCATGATCGCGCGCACGTTCCCCTCGTCCCCCACATGGTGGAGGATCGTCGTGCCCAGCCGGTCCTCGACCAGCAGCCGGCGGGCCGTGTCCCAGGGCCGCTCGCCGCGCTCGCGCGCCGCCGCGGCCACCGTCCGGCCCACATGGCCGGCGAGCCCCGCCGAGCCCACCCCCGAGATCTCCACCGTGTCCCAGTCGACCGGCACCCCGTGACAGCCGTCCGACCCCTCGGCCTCCAGGGCGTGCCGCATCCGCTCGGCGGCCGCCGCGTCCCGCAGCCGGCCCAGCACCGCCTCAGGCCCGCCCTCGTGCGCCCACCCCGGCAACAGGGCCACCAGCGAGGTGCAGCCCGGCGTGTAGGGATAGGTGTCGAGGGTGATGTCCGCGCCCGACGCGAGCGCCGCGTCCAGCAGCGCGAGCAACTCGGGCGCGCGCCCCTCGTTCACCCCGAAGTTCATGACCGCGTGCGCCAGGTGCAGCGCGCAGCCCGCCGCCCGCGCGACGGCCACCGTCTCCGCGTACGCGGCGAGCGCCCCCGCCCCGTACGAACGGTGGTGCGGGCAGTAGTAGCCGCCGTACGCCGCCACCACCCGGCACAACGCGGTCAGCTCCGCGTCGTCCGCGTACATCCCCGGCGTGTACGTCAGCCCTGACGACATCCCCACCGCGCCCTGCTCCAGCCCCTCCGCCACCAGGCGCCGCATCCGGGCCAGCTCGGCGGGCGTGGCCGGCCGGTCCTCCCAGCCGACGGCCAGCATCCGGACCGTGCCCTGCGGCACGAGGTACGCGGCGTTCACCGCGATGCCCTCGCCGATGCCCTCGTCGGCGAAGCCGTGGTCGAGCCGGTCGAGGTACGCGCCGACCGTGTGCCAGCCGGCGTCGACGTCCGCGCCGTCGCCGTTCCAGCCGCTGATCGCCGTACGCACCTCGGCCCGCGTCCGCCCGTCGACCGGCGCGTACGACAGACCGTCCTGGCCGAGCACCTCCAGCGTCACGCCCTGCGCGACCTTCGCCACGTGCGCGGGGTCGCGCAGGAGGGCCAGGTCGCTGTGGGAGTGCATGTCGATGAAGCCGGGGCTCAGCGCCAGGCCCGTGGCGTCGAGGGTGCGGCGGGCGGAGGGGCGGGGGCCGGCACCGCGCTCGGGGTGGATCCGGGCGATCCGGCCTTCGGTCACGGCGACGTCGGCGCGGTAGGAGGGGCGGCCGGTGCCGTCGATGACGCGGGCGTTGCGGATGACGAGGTCCATGAGGGCCTCTCCCCACCCCGCCCACGGTCCTCACACGCCGGACGGGCTGTTTTCAGCCCGTCCGGCGTGTGAGGACAAGGCTAGAAGAACGTCCGCACGTAGTCCGTGACCGTTCCGGCCTCGGTCGCCAGCGGAATCAGCGGCCACTTCTCGAACACCGTGCACGGGTGCGACAGCCCCAGGCCCACCCAGTCGCCGACCTCCAGGCGTTCCGCCTCCTCGCCCGTGAGGGAGACGAAGGCGTGCTGGTCGGCGAGGCGGGTGATCGTCAGGCCGGTGGCGGGGCGGAGGGAGCCGTCGCGGGCGGAGCGGATGACCTGGGGTTCGGGGAGGTCGAGGTCGTAGGAGACGTCGCGCTTGCCCGCGTTGACGTAGGCCATGCCGGGCTCGGGGCGGGAGACGACCTGGGCCCACAGCCGGAACGCGGGCTGCAGGGCGCCCTCGTCGGGGCGGCGGTTGAAGGGGGTCTTGCGGCGGTACTGCCCGTCGTCGTGCGTGACGTACGCGCCGGAGCGCAGCAGCTTGAGCACCGGCGCGGACAGCGGCGGGAGCTCAGCGAAGACGCTCGCGACGGCGTCGAACCACGCGCTGCCGCCCGCGCTCACCACGATCTCCTCGACCCCGGCGAAGCGGCCCGCCTCGTCGAAGGCGACCGCCAGCCCCGTCAGCCGGCGCAGCCACGCGTCGACGAGCGCGGTGTCCGCGTCCGGGATCTCGGCCTCGTAGCCGGCGACGCCGACCAGCCGCAGGGTGCCGGTGGCGGCCACCGCGTCCGCGACGGCCTCGGCCCGGGCCTCGTCGCGGACGCCCGTACGGGCGCCCGCCGCGCCCAGCTCGACGACGACGTCCAGCGGGCGGCCCGCGCCCGCGTCGCGCAGGGCGGCGTCCATCAGCTCGACGCCGCGCACCGAGTCGACGTACGTGATGATCCGCAGCTCCGGGTCGGCGGCCAGTTCGCCCGCCAGCCAGCGCAGCGCGGCGGCGTCGACGACCTCGTTGGCGAGGAAGATCCGCCGCACACCGAAGGCACGGTAGACGCGGACCTGCGCGGGGGTGGCGGCCGTGATGCCCCACGCGCCGTGCTCCAGCTGGCGCCGGAAGAGCTGCGGGGCCATGGAGGTCTTGCCGTGCGGGGCGAACGCCAGGCCGTGCCCGGCGGCGTAGCGCTCCATGACCGCGAGGTTGTGGTCGAGCGCCTCGGCGGAGAGGGCCAGCACCGGGGTGGTGAAGCCGCCGGTGAACAGCGACCGGCGCTCGGCCGCCAGCTCGCCGACGGTCCGGCCGTCCGCGTCCGGGGGCAGCCCCTTGAAGCGGTGGTCCAGCCGTTCTCCGGCGAGGCGGTCGACGGCGTCGTCGGCTATGGGGGCCATGGGGTCTCCCGTCGGATCGTGTGCAACACCCGCACCACCCACACCCTTGGATGTGGGAGGCGCTCGCGGCTGTTTAACACTCCGGTCCGGATGGGGTCAACGGACCTAAGGTACGGAACGCATGCAAAAGGTCAGACGGACCAGCGCTCGCGCATCGTCTTGATGGTGTCGCCCTTGTCGTTGAGGGTGACCTCGTAGACGTTGCCGTGGCAGGAGTAGGGCTCCTTGATCTGGCTGTAGTCGTTGCGCAGGCAGGCGTCGATGTGCTTCGACAGCTCCTCGCGGGTCACCTTCTTGTGCGAGCCGGAGCCCGTGGACAGCTCGGCCTTGATGTCGGCCGGGAGCTTGTAGCCCTTGGGGGTGCCGCCGTCGCCGTGGTAGATCCAGTCGTTCGGCGTGCACACCGGCTTGGTGTCGAAGGCCTCGACGACGCTGATGTCGCGGTGGAGGCCCACCTCGATGATCTTGAAGCCGGTGGGCGGCGCCGGCGGCTTGCCGCAGTCGTCCTCGCCGTGGCCCTCGTGGCCCTCGTGGCCGGAGTGGTCGCCCTTGGCGCCGTCCGCCTTCCCGGAGCCCTTCGACGGCTTCGCCGCCGCGGAGGCGCCCGAGCCCGAGGAGCCGGCGCTCTTGTCCTCCTCCGGACCGCAGGCGGTCAGGCCGCCGGCGAGCGCGGCGGCCAGGGCGACGGCGCCGATGACGTGGCGAGTTGAGCGCATGGTGGTACTTCCCCCGTGTCGGAATTTTGTCGTGATCATGCTCGATCGACGATGTGTTCTACATCAGGGGGAGCGGCGAGATCCAATCGTGACGGGGCCTGTTGCGCGGACGGTACGGCTCCGGGGCGGAACCGGTACGCAAGCGCCACGAAACGGGTGCGGGACGGGCGCGGAACGGGTGCGGGACCGGCCCGGTCGGACCGGCCCCGCGGGCGGTGTCAGGTGGCGCCGTCAGGTGGCGGCGCAGTACTGCTGCTCCTTGCCGATCGAGCGGTACATGCAGTCCGCGTTCTCCAGCAGCTGGAGCACCGCGTCGCGGTTGCGCGCCGTCTCGCGGTCGATGACCTCGTCCGGCGGGTAGAAGCCGCCGGCGCCGGCGGACGACGGATACATCTCGAACGTGTAGGCGAAGATCTTCTGGTCGCCCCACAGCCAGTCGTCGATCGTGCCGTCCGTGATGTACAGGTCGCTGGACTGCTCCGGCGTGTAGCCGTTGCTGCGGGCCATGGACGTACCCACCGCGGCGAAGGCGTCACGGTCGTCCTGCGTCATGCCCGGTGCCGTGTCGTCGTACGTCCAGCCGAACGGCCACATCACCAGCTCGCTGTAGGTGTGGAAGTCGATGGCGGCCTTGATCCGCTGCTTTCCGTCCACGACCCGGCCGCGCACGAAGTCGGAGACGACCTTCACCTCGGGGGCCGACTCGGGCCCGGAGCCCCGGTAGGTCTCGGAGCCGGTGCTGCCGGAGGAACCGCCGCAGCAGCCCCACTTGTAGTTCCAGTTGCGGTTGAGGTCGGTACCCCGGGAGGACGAACCGGTGTTGGGCTGGCGGTTCTTGCGCCAGCTGCGGTACGTGCCGGAGGCGATGTCGTACTCGCCGCCGTCCGGGTTGAGGTCGGGCACGACCCAGATCACGCGGCTGTCGGCCATCTTGGTGACGCGCGGGTCCTTGCCGTACTGCGTGCCGAACTCCTTGAGCAGGTAGAGCGCCATCTCCACGGTCAGGTGCTCGCGGGCGTGCTGATGGGCGGTGAAGAGCACCTCGGGCCTGGCCGCGTCGGCCGGTGCGCCGGCGGGAGCCGTCGCGGTCCCGTTGCCGGCGATCTTCACGGCGATGACGTCCCGGCCCTCGTAGGACTTGCCGATGACCTGCTTGCTCATCAGGGAGGGGTGGGCGGCGATGTCGGCGTCGATCTCCGCCATGGCCTCCTTGTAGTTGTGGTACTTCGCGTCCGCGGGCGGGAAGTCGAACGGTGTGGGCTTCAGTCCGGCGCTCCGGTCGGGCGGGCCGGGCAGGACGCGCAGCCGGTAGCCCATCCGGCGGACGCGTTCTGCCTGTCCGGGGTCCGCGGTGATCACGATCGAGCCGGGGCGCACGGCGTCGACGGACACCCCGGTCGCGGCGACGGCGGTGCGCTGGGCCGCCGTACGGGGGCCGGTGACCTCGTACGCGAGGGTGCGGTCGGTGTGTTCCGCGGTGCCGGGGCCGGGCGTGCTGCCGGAGGACGCCGGTGCGGCGGCGGCCAGGGCGAGCAGGCCGGCGACGGCGGCGGTCAGAAGTCTGCCGTTCCGTCCGCGGGGGTGGTGGGGGGTGGGGGGTCGCATGAGACCTCCTGAGGGGCCCGTTCGTGCGACGAATGTGGGGGGTGAGCCTTTTCAGTGTTCGATTGCTGACATGCACGGGTCAAGAGGCCGGATGGGTGAATCAGGCCAACTTCCCCGGCACTTCAGACCGGTTGATTGCTGTCCGGTCCCGGCGACCTCAACAATGCACACGTCAAAACTGATGGGCATTTGATCTGAGAGGACCACCCCCCATGAGACGACCTCTCGTCGGTGCGCTCACGACGCTGCTGCTCTCCGGAGCCGGCGTCGGGGCCGGTATCGCGCCAGCGGCGGCCGCGCCCGCGCCCGCGAAGACCAAGGCGGTCGACTTCGCCGGCACCGTCGCGCTCAGCAACTGTTCCGGCTCGCTGATCCGGCTGCCCGGCTCGGCCGACGGCGACCCCGCGCTGGTGATGAGCAACGGCCACTGCCTGGAGACCGGCATGCCCGGCGCCGGCGAGGTCATCACCGACCAGCCGTCCAGCCGCACCTTCAGCCTGCTCAACGGCACGGCCGGCCGCGTCGCCACGCTGCGCGCCACCAAGGTCGCGTACGCCACGATGACCGACACCGACGTCTCGCTGTACGAGCTGAACACCACCTACGGGAAGATCAAGCAGCAGTACGGCATCAACGCGCTCAGCCTGTCGGCCGACCGCCCGGCGGCCGGATCGTCCATCAAGGTCGTCTCCGGCTACTGGAAGCGCATCTACTCGTGCAACGTCGACGGGTTCGTCCACGAGCTCCGCGAGGGCGACTGGACCTGGAAGGACTCGCTGCGCTACACGCCCTCCTGCAACACCATAGGCGGCACGTCCGGCTCGCCCGTCGTCGACACGTCCACCGGGAAGGTCGTCGCCGTCAACAACACGGGCAACGAGAGCGGCGAGCGCTGCACGATGAACAACCCGTGCGAGGTCGACGAGAACGGCAACGTCACGGTCCGCCGGGGCATCAACTACGCCCAGCAGACGTACGGCATCACCAAGTGCTTCGCCGCCGGGAACAAGCTCGACCTGGACCTGCCGGGCTGCGAGCTGCCGAAGCCGACGGAGGAGGAGGTCGCGGGGGTCCGCTGACCGGCCGCCCGCGCGCCCTTCGCCGCCCCTGCCCCCGCGTCCGGCCACCGGCCGGGCGCGGGGGCCGTTCGTCGAGGTTCGTCAAGGGGCGCCGGGCCGTGCCACCGGCTCGTGGGGCAAAGAACGGGGAACGGTTCTCAGCCGCTCCATTCGTGGATAAAGTGCGGAGGCACCAAGCACCGGGCAGGAATCGATCCGTGACCGCCTCACGCCCCCGCGGCCGGAGTGAACGGGGAAGCCGACGTGCCGATTGCGATAGCGGTCACCAGCTCCGACCTGGTGCTGCCGCTGCCCGGCGGCTCCGTTCCGGCCGCCGCCGTGCTCCAGCCCCCCGAGGCCCAGCCGCTGGACGCCGCCGTCGCCGAGGCGGCCGCCCTCGTCGAACGTCACGGCCACCTCGTCGTCCTGTACCCCGAGTCCCTCCCGGCCGCCTTCGCGCACCGCCTCCACGCCGTGCGCGCGGTGCTCGAGAGCGACCGCATCGCGCTGCTGCCGATCGCCCTGCCGCCCCTGGCCGTGGCCGTACTGGCCCGCCAGTTACGCCAGTTGTCCGTCTCCGACCTCGGCCCCGGCGTCCTCGCCTGCGCCGCCCGGCTGCTCACCCACTACATCCACGCCGGCGCCGAACTCGCCTCCGTCGCCCGGCTCGACCGCGTCGAGGTCGGGCTCGGTACGCACGCGGCGGCGCTCCTGCCCGGCGCGCGCTTCGGCGTCGTGGTCAGCCCCGTGCCGCACCTGGTCCGCGCCGGAGCGGGCGAGCCCCCCGCCGGCCCCTCCTTCGCCACCCGCATGACCGTGGCCCGTTCCCGGCCCCCCAGGGGCGAGGACTGGGTCACCGGCGCCCTGGCCCCGCACTGGCGGGTCCAGGGCGTCCAGGAGATCCAGCCCCTGCCCGCCGAGTCCCGGCGCTGGTGGGGCACCCACCGGGCCGTCGAGTTCGCCGCCGCCATCCCCGACCCGTCCGTGCTGTACCAACTGGTCTCGTCCGTACGCCGGGACGAGTGCCACTGGTGCGGCCTGGACCTCATCGGCGACCGCTGCGGTTTCTGCCGCGCCCCTGTGGCGCGGGGTGACCGGGACCGCGCGCATGCTCACGCCCATGCCATCGGTCCACCGGGCGCGCCGGCGCCGCCGAGGGCTGTGGGGGCGGGGCGCTGAGCGGGCGGTCCCCGCGGCTTCCCGGCCGTCCTGGCTGTCCCGGCTTCCGGCCGTCCCCGACGACCCTGTCGTCCGACCCGCGCTCCCTGTCGTCCCGCCGTTCCCGTCCGTCCCCGTCCGTTCCCGTCCGTAGCGTCCGCCCCCGTCCGAGGCCCCGAACGAGGTTCGCCGTCCGATGAATTCACGCCAGCGCCGTGGGATCGTCCTGCTGCTCCTGTCGGTCCTCTGCGCCCTCGGCGCGTTCGCCGGGGTCTTCGCCGTCATCGAGGACACCGCGTCCAAGGTCGGCCCCGAGGTGGCCGCCTACCGGCTGAAGTCCGACGTCCCGGCCTACCGGGACCTGGAGCCGGGGGAGTTCGAGCGGATCTCCATGCCGCGGCGCTGGTTGCCGTCCACCGCCGTCACCGACCTCTCGGCCCTGCGCGGCAAGATCGCCGTCACCCCGCTGCGCAAGGGGTCCCTGTTGCAGAAGGACATGATCGTCGCCCGGCCCGCGCTCGCCCCGGGCCAGCAGGAGATCGCCATCATGATCGACGCGGCCACGGGTGTCGCCGGCAAGATCATGCCCGGCTCGAAGGTCAACATCTACGCCACCTTCGACGCCAAGGAGCAGGGCGCCAAACCCGTCTCCAAGGTGATCGTCAGCGGTGCGCAGGTCATCGACGTCGGCCGGCTGACCCCCCTCAAGCGGGACGGCGACGGGCGGAGCGGCGCCACCACCCGGCAGGCCGGCGAGGCCGTGCCGATCACCTTCGCCCTCGGCACCAAGGACGCCCAACGCGTCGCCTACGCCGAGTCGTTCGCCTCCCACGTCCGGCTCGCCCTGCTCGCCCCGGGCGGCGAGGAGCCGGTCTCCGGCGGCGATCGTACGTACACCCTCGACGGCGACAAGTAGCCCGCGCGCCGGTACGGGCGGAAGAGGCCCGGGACCGGCGGCTGTTGTGGATGGAGAGGCAGGCCCACGGTGACGATCAGAATCCTTCCGGCCGTCGGCGACCCGGACGCCGCCCGCGCCCTCGGCGGGCTGCTCGGCAGACTTCCCGGCACCGAGCCGCTGCGGACCGTCGCCGACTCGACCCGCCTCCTCGACACCCTCGCCGTGCTGGCGGCGGCCTCGGTCGGCGAACTGCCCGAGGTCGTCCTCGTCCACGAGCGCATCGGGCCCGTCCCCGCCCTCGAACTCGTCCGCGACATCGCGCTGCGCTTCCCCGCCACCGGCGTCGTCCTGCTCAGCGCCGAGGCCGGCCCCGCCCTCTACGCCGCCGCCATGGACTGCGGGGCGCGCGGGCTGGCCGCGCTGCCGCCGTCGTACGAGGAGCTGGCCGCGCGCGTCCAGGCCGCCGCCCACTGGGCCACCGGCGTGCGCCGCCACCTGGGCGCCGGGGACGACCCCCGGGTGCCCGGCGGGGCCGCCGCCGGCGGGGGCCGGCTCGTGGCCGTCGTGGGCGCCAAGGGCGGTGTCGGCACCACGGTCACCGCCGTGCAGCTCGCCCTCGCCGCGTGCGCCGCCGGGCGCGGCGTCGCCCTGGCCGACTTCGACCTCCAGTCCGGCGACGTCGCCTCGTACCTGGACGTGCGGTTCCGGCGGTCCGTGGCCGACCTCGCGGGCATCAGCGACATCTCGCCCCGGGTCCTGCGGGACGCCGTCTTCCCCCACCCCACCGGCCTCGGCCTGCTGCTCGCCCCCGCCGAGGGCGAACGCGGCGAGGACGTCGGCGACCTGGCCGCACGGCAGATCGTCGCCGCCCTGCGCGCCCGCCACGACGTCGTGGTCGTCGACTGCGGCACCCAGATCACGGCGGCGGGCGCCGCCGTGATCGAGACGGCGGACGTGGCGTTACTCGTCACCACGCCGGACGTGGTGTCCGTACGCGCCGCCCGGCGCATGGTCCGCATGTGGGAACGGCTGCAGATCCGCAAGGCCGAGGAGACGACGACCGTGGTCAACCGACACACCCGCACCGCCGAGATCCAGCCCCCGCTCGTCGCCCGCACCACGGGCACCCGTACCGCCCGGACCACCGTCCCGGCCGGCTACAAGGAGCTCCAGGGCGCCGTCGACTCCGGGCGCATGCAGGACCTCGACGCCCGCTCCGGGGTCCGGCAGGCGCTGTGGGCCCTGGCCGGCGAACTCGGCCTGGCCGCCCCGCCGTCCGGCGGCCGCCCCTCCGGCGCCCACGCCGGCCGCCGCCGGGCCATAGGGGGTGGCGGCGGGGGCGGCACGGGCCCGGACCAGCTCACGCCGGTGCCCAGCGGCACCCTCCTGCCGATCGGCCGCTTCCGGCGCCGCCACGGCGGCGACCGGGGCCAGATGGCCGTGGAGTTCGCCGGCATCCTGCCGCTGATCCTGGTGGCGCTCGCGGTCGTCTGGCAGTGCGTCCTGGTCGGCTACTCCTACTCCCTGGCCGGCCACGCCGCCGACAAGGGCGCCCGCGCCGGCGCGGTGGGCCGCGACTGCGCGACGGCGGCCCGCCAGGACCTGCCGGGGGCCTGGCGCGCCGAACCGTCCTGCGGCCCGGACGGCGCGGTCTACCGCGCGAGCGTACGGCTACGGGTACCGGTCCTCCTCCCGGGCGCGGTCACCTGGCCCTGGCCGGTGGAGAGCACGGCCGGCGTGGCGCGGGAGGACTGAGGGATGGCGACCCGCACGTACGGGTCCTCCCCGGCGGCCGCGCGGCCGGCCACCGGCGACCGGGGATCCGCCTCCCTCGAGCTCATCGGGTTCCTGCCGCTGCTGCTCCTCGTCGCCCTCGCCGCCGTGCACCTCGGGCTCGCCGCGTTCGCCACGCAGCAGGCCGGTACGGGGGCGCGGGCCGCGGCGCGCACCGCCACGCTGGACGAGCCGGAGGCCGCCCCCGCGGTGGCCGGTACCGCCGCCATGACCGCGTGGGTCGCCGGGCGCGCGACGGTCGACGCGCCCCGCTGCGCCGGCGCGGCGGGCGACGCCGGCGCGGCGGGCGGCGGTGGCCCGGACCGGGTCACCGCCACCGTCACGGTGCGCGTCCCCGCCGTCCTGCCCGGCACCGCCTTCACGGTGACCCGGCACGCCACCATGCCCTGCCCCGCCGACCCCCCGGGGGCGGCCCCGTGAGCCTGCGCGACCGCATCACCGCCCCCGAGGCCCGGTCCGACGGCCGCGAGGCCGGGCACCTCGTGCCGGTCTACCGGGCCAAGCTCCTGGAGGAGATCGACCTCGCCGAGATGTCGGCCCTGACGGCCGCCGAGCGGCGTTCCCGTCTCGAACGGGTCCTCGGCCACATCATCAGCCGCGAGGGCCCGGTCCTCTCCACCGCCGAGCGCGACAGCCTCGTCCGCAGGGTCGTCGACGAGGCCCTGGGCCTGGGCGTCCTGGAACCCCTTCTGGAGGACCCGTCCATCACCGAGATCATGGTCAACGGCCCGGACCGGATCTTCGTCGAACGCGCGGGCCGGGTGGAGCCCGTCCCCGTCCGCTTCGCCTCCCACGAGCAGCTGATGCAGACCATCGAACGCATCGTCTCCACCGTCAACCGCCGCGTGGACGAATCGAACCCGATGGTCGACGCCCGCCTTCCCAGCGGTGAGCGCGTCAACGTCATCATCCCGCCGCTCGCCCTCGACGGCGCCACCCTCACCATCCGCCGCTTCCCCCGCGCCTACACCCTCCGCGAACTGATCGGCATGGGCACGCTGGACGAGCCCATGCTGATGCTGCTCGGCGCCCTCGTCCGGGCCAAGTTCAACATCGTGGTCTCCGGCCCCACCGGCGCGGGCAAGACGACCCTCCTGAACGCCCTGTCCGGCCTGATCCCCGAGGGCGAGCGCATCATCACCGTCGAGGACGCCGCCGAACTCCAGCTCCAGCAGCCGCACGTGATCCGCCTCGAGTCACGGCCCCCCAACGTCGAGGGCAAGGGCCGCATCACCATCCGCGACCTCGTCCGCAACTCCCTGCGCATGCGCCCCGACCGCATCATCGTGGGCGAGGTGCGCGGCGGCGAGACCCTCGACATGCTCCAGGCCATGTCCACCGGCCACGACGGCTCCCTGGCCACCGTGCACGCCAACAGCGCCGAGGACGCCCTGCTGCGGCTGCGCACCCTCGCCTCGATGTCGGAGGTCCGCATCCCGTACGAGGCCCTGCGCGACCAGATCGACAGCGCCGTCGACTGCCTGGTCCAGCTCGCCCGGCACGCCGACGGCACCCGGCGCGTCGCCGAGATCGCCCTGCTGGAGCCGGTGCCGGGGCCGGGATCGGAGCCGGGGCCGGGGTCGGGGCCGGGGTGGGAGCTGGGGCGGGGGTCGGGGTCGCTGCCGGGGCCGGGCGGGGGTACGTACCCCGACGCCCCCGCCCCCGCCCCCACCGGCGGGTACCGCCTCGCCACCGTCTCCCGCTTCGACGCCGAACCGCTGGGCGCCGACCGCGTCGTCCGCGGCGCCTTCGCGCACTTCCCGCTCCCCGCGCGCGCCGCCGAACGCCTCCGGCTCGCCAACGAGCCCGTACCCGCCGCCCATGGCGTCGCCGCGTTCCCCGGCGCCGCCCGCACCCGCCACACCGGACCCAGGTGAGAGGTAACCGCCCATGGACGCCCTGGCCCTGCTGACCGCCGGCACCACCCTCGCCGGCGGCGCGCTGGCCGTCGCCGGCGTCCGCGCGTACACCACCGGACGCGACCGCCACCGGGCGCTCGTCGAGCGCCTCGCCGAAGCCCCCGCCCCGCCGCCCGCCGGCCGCGCCCGGTACTTCGTGCGCACCGACCGCCGGCTCCGCGCCACCCCCATCGGCCGGGGCCTGGAGCGGCGGATCGCGTCGACCGGACTCGACGTCACCGTCGGCGAGTTCGCCGTGGGCACGGCCGCTGCGGCCGCCGGCCTGTGGCTGCTGGCGGCCACCGCCCTCGCCCCCTTCTTCGGCCCCCTCGCGGCGGCCGTCGCGATCTGGTCGGCGTACGCCTGGCTCGCCTGGCAACGCCGCAAACGCATCGAGCGGTTCATCAACCAGCTGCCCGAACTCGCCCGCATCCTCGCCAACGCCACCCAGGCCGGACTGGCCCTGCGCACCGCCCTCGGCATGGCGGCCGAGGAGATGGAGGCACCGGCGGGCGAGGAACTCGCCAAGGTCGCCGACCGGCTGGCCGTGGGCCACTCCATCGACGAGGCGCTCGGCGAACTCGCCCACCGCCTTCCCTCCCGCGAACTCGTGGTGCTGGTGACCACCCTCGTCCTCTCCAACCGGGCGGGCGGCACCGTCGTCAGCTCGCTGCGCAACCTCACCTCCACCCTGGAAGAGCGCAAGGAGACCCGGCGCGAGGTCCGCACCCAGCTGTCCCAGGTCACCGTCACCGCCTACGTCGTCCCGCTCATGGGCATCGGCACCCTGCTGCTCATGGACCGCATCGCCCCCGGCTCCATCGAACGGATGACGGACGGCTGGGCGGGACAGCTCGCGGTCGTCGCGGCCTTCGCGCTGTACGCGCTGGGATTCCTCCTCATCCGCCGCCTGGCGCGGATCGACGTATAGGGCATCGACGTACAGAGCCTCGACGTACAGAGCCTCGACGTACAGAGCCTCGACGTACAGGGCATCGACGTACAGGGCATCGACGTATAGGGCAAGGAGAAGCGACATGGGACCGGGACTCGGACTCCTGCTGGCCCTGCTGGCCGCCGCCGCGACGGTGGGCATCTGCTACGGCGTCGCGCTCTGCCGCGGCGAGGCCCGGCTGCCCCCCGACCTCGCCGTGGCCCTGGAGGTCGGCGCGACGCGCACGACGGCCGTCGGCTCGGCCGTCGACCGGCTCGGCATGCGCTGGGCCCCGCTCGTCCTGCGCCTGATGGGCGACAAAAGGGTCGCCGCCGTCCGCCGCAGGATCGACCGCGCGGGCAACCCCGGCGGCCTCACCGTCGACCGCTACGCCGCCCGCCGCGCCGTCTACGGCGCCCTCGGCTTCGGCGGCGCCCTCGTGATGCTCCTCAAGGGACAGCCGCTGCTCGCCCTGCTGCTGGTGGCTTTCGGCCTCTTCTGGATCGAGGTCGGCATCAGGGCCGCCGTGCGCGAACGCCGCGACGCCATCGAACGCACCCTCCCCGACTTCCTCGACGTACTCGCCGTGGTGGTCAGCGCCGGGCTCGGCTTCCGCCAGGCCCTCGAACGGGTCTCCGGACGCTACGAGGGGCCATGGGCCGACGAACTGCGCATCACCCTCCGCCAGATGGACATGGGCGTCAGCCGCCGCCAGGCCTTCGACGAGCTGCGCAGACGCAACGACTCCGAACAGGTCGCCCAGTTCGTCACCGCGCTCCAGCAGGGCGAGGAGCTCGGCACCCCGATCGTCGACACGCTCATCGGCATCGCCACCGATATGCGCCGCACCGACGCCCAGCTCGCCCGCCGCCGGGCGGCCCGGGCCGTACCGAAAGCCACCATGGTCATCACCACGTTCATGGTCCCCGGCACCATGATCCTGCTGATCGCGGCCTTCTTCCTCGGCTCGGGCACGGACCTCGGCCCGCTCACCGGCGACTGAGATGGGTGAAGAACGTGAAGACGCTTCGCGGGTGCAACGCGCTGTGGGACGGTGGTGCGCGGACCGGGGGGCCGGGGGCCCGGAGGATCGGGGGTGAGGCGCGTGGTGTCCCAACTGCCCAGTGAGGGAAGGGAAAAGGTCCGGCAACGCACCGACCGAGGAGGGGACCAGGATGAGCGGGAGCTCACGGGAGACACGAGCGGAATCACGGGTGGGGCAGTCGCACTGGAACGACCGTCCGAACGACCGTCTGACCGGCCGCCTGAACGACCGTCTGAACGGCCGTCTGAACGACCGGGGACAGACCTCCGTCGAATACCTCGGCATCATCGCGGTCGTCGTCGCGATCATCCTCGTACTGACGACCACCGACTTCGGCACGATGATCGCCACCGCCATCACCAACCAGATCCAGCGGATCACCGGCTGAGCCGGGACGCCGGCCAGGCGTTCCCCCTCTACATCACGGCGGTGGCGGCCCTGCTGTTCGTCGCGCTCGCCCTGTTCGTCGTCGGCCGGGCCGGAGCGGCCAGGAACACCGCCCAGACCGCCGCCGACGCCGCCGCCCTGGCCGCGGCCCAGGATTACCGCGACCAGCTGCGCACCGGCTTCCTGACGGCGGCCACGGCCACCGGCGGCGACTGGGCGGGCTGGCTCGCCGGCCACGGCGCCGACCGCGACCGGGCCTGCCGCGCCGCCGCCGCGTACGCCGAGGCCAACGGTGCCCGCCCCGCCATCACCTGCGGCGAGGGCGACGCGCCCGGCTCGTTCCGCGTCGGCGTCACCTCCGCGCGCCCGCTCGGCCCCTCCGTGGTCCCCGGCACCGAGCACACCCGCGCCACGGCGGCCGCCACCGCGGTCGTCGCCCCCCGCTGCGCCCCCCGGGCCGCCGCGGTCCTCACCCTGACCTGCGACGACAAGACCGTGGTCATCGACCCCCGGCGGCCCCCGACGGCCGTGACGGCGGCGGACCTGTTCACCGTACGACTGACGGACTGAACCGACCGATCCCGGACGACCCGACGGACGGACACGACCCATGAGCTCTCGGACGGCAGGAGCGGCCCTCCTGGTCGCCATATCCCTCGCCTCCCTCGCCCTGACGGGCTGCGGGGGCGGCGACGACGGCGACGGGGCGAAGAGCGCCGGCGCGAACTCCGCGAAGAACTCCACCGCGCCGCCGGGCGGCGGCAGTAGACCGACCCCGCGGCCCAGCGCGACCATCGGCGAGATGCGCGGACCCGACGGCATCGTCGTGCTCCTCCACTCCGCCAGGCGCGACAAGGGCGGCTTCGTCACGGTCGACGGCACCGTCGCGAACCGCGGTTCCAAGCCCTACACGTCACTGACCTGGAGGTCGAAGGAGACGGAGATGAAGTCCCAGTCCTCGGTGTCCGGCGCCTCCCTCGTCGACGCGACCGGCAAGAAGCGCTACCTCGTCCTCCGCGACACCGACGGCGAATGCCTGTGCACCACGGGCCTCGTCAACATCCGGCCCGGCGAGAGCCGCGCCCTCTACGCGCAGTTCCCCGCCCCGCCGGACGACGTCAAGGCCGTCGACTTCCAGCTCCCGACCATGCCGTCCGTCCACATCCCCCTCGCCGGGTGAGCGGTCCCATGTCGCCGACCATCCGACGGCCCCTGTGCGGCACGGCGCTGGCCACGGCGGCGGTCCTCGCGGCCGTCGTCCCCGCTCACGCCCACGCCCACGCCCCCGCCCCCGCCTCCGGCCGGGCCGACACCGACGCCCGGACCTCCGCCCGCACCACGCCCCCGGTGAGGATCGACGCCAAGGCCCCCGGCCTCAGGCTACGCCCGGGCGCGCGCCTCGCCCCGGGCCGTGTCCTCGACATCAAGTCCGTCATCGAGACGGACGACGGCGGCGAGCGCCGCGAGGACACCAACACCGACGTCACGTTCGCGCTCCAGGCCGAGGTCCTCTTCGACAAGGACAGCGCCCGGCTGAGCGACCCCGCGGCCGCCCGTATCCGCGTCATCGCCGACGAGGCCCGTAAGCAGCACGCCACGGCCCTGCGCGTCTTCGGCTTCACCGACAACCTCGGCTCGGCCGACCACGGCGTCGCCCTGTCCAAGGACCGCGCCAACGCCGTCCAGCGCCGCCTCGCCGAACACCTGGGCTCGTCCTCGATCCGGTACGAGATCCGCGGCTACGGCGAGCAGTACCCCATCGCGGACAACGGCACGGAGGACGGCCGCCGCAAGAACCGCCGCGTCGAGGTCAGCTTCCCGCGCGGCGGCTAGCGGCGGCGTTCATGGAGTCAGAGCAGGTGATCGGCCTTCCCGGCCTTGATGTCGAGGATGAGGGCGCGTAACGCGTCGCGGGTGTCGGTGAGGGGGTGCTCCTCGTCCCCGGCGACGGCGATGTAGGCGTTGCCGGCTGTGTCGGTGCCTATGCGGAAGCAGTTGTTGCCTGTGCCGCAGAACGGCTCTTCCCAGGTGATGCGGTTCATCGTCGTCTCCATCAGAGGTCGGCTGCGATGCAACGAATGAAGTCGCGGGACTTCTTCGGGTCAAGAGCCGCCTGTTCCATCCAACCCAGATGGGCGCGGAAGCGTTCCAGCTGGGAGTCGGCGTACTCGAAGGCGGGCCCCCGTGCTGAATCGAGCTGAACTGTGTCGAGTCGCGGAACCGCACCCTCCGCGTACAACATGGCATGTCCCGCTCCGGGAAATGCCCCGGTTTCGACGGGGACCACGCGCAGCACGATGTTCTCGCGCTCGGACATGAGCAGGAGGTGGTTGAGCTGCTCCCGCGTCACAGCCCTCCCGCCGAACTGCATGCGCAGTGCTGCTTCGTGGATGTACCCCGTGTAGTCCAACAGCTTGCTTCCGCCGAGGACCTGCTGGCGTTCCATGCGATGCGCGACGTGCAGCTCCACCTCCAGGCGGGGCAGGGGCGGCAACACGCCGTCGAAGATGGAACGGGCGTAGCTCTCCGTCTGAAGAAGCCCCGGTAGGTGCATCACCTGCGTTGTCAGCACGCGAGTGGCATGCCATTCGAGCTCAGCGATGTCCAGCAGGCCTACTGGCAGGGTCCCTCTGAACTTCTCCCACCAGCCGCGCTCGCGTTCACTGGCCATGGAGACGAGAGCCGCGATGTAAGCCCTGTCGTTGCAGGCGTAGTTGCAGGCCAACGTCTTGAGGCGGTCAGGTGCGATCACGCGCACTCCGGCCTCGATGTTGTTGATCTTCCCTCGATCGAGGCCGAGCAGACCAGCGGCGTACTCGGTGGAAACGCCTGCTGCTGTACGCATCTTGCGCAGCTCGTACCCGAGACGCTTCTGGCGTTCGGTGGGTGTTGTCCTGGGTGGCATGCGTCCCTTCCTACTGTGTTCGAAGGGAGCGTTCCCCGTGCGAGAGGCCTGGATTCACCCCTTCGGGTAGATGCCACCGGCGAGGTGGCGCCGCGCCACCTGTGCTCGCTAGTTTCGGTCGTGCACCGCCATCGAACGGCCCCGGCGCCAGCCGGAAGCGCATCGCGTGGGCATGTCCAGCCACCTCCTGCCCTGGGAGAGGCGTGCCCGCGTCAGGGAGACAAGCCACCGGGTCGCCCCCGGGCCGAATCGCATACCCACCCCCTGACGGGAGCTGCCGCATGTCCATGCCTCTGCCCCTGCCCGTATCCCCCGCGAGCCTCTGCCCCACCGTCACTCCGGAAGCGCGGAACCCCGCCGACCACCTCCACCACACGCCCACCCCACTACGGGAACGCCGCAAGCTGTCGTACAGCTACGCGATCCCCGCCGATCCGCAGGCGTCCCTCGTCGCGCGGATGAGCGTTCAGAACGCGCTCAGCGCGCACGGGCTGACCGAGCTGCTGCCGCCCGCGTTGCAGGCGACCGGCGAACTGGTCGCCTGCGCGGCGCTGTTCGAACCCGGCAGCATCCTCTACCTCTCGATCGGGTGGGAGGAGGAGCACGACGGCATCCGGATCGTGTTGTGGGACCCGCACGTGCACCACGCGGATCCGGCGAGCGCCGCCGCGTGCGCGGCGCGCCGGCACAAGTTCCTGTACCTGCTGGGGTGTGTGGTGCACGAGTGCAGGGGAACGTGGGGCGTGGTGAAGCCCGCGCCCGCGCGGGAGGGCACCCGGGTCTGGGTGAGTCTGCCGCGTACGGGCGCGGCGGCGTACGCGGCGGCGCTGCGCTGAGCCGAACGGTCGCGGACCCGCCGCTCACCACGGCAGGATGGGCCCCGCCCGGTTCGGCAGGGGAGTGCTGAGGGAGGCGGGAGATGAGGGGCGGGTGGTTCGCCGGGACGGCGGCGGCGCTGGCGGCGATGATGACGTGGGCGTCGGCGGCGGGGGCACCGGCTGCCATGGCGGTCGACGGACCGGCCGGGTACCGGATGGCCTCCGGGGCGATACCCGTCACGGGCGCGGGCGGCGGCGCCGACGCGCCCCCGCTGAAGGCGGGCGCGGGCGCGTACACGGACAGCATCGCGCCGGGCGAGAAGAAGTACTACACGGTCGAACTGGACGGGCAGTCCAGCGCGTACGTGTCGGCGGTGGCCGTTCCGAGGCCCGGTGGGGCGATGGGGCTGCGGGACGGCATCGACGTGGCGTTGCAGACGGCGGACGGGACCCCGTGCGGGGCCGCGCGCAGCAGGTCGTTCCTGTCGGCCGGTGGCGCCTACCCGGTGGCGGACTACGCGGAGCGCGTCGTACGGGCGGGCGGGCCGTGCGCGGGCGCGGGCACGTACCGTTTCGTCGTCCAGCGCGGCGACGCGACCGGCGGGGACGCGGCGCCCGTACCGCTGGAGCTGAAGCACGTCACGGAGGCGCCCCAGCGGAACGATACGGAGGCGCCGCCCGCCCCCGGCGGCTGGAGCTCGCGGGCACCATCGGGCCCGCCGCAGGGGGAGGGGGAACGGGTCGCGGGTGGCACCGGCTTCAACGACGCCGCCGAGCTCCGCCCCGGCGCCTGGAAGGACGAGCTGCGGCCGGGCGAGACACGCTTCTACCGGATCGCCGTCGACGTCGGGGAACAGCTCTTCGCCGACGCGGAGTTCGGCGCGAGCCGGGGCGCCGGGCCGTACGTGGTGCGCGGGGTGCGGCTCGGCCTCAGCAACACCGCCCGCGGCTACGTCATGAACCGTACCGGCGGCTACCAGGGCACCCCCGCGACCGTCTCCCTCGCCACGCCCCCCGCCGGCTACGGCACTGGCGGCACCGGCGGCGAGGCGGCCCGCGGCATGCGCTTCGCGGGCTGGTACTACCTCCAGGTCAGCCTCAACCCCAAGGTGCGCGGGGGTGCGACGGACGGGGGCGTGCCGGTGACGCTCAAGGTCGAGGTGGCGGCAGCGAGGAAGGCGGGCCGGGACGACGACGCCTCCGGCCGGGCCGCCGGCGCCGTCGGCGGTGAACTCGTCGCGGCCGCGGGCGCCGGCACCCCCCGCAACCACCGCCTGCGCCTCATCGGTTACGTCGGCGTCGGCACCGGATCCACGCTGCTGCTGGGCCTGGGCGTCTGGACGCTGGCGGCGCGCCGGAGGAACGGGTGAGGCGGCGGCATGGCCGCGGTCACGGCGTCTCCGCGCGGCGGGCGCGGTCGGTGCGGAATCAGACCCAGGGGTCCGAGAAGGAGCGGCCGGGCACCGGCTTGGCGATGAGGGCTATCGGGATGAAGAAGTTGACCTGTCCGATCGCCATCATCAGGGTGGCGAGGGCCTTCTCGTCGTAGTGCTCGGACACCTCGGCGAAGAGCTCGTCGGACACCCGCTCGCCGTGCGGGGACGGCTGGAGCACGGCCTCGACCAGGGCGAGGGCGGCGCGCTCGGCGGGGGTGAAGTACGGCGAGTCCTGCCAGGAGGCCACGGAGGCGATGCGCTCCTCCGACTCGTCGGCCTTGCGCAGGAACGAGGTGTGCAGAACGGTCAGGTAGGTGTTGGCGACGATCTGGCCGGCGCGCAGCTGGAGCAGGCTGATCGTGGTGCGGGGCACCGAGCGGTTGCCGGTGGCCCGGAACAGCGCCGCCGACACCTCGGCCAGCTCGGGCACGAGCTCGCCGGGGTCGGCCATCCGTGAAGCCATCGGAACCTCTGTGGTGATCGAACGTGCGGTCATGGTGGTGCTCCCTTCACACGATCCCGCGGTCGCGCCGTCCTCGCCGCCGCGCCGCCTTCACTCCCATGACGGGCCGGGGGAGGGGGATGTGACCGGTGGATGGATCTGCCGGGTGTGCTCCCGGTCACAGGGGTCGTCGCCCGGGCTGGTCGCCGATGTGGGTTACCGGGTTACCGGGCGGCCTGGGCGTGGCGGGCGCGGATGCGGTCGGGGTAGCGGGCGGTGAAGGCGGCGGGGAGTGCGAAGCCCGCGATCTGGACGGCCGTGGAGATGCCGGATCCCAGGCCCAGGGCGCTGACCGCGGTCACGGCGGCGGCCGTGGCGGTGAAGGCGGCTGCCCAGGCGGCGGTGATCACGACGTTGATGCGGCGGAAGAGCGGGGTGTTCCACACCGCCTCCGGGGCCTGGCGCTTGGCTATGCCGGTGGTGAAGGGGCGGCCGACGGCCAGGGTGGCCCAGGCGGTGAGGGCGAGCCAGCCCAGGGACATGGCGCCGCCGAAGTGCCGCAGCCCGCTGTGCGGGAGGGCGAAGGCCAGGGCGGTCAGCGCGGCGAAGTAGGCCGCCGTGCTGTACTCCAGGATCAGCGACTCCCCGGCGGTGCCGGCCGTGCGCTCCTTGATCAGCAGCGCGATCGCGGTGACGAGGCCCGCGGCGGCGCCCCACTGCCAGCCGGACGAGGAGACGACGGCGAAGGCGATCCAGGGCAGGAAGCCGCGCAGGTAGTTCATTGAAGAGTCCCCCTCGGGTGTCGGTGGCCGAAAGTGGCCGGGTGTCGGTGCCGGCCCCCCGGCCGACATTCCAACTATGACATGTCAGAGCTGGACTGTCCACTCTCGACATGTCAGGTGTGGAGGGTAGAGTGGTGGGTATGAGCCTGAGACACGCGATGCTGGGCCTGCTGGCCAACCGACCCGCCAGCGGGTACGACCTGATGAAGGGGTTCGAGACCTCGCTGAGCAATGTCTGGCCGGCGACCCAGAGTCAGGTCTACGGCGAGCTCGCCAAGCTCACCAAGGCCGGCCTGCTGGAGGTCGCGGCGGAAGGTCCCCGCGGCCGCAAGGAGTACGCCATCACCCAGGAAGGCCGCGCCGAGCTGCACCGCTGGCTCACCGAGCCCCCGCCCGAGACCGTCCGGCGCAGCGACGCCCTCCTGCGCGTCTTCTTCCTCAACCACCTCACCCCGGTGGAGGCCATGACCTACCTGATGGGCGAGGCGGAACGCGCGGCCGGACAGCACGCGGCGCTGACGGAACTGGAAGGGAAGATCGACTGGGGCGACGATCCCCTGTCCGTCAACGGACGCCTCGCCTTCGAATACGGCCTGCGCTTCACCGCCATGCGCGAGGAATGGGCCCGCTGGGCCACCGAAGAACTGCGTAAGACCCGGGAGCGATGACGATGCCCCTCGCCTGAGACCGCAACGGCGTTGTGGCTGGGAGCGCGGGTCGGTGACCGGCAACCCGGCGGGCGGGTTAGGGCGTGGCCGTAGGGTTGTTGGATTGCGGACGAGCCGCCAGGTTGGACGGACGTGGCCTCAGCGGCTTTGTATGATCCAACGCGTGATCAGCTTTACGATGGTCGAGTTTCCGACTGCTTCAGCTCGGGAATCGGCAGAGTTCCTCGGGGCCGTTTTCGGCTGGGCGGCGACCCCGTACGGTCCGGAATACACGGACGTGCACTGCGGTGGTGGAGTCAGCCTCGGCTTCCAGCAGGACCCCTCGGAAGCCCCGGCCGGGCCGTTGGCCGTGATCCGGGTGAACGACCTGGAGGAGACGCGAAACGCGGTGCTCGAGGCGGGCGGCACCGTCACCGTCGAGGCGTTCGACTTCCCCGGCGGCAGGCGCTTCCATTTTCGGGAGCCGGGTGGCAACGAGCTTGCCGCATGGACCCCGGCGGGACACTGAAACCCGCCGTAAGCACACCGGCGAAACCTGATCGCCGGCAACGGACCAGGTCGAACACGCGGCTTGGGGCGCGGGACGGATAACCCTGGTATGCGTGACCAGGACGGGTTGTTCGAGGCCAAGCCGGTTGAGTCGAGGCGTCCGGGGGTGCGTGCGGCAGGGGTTGACAAGCGGAACCGGGTGTTCGCCCCGCACTACCGCTCGATCGCCCGGTTCCGCCGCTGCCTGGGCGTCCTCGTCCATGGCCGTCGGCCGACTCGGCCACGATGAGCAGGTCTCGCCCGCGCCTCGCGGACGGATCCCCAAGAACGCCACGCTGAAGGAGCGCATGGCCCGCAAGCTTGCGGACCAACCTGGCCGCAGGGCCTGCAGCCACCGCAAGACCATCGTCGAACCTGTCTTCGGGCAGATCATGACCTGCCAAGTGGGCCGCCAGCTCCTCCTGCGCGGCGAGGACGGCGCCCGAGGAGAGTGGTGCCTGCCACAACCTCCGCATGGTCTTCCGGCACACCGGAGCGGCTGGCCTGACCACCGCGCTCGCCTGGCGAGCCCGCCCTCCGATGGCCGGCCTCCGCGCCGACAGCCCGACTGTCGAGCCCGGCGCACACGGATCGGGCAAGCGCCACTCATCCAGTCACGCTCGCTTGCTCGATACGGCCCCACGGTCCTAGGGCGTGTCCGGGACGATCTCGACGCGGGCGCCGGTGTGGAGGCCCCAGGCGGCCATCGTGCCGGCTGCCGATTCCAGGACGCTGCACGCGCGCAGGCGCGGGGCGCCGAGCCGGCCCGGGGGCATGGTGCGTACGGCGATGACGGTCAAGTCCTGGTCCAGGTAGGCCACATCGATGGGGAAGCGCATGCGGAAGGTGTGCACTCCGCCGGCGGGGGTCAGCAGCAGCGCGCCCTCGATCGCGTCGCGGCCGAGGAGGCCGCGGGAGCGGGCGCGGAAGGAGGTCGCTATCTCCAGCGGGACGAGCATCCCGGTTGCCGTGACGCGGAGTTGGGCTGTTCCGTCCTGTCGGCTGACCATGCAGGACAGGTTATCCACAGGCCCCGGCGGGAGGTGGCGATCGTGCGTAACCTCGGGGCATGGACTCGCTGTTGATCGCCGCGGCGGCCGTGTACGGAGCTGTCGCCGGGGCCCTGGTGCCGCGCGCGCGGTTCCGGCTGGCCGTGGAGCCGGAGGAGGAGTGGCGCTCGGCCGGTCCCTGCGGCCACGCCGTCGCGGGGTGGGCGGGCCGGGCGCGGTGCGGGGTGTGCGGAGGGAGGTACGGGCCGGGGGCGGCGTGGCCGGCGGTGGTGACGGCCCTGGCGTGCGCGGTGCTCGCGGCGGCGGCCGGGGCGCGGCCCGAGCTGGCGGTGTGGCTGCTGGCGGCGCCGGTGGCGGTGGTGCTGGCGGGGGTCGACCGGTCGGTGCGGCGGCTGCCGGACGTGCTGACCCTGCCGCTGGCGGCCGGCGTGGCCGCCCTGCTCGGCGCGGCCACGCTGATACCCGGCTCGGCGGGGTCCTGGTCGCGGGCCCTGCTGGGCGGACTGGCGCTGGCGGCCGGCTACTTCACCCTGTTCCTGCTGCGTCCGGACGGCATGGGCTTCGGTGACGTCAAGCTCGCGGCCGGGCTCGGCTGCGCCCTGGGCTGGTACGGGTGGGGCGTGCTGTTCCTGGGAGCCTTCGCCGGCCTGCTGCTGGGGTCGCTCTACGGAACGGGCCTGCTGCTGACGGGCCGTGCCCGGCGCGGCGACGCGCTGGCCCTGGGGCCATTCATGATCGCGGGTGCGTGGGTGGGGGTCGTGGTGGGGGCGGGGGGAGGAGGGGGGTGGGGGACCCCCTAGCTCCGCGGAACGATGCCGGCCCCCAGGTCCGTACCGGCCCCCAGGTCCGTACCGGCCCCCAGGTCCGTACCGGCCCCAGGACCGCGCCGACTCCCCGGGCCCGTACAGGCCTCCGGCCCGCGTCGGCCCCAGCTTCGTGCCCGGCTCCCCGGGCCCGTACAGGCCCCCGGCCCGCGTCGGCCCCAGCTTCGTGCCCGGCTCCCCGGGCCCGTGCCGGCCCCACGCCCCACCTCCACTATTGGACCATCCGATCCAAAACCTGTTACGTTCCCACTATGGCCCGACCCAGGAAGTTCGACGAGGAGCGGGCGGTCGACGCCGCGATGGAGGCGTTCTGGGCCGCCGGGTACGACGCGACGTCGACCCAGGACCTGTGCGACGCCACCGGCCTGGGCCGCAGCAGCATCTACAACACGTTCCACAGCAAACAGGCGCTCTTCCAGCGCGCCCTCGCCCGCTACATCGAACGCCGGACCGGCGAGCTCGACGAGATCCTCGCCGAGGAGCGGCCCGCCCGCGAGAAGATCGAGGCGCTGCTCCACCGCATCGTCGCCGAGGAGACCGCCCCCGGCGGTGACGGCCGCGGCTGTCTCTACGTCAACACCGCCGTCGAGCTCTCCACCCGCGACGCCGACGTGGCGCGGGACCTGGAACGCGACTACGCCCGCCGCCGCGAGGCGCTCGCCGCCGTCCTCGCCGCCGGGCAGCGCGACGGCGACATCGGCCCCGACCGGGACCCCCGCGCCCTCGCCGACTTCGTGATCGCCACCATCAGCGGTATCCGGGTCGCCGCCCGCGCCGGCGCCGACGCCGCCGCGCTCCGCGCCGTGGCCCGTACCGCCCTCGACGCCATCTGAGTCCGGGGGCCCGCCATCCGGGGCTCCAGGGCCGCAGGGCTCCAGGGCCCCAGGGCTCCAGGGCCCCAGGGCGCAGGCCACCCATGCTCTTGCCGCGCCCTTCCCGCGCCCTTCGCCCTCCCCATGCCCTCATTTTGAACCGATCCATCCAAAACGAATCGAGGATCACCCCCGTGCCACGCGCCGTCCACCTCCTCGCCCTCGGCATCTTCGCCATGGTGACCAGCGAGTTCGTCGTCGCCGGTCTGATGCCGCAGATGGCCGAGGGGCTCGCCGTCACCGTTCCGCGGATCGGTTACCTCATCACCGCGTTCGCCCTCGCCATGGCCTTCGGCGGGCCCTTCCTCACCGTCGCGGTGCTCCGTCTGCGCCCCAAGGCCGCCCTGATGGTGCTCTTCGCCGTCTTCCTCGCCGGCAACGTGCTGGCCGCCACCGCCACCGGTTACGCGCTCATGGTCGTGGCCCGCGTCGTCACCGGCGTCGCCTCCCAGGCCTTCTTCGGCGTCGCCATCTCGATGTGCGCCCAGCTGACCCGTCCCGAGGTGCGCGGGCGCGCCATCGCCGTCGTCATGAACGGGCTGATGCTCGGCACCCTGCTCGGGCTGCCGCTGTCCACCGTGATCGGTACGGCCCTGGGCTGGCGCGCCGCCTTCTGGGCCATCGTCGTCCTCGCCGTCGCCGCCGCCCTGTGCACGGCCGTCGGCGTTCCGGCCGTGGGGCACGCCGAGGGCGGCGGGAGCCTGCGCGAGGAGCTGGGGGTCTTCCGGAGCAGCCGGCTCTGGCTCGCCCTCACCACCAGCACCTTCGTCATCGGTGCCACGTTCTGCGCGTTCAGCTACTTCAACCCGATCCTCACCGAGGTCACCGGCTTCGGCGCCGGTGCCGTCCCCGTCCTGCTCATCGCCTACGGGGCCGCCACCGTGGCCGGCAACCTCGTCGTCGGGCGCCTCGCCGACCGCCACGCCGCGCCGGTGCTGCTGTGCGGCCTGCTGCTCAACGCGTTCTTCCTCGCGGGCTTCGCCCTGCTGGCCCATCTGAAGGTCGCGGCGGTGGTGTTCATGATGGGCATCGGCCTGGTCGGCGTCACCATGAACCCGGCCATGGCCACCCGCGTCCAGCGGGCCGCCAACGCCCGGCCGCTGGTGAACACCGTCCACGCCTCGTTCATCACCCTCGGCGTGGTGATCGGTTCCTGGGTGGGTGGCGTGGTGATCGGTTCCCACGGTCTACGGGCGCCGCTGTGGCTGGGAGCCGCGCTGGCCACCGTCGGCGCCGTGACCGTCCTGCCCGCCCTCGTCCGCCGTCTGCCCGGTCCGGTCCGCCGTCCGCCCGCCCTCGTCCGGCGCCGCCGCCCGCAATCTCCCCCACGGAACCCATCGCCCCCACTGACCCCTCCGACCCCTCCGACCACACCCACCCCGATTCCGGACCCCGTTTCCGGAATCGTGGCCGAAACCGCACCCGTGTCCGAGTCCGAAACCGTCCCCGACACTCCCTCGAATGGTCACGATTCGTGCACGAAATCGGGTCCGCTCACCCGTGTGACGTCAATGACGTCGTGAATGCCGTCAAGCCGATGATGACTTTGCACGACCTTTCGGCGTGACCCGCCGGGCCGGCCGCGACCCGTGTGCCGCATGGCCGGTCAGGCCTCACGGCCCTGCTATTGCTGGGATCCGCGAACCCCGAAGGGGCCTTGTCCGCCGCCCCGTTCAAGATCAAAAACTGGTGTGGGGGTCAGCGCGCCACGCGCTGTCACCCCCGCCGGTGCGTGAACCACGGCCTCCGACCGGTTATGGTGGAAACCCCCCCTCGGGCCGGTCCGTATCCCCCCCACGGACCGGCCCGTTTTCTTTTCCCGGTGTCACTGTCCGTATCGAAGCGTGTATGACACAGCAGTTGATCTTGGATCGTGCTTCGGGTAACAGGGACGGATCAGGATTCCCCGCGGCGGGCCCAGATGTTGACACCCTCCGTGCTCACCGCCAGCGCGTCGATTTCGGCCAGCTCGTCCTTGGTGAGGGGAGCCGCGTCCAGCGAGGCGATGTTCGCCTCCAGCTGCGCCACGCTCGACGCGCCGATCAGGGCCGAGGTCATCCGCTCGTCCCGCAGCACCCAGTTCAGCGCGAGCTGGGCCAGCGACTGGCCGCGGCGCTCCGCGATCGCGTTCAGGCCGCGCAGCCGGCCCACGACCTCCTCGTTCAGCAGCGCCGGGTCCAGCGACTTGCCCTGTGCGGCGCGCGAGCCCTCCGGGATGCCGTGGAGGTACTTGTCCGTGAGCATGCCTTGGGCGAGCGGGGCGAAGGAGATGCAGCCCATGCCCTCGTCCTCCAGGGTGTCGAGCAGCGCGTCGTCCTCCGTCCAGCGGTTGATCATGGAGTACGAGGGCTGGTGGATCAGGGCGGGCACGCCCATCTCCCGCAGCAGCCGCGCGGCCTCGCGGGTCTGCTGGGCGCTGTAGGAGGAGATGCCGGCGTAGAGCGCCTTGCCCTGCCGGACCGCGGACGCGAGGGCGCCCATCGTCTCCTCCAGCGGCGTGTGCGGGTCGAACCGGTGCGAATAGAAGATGTCGACGTAATCGACGCCCATCCGGCGCAACGAGGCGTCCAGCGAGGACATCAGGTACTTGCGCGAGCCCCATTCGCCGTACGGGCCGGGGTGCATCAGATAGCCGGCCTTCGTGGAAATGATGATTTCGTCCCGGTACGGACGGAGGTCCTGCGCGAAGATCTTGCCGAAGTTCAGTTCGGCGGAACCGGGCGGCGGACCGTAGTTGTTGGCCAGGTCGAAGTGGGTGACCCCGAGGTCGAAGGCCCGGCGCAGGATGGCCCGCTGCGAGTCGAGGGTGCGGTCGTCGCCGAAGTTGTGCCACAGTCCCAGGGAGATGGCGGGCAGTTTGAGCCCGCTGCGGCCCGTACGCCGGTACTCCATGGAGTCGTAGCGCGTTCCGGCCGCGCTGTAGAGCGAGGTTTCGGTCATGTGCATCTGACTATCACGGTCCTGTGACGGGCCGAGTTGGGTCCTCGCGACACGCTGGCAGTAGTGTGGCGCCTTCGGGGGCGACCGCCGAGGCATGGAGGGGCAGGAAGAGTGAAGTTGCGCGACCTGGTGTACAGGCTTTACGCACGCCGGGTGGAAGGCCGCCTCGACCACGCACAGGTGCCCAAGCACATCGGTGTCATCCTCGACGGCAACCGCCGCTGGGCCCGGGCCGACGGTCTGACGCTGGAGCAGGGCCACCAGGCGGGGGCCGACAAGATCTCGGAGCTGCTCGGCTGGTGCGCCGAGACCGACGTCGAGGTCGTCACGCTGTGGATGCTGTCGACGGACAACCTCGACCGTCCGGCCGACCAGCTGGGCCCGCTGCTGACCATCATCGAGAACACCGTGCGCGACCTGGCGGCCGACGGCCGCTGGCGCGTCCACCACGTGGGCACCCTCGACCTGCTGCCGGCGCGGACGCAGACGGTCCTCAAGGAGGCCGAGCAGGCCACGCTCGACGTCGGCGGGATACTCGTGAACGTCGCCGTCGGCTACGGCGGCCGCCAGGAGATCGTCGACGCCGTCCGCTCCCTGGTCCTGGAGGCCGCCGACAACGGCGACTCCTTCGAGGAGCTGGCCGAGAAGGTCGACATCGACCACATCACCAAGCACCTCTACACGCGTGGCCAGCCCGACCCGGACCTCATCATCCGTACCAGTGGCGAACAGCGGCTCTCGGGCTTCATGCTCTGGCAGAGCGCCCACTCGGAGTACTACTTCTGCGAGGTCTTCTGGCCGGCCTTCCGCAAGGTCGACTTCCTGCGCGCGCTGCGCGACTACGCGGCCCGCCACCGGCGGTACGGCTCCTAGGGCCTGTCCGGGGGCGCGTCCCGGGGTCCGGGCCCGCATCCCCTCCCCGCAGCAGTGGCGAACCGCGCATCCGGCTGAACGCCAGTACGAGTGACGGCGGATCAATCGTTCACCTGCTCGTCGCATATGCCGTTGCATGCTCAAGCGGCCCAGCGGGAATATCCCCTGCAGGTCGACGGTCCGAACCGGGACCGTCGCTCTGCCAGCGGGCGGCATGGGGCCGCCCGCCCGGGAGGCCCTTTGCACCAGGACGACGACCGTGCGCACCGAGCGGCTCCGACAGGCCGCACGGCGGACACGGCGAGCCGGACGACCGGCATCCCTGGAAGGGCGTGGACCCGGCCCATTCCCCGCGCCGCCGTGCCTCACAACGGCGGCGCGCCCTTAACCTCTGCACGAGGGGGTTCGTCCACCCGTGGTGACCAGCAAGAAGCGCCGTGATGGCGACCGGCGCACCTATGTCCTCGACACCAGCGTCCTGCTGGCCGATCCAGGAGCCATGTCCCGCTTCGACGAGCACGAAGTCGTGCTCCCCGTCGTGGTGGTCACGGAGTTGGAGGCCAAGCGGCACCACCCCGAGCTCGGTTACTTCGCCCGCAAGGCCCTGCGCCTGCTGGACGACTACCGGGTGCGGTACGGCCGGCTCGATTCGCCGATCCCGATCGGTGAGCTGGGCGGCACGCTCAGGGTCGAGCTCAACCACACGGATCCGGGCATACTGCCCGCCGGTTACCGCCTCGGCGACAACGACTCGCGCATCCTCGCGGTCGCCCGCAACCTCCAGGCCGAGGGCTACGACGTCACCGTCGTGTCCAAGGACCTGCCGCTGCGCATCAAGGCCTCGTCCGTGGGGCTGCTGGCCGAGGAGTACCGCGCCGAGCTGGCGATCACCGATTCCGGCTGGACCGGGATGGCGGAGCTGACCGTCACCGCCGAGCGGATCGACGAACTCTTCGCCGCCGAACGCGTGGACGTCCCGGAGGCCGCCGGGCTTCCGGTGCACACCGGCCTGGTGCTGCAGTCGGAGCGCGGCAAGGCGCTGGGCCGGGTCACGGCCGACGGATCGGTGCGGCTGGTGCGGGGCGACCGGGAGGCGTTCGGCATCCACGGGCGCAGCGCCGAGCAGCGCGTGGCGCTGGATCTGTTGCTGGATCCGGAGATCGGGATCGTCTCGATGGGCGGCCGGGCCGGGACGGGCAAGTCGGCGCTGGCGCTGTGCGCCGGGCTGGAGGCCGTGCTGGAGCGGCGGCAGCACCGCAAGGTGATGGTGTTCCGGCCGCTGTACGCGGTGGGCGGGCAGGAGTTGGGCTATCTGCCGGGCAGCGAGGCGGAGAAGATGAGCCCGTGGGCCCAGGCGGTGTTCGACACGCTGTCGGCCGTGACGACCTCCGAGGTCATCGAGGAGGTCGTGGGGCGGGGGATGCTGGAGGTGCTGCCGCTCACCCACATCCGCGGACGTTCGCTCCACGACGCGTTCGTCATCGTGGACGAGGCGCAGTCGCTGGAGCGCAATGTCCTGCTGACCGTGCTGTCGCGGATCGGCGCCAACTCACGTGTGGTGCTCACCCATGACGTGGCACAGCGGGACAATCTGCGCGTGGGGCGGTACGACGGAGTGGTGGCCGTGGTGGAGAAGTTGAAGGGGCACCCCCTCTTCTCCCATGTCACGCTCACCCGTTCCGAGCGGTCGCCGATCGCCGCACTGGTGACCGAAATGCTGGAGGACGGCCGCATCTGAGGTGATGCGTGAACCACTTGGCGCGCGGCGGGCCGAGGAGCCTAGCCGCGCGCTGTCGTTCCGCGCCTCCTTTTCCGGGAAACGGCTGGAGTAAACGGCGTGTGAGCTTTCACACGTAACCAAGAATTGCCTCGGAGCGTGCCGTTCAGGCAGAGTCTGGGTCCTGTCAGGCCCCGCATACGGCACTTGAACCCCTCCGGGGGCGATGCGGAACACAGACAACTGCACAGCGTCGCCGTATGCCGCCCGAGCATGTCGCGGACCTCCCCCGTGGAGGGCCCACCGGGTCAGCGCCTCCCGTGACCAGATGGTTCCGTTCACCCGGGGCCGTCCCGCGGAGGCCAGCGCGAGGGGCACGATCGCGTCCGCGAGGTCACCTAAGCGGGCGATGCTGGAAGGAATGCGTGTGAGCCGGATCTCGGTCCGGGGATTCGCCGTGGCATCCGCCACCGCGGTCACCACCGTCGGCGCCGTTGTCGGTGTCGCCTCGGGCAATGAGCAGGGCACGACCGACCGGGTCGAGGCCACCGCCGCCGACGCGACGATCCTCGCGGACATCCCCGCCGGACACAACGCCCGGGTACAGACGGCATCCCTCACGCAGCAGGCGGAATCGCAGGCCGACGCCGCGGACGCCACGGCGAAGAAGGACGCCGAGGAATCCGCCCGCAAGCAGGCCGCCGAGGACGCCACCGCGAAGAAGGAAGCCGCGGAGGAAGAGGCCAAGAAGAAGGAGGCCGAGGAGAAGGCCAAGGAGCGCGAGAAGGACGACGAGGTCAGCAGCCGCTCGGCCACGCGCGACGCGTCCTCCTTCGCGGTCAAGGGCTCCTACTCGGTCTCCGAGGTCCAGGCGATGGCCCGCCAGATGGTCCCCTCGGACCAGTTCCAGTGCTTCAGCAACATCGTGAACAACGAGAGCACCTGGGACTACACGGCCACCAACGCCTCCTCCGGTGCCTACGGTCTCGTCCAGGCCCTCCCCGGCACCAAGATGGCCTCGGCCGGTGCCGACTGGCGCACCAACCCGGCCACTCAGATCAAGTGGGGTCTGAGCTACATGAACGAGCGCTACGGCAGCCCCTGTGGCGCCTGGTCGTTCTGGCAGGCCAACCAGTGGTACTAGGCGACAGCGCCTGACCGGCAGATTTCCCCCGAAGCCCCCGGCCCGACGCGGCCGGGGGCTTCGGCCTGTCCGGCGGCAGGTAACGTCGGCACGGATGGCCACGGGGGAGTGGGGGTAGAGGAAGAGAAATGTCCAGATTGCCACGATGGGTGGGCGGCCTGGGATCGGGCCTGACGCGGCTCGCCGAACGGCTGGAGGCCCGTGGGGCCGCCGCCGGTCGCGAGCACGCGCCCACGCCCCCGCCCGGCGCCGAACCCGCACCGTCCGCCACACCGCCGTCCGCCACGCCGTCGCAGGCCGCGCAGCCGTCCGGGCCGGTCCCGGGGCCGGCCGCCGGAGCCGTGCCCGGGTCCGGCGCCGCGCCCGGATCCGCGCCCGTTCCCGTATCGGCCCTCTGCCCGCCCACCGCCGCCTCCCGTCAGGACCCGGTCGCCGCCGTCCCGTGGGGCGTGCGCGTCGCGGCCGAGGTGAGCTGGCGGCTGCTGGTGCTGGCCGGCACCCTCTGGGTGCTGATGCGCGTCATCAGCGCCGTACGGCTGGTGGTGCTGGCCTTCGTCGCGGGGCTGCTGATCACCGCGCTGCTCCAGCCCACCGTGGCCTGGCTGCGGCGGCGCGGCGTGCCGCGCGGGGTGGCCACCGCCATGACCTTCATCTCCGGCTTCGTGGTGATGGGGCTGGTCGGCTGGTTCGTGGTGTGGCAGGTGACGGAGAACCTCGACGACCTGTCCCGGCAGGTGCAGCACGGCATCTCCGAGCTGAAGCGCTGGCTGCTCAACAGCCCCTTCCATGTCACCGAGAGCCAGATCAACAACATCGCGGACAAGCTCAGCGAGGCGATCGGCACCAACACCAAGGACATCACCTCGGCCGGCATAGAGGGCGTCCAGGTCATCATCGAGGTGCTGACGGGCATTCTGCTCGCGATGTTCAGCACGCTCTTCCTGCTCTACGACGGCCCCCGCATCTGGCAGTGGCTGCTCAAGCTGTTCCCGGACGGGGCCCGGGAGGGCGTGGCCGGCGCCGGCCCGCGCGCGTGGGCGACGCTGACGGCCTATGTGCGCGGCACGGTGATAGTGGCCCTCATCGACGCGATCTTCATCGGCATAGGGCTGTTCTTCCTCAATGTGCCGATGTATCTGCCGCTGGCCGTGTTCATCTTCCTCTTCGCCTTCATCCCGCTGGTGGGCGCGGTCGTCTCCGGCGCCCTGGCGGTGGTCGTGGCGCTGGTCACGCGCGACGTCTTCACGGCGATGATGGTGCTGCTGGTGGTGCTCGCGGTGCAGCAGATCGAGGGTCACGTCCTGCAGCCCTTCATCCTGGGCCGCGCGGTGCGTGTCCACCCGCTGGCGGTGGTCCTGTCGGTCGCCGCCGGCTCGATGGTCGCCGGCATCGGGGGCGCGGTGGTCGCGGTCCCGCTGGTGGCGGTGACCAACACGGTGGTCGGCTACCTCCGCGCGTACGCCAAGGAGCAGTCGGCCGGCCCGGCGTCCGGCACTCCGGAGCCCGCCCCGCCCGCCGTACCCCGCGAGGAATGACGCGCGGCGCCACAGAAGTGGACACAACACAGCGGGCCCGGTCTCCGAGGAGGAGACCGGGCCCGCTGTGCGAAAGGTGCCGGATCAGCCGTTCAGCACGGCCTCGGCGTCCAGGGTGGCGCCCACGGCCTGGAGGACCGCGGCGATCTTGAACGCTTCCTGAACCGTCTCGCGGCTCACGCCGGCCTTGCGGAGCACCTGCTCGTGGGAGTCGAGGCACAGGCCGCAGCCGTTGATGGCCGAGACGGCCAGGGACCACAGCTCGAAGTCGACCTTCTCCACGCCCGGGTTGCCGATGACGTTCATCCGCAGGCCCGCGCGCAGGTTGCCGTACTCCGGGTCCGACAGCAGGTGCCGGGTGCGGTAGTAGACGTTGTTCATCGCCATGATCGCGGCAGCGGACTTGGCGGCGGTGTAGGCCTCGGGAGAGAGGTTCTCCTTGGCCTGGGGCTCCAGCTCGCGCAGCACGATCGGCGAGCGGGTCGCGATCGCGCAGGAGAGGACGGTGCCCCACAGCTGCTGCTGCGGAAGGTCGGAGTTGCCGATGACCGAGCCGAGGTTCAGCTTCAGGTCCTTGGCGTAGTCCGGTATGGCGGACTTCAGCTCATCGAGGGCCATGGGGAATCAGCTCACTCGCCCGCGAGGAGCTTGACCGCGTCGAGGGTCTCCTCGCCCTTGGTCCAGTTGCAGGGGCACAGCTCGTCCGTCTGCAGGGCGTCGAGGACCCGCAGGACCTCCTTGGGGTTACGGCCGACGGAACCGGCGGTCACCATGGAGAACTGGATCTCGTTGTTCGGGTCCACGATGAAGACGGCGCGCTGGGCGTAGCCGTCCTCGCCCTCGACACCACAGGCCTGCATCAGCTCGTGCTTGGCGTCGGCCAGCATCGGGAAGGGCAGGTCGCGCAGGTCCTTGTGGTCCTTGCGCCAGGCGTGGTGGACGAACTCGGAGTCGCCGGAGACACCGAGGATCTGGGCGTCACGGTCGGCGAACTCGTCGTTCAGCTGGCCGAACGCGGCGATCTCGGTCGGGCAGACGAAGGTGAAGTCCTTGGGCCAGAAGAAGACGACCCGCCACTTGCCCTCGTAGGTCTTGTTGTCGATCTGCGCGAACGCCTTATCGGCATCGAGGTCCACACAGGCGGTCAGGTCGTACTGGGGGAACTGGTCACCGACAGTGAGCACGCGCTCTCCTTGTAACTGAGGAAACCCCTGTTCACAAGGTTTCCCGCGGGTTGGACGACCACCACAGTGCCACAGGAGGCATTGATAGCGGAAATAGGTAGACTGGGTGATGTTGATCGGAGGTGGTTATCAGTGACGTCGTCCATACCCCCGGGGCAGCCCGAGCGGGGACCGGAGCGGGCCGCGGCGGCCCGGCCGGGCACGGTGAAGACCCCGCCGGGGCGGCCCCGTCAGCCCAGCCTGGCGCAGCTGCGCGCCTTCGTCGCCGTGGCCACGCATCTGCACTTCCGCGACGCGGCGACCGCCATCGGCATGAGCCAGCCCGCGCTCTCCAGCGCCGTCTCCACGCTGGAGGAGACCCTCGGCATCCAGCTCCTCGAGCGTACGACGCGCAAGGTACTGCTCTCGCCTGCGGGCGAGCGGCTCGCCGCCCGGGCCGCCACGGTCCTCGACGCCGTCGGGGACTTCCTGGAGGAGGCCGAGGCGGCCCGCGCCCCCTTCACCGGCGTGCTGCGCCTCGGCGTCATCCCGACCGTCGCGCCCTATCTGCTGCCCACCGTCCTGCGCCTGGTCCACGACCGCTATCCACGGCTCGACCTCCAGGTCCACGAGGAGCAGACCTCCTCGCTGCTGGACGGCCTCACTCAGGGCCGCCTCGATCTGCTGCTGCTCGCCGTGCCGCTGGGCGCCCCCGGTGTCACCGAGATCCCGCTCTTCGACGAGGACTTCGTGCTCGTCACCCCCCGGGACCACTGGCTGGCCGGCCGCGACGACATCCCCCGCGAGGCGCTGCGCGAGCTGGAGCTGCTGCTCCTCGACGAGGGGCACTGCCTGCGCGACCAGGCCCTGGAGGTCTGCCGGGAGGCCGGGCGCGCCGAGGGCGCGGCCATGACGACGAGCGCCGCCGGGCTCTCCACGCTGGTGCAGCTCGTCGGCGGCGGGCTCGGCGTCACCCTGCTGCCGCGCACGGCCCTGAAGGTCGAGACGGGCCGCAGCGACGATCTCGCCACGGGCGACTTCGCCGATCCCGCGCCCTCGCGCCGGATCGCCCTGGCGATGCGCGGCGGAGCGGCCCGCCAGGGCGAGTTCGAGGAGTTCGCGCGGGCCCTGCGCGGCGAGCTGGAACGGCTGCCGGTGCGGATCGTACGGCGCTGAACCGGGGGCGGGCGGCTACTCGGTGCCCGGGGGGCGTTCCGCCTTCGACGGCCGGCCCCTCCTCCGCATCGCGCCGGCCTCCCTCGGCATCCGGCCGGCGTCGCTCAGGGCCTTGCGCAGCAGGAACTCGATCTGGGCGTTGGCGCTGCGCAGCTCGTCGTTCGCCCAGCGGGTGAGCGCGTCGTGGACCAGCGGGTCGAGCCGCAGCAGCACCTGTTTGCGCTGCCGCGGCCGTTCCGCCCGTCCGGCGGCGTCGTCCGTCACTGGTAGAGGGAGCCGGTGTTCAGCACGGGCTGAGCGGCCCGGTCACCGCACAGCACCACCATCAGGTTGCTCACCATGGCCGCCTTCCGTTCCTCGTCCAGCTCGACGATGCCCTGCTCGCTGATGCGCTCCAGGGCCTGCTCGACCATGCCCACCGCACCCTCGACGATCAGTTTGCGCGCGGCGACGACCGCACCCGCCTGCTGGCGCTGGAGCATCGCCGAGGCGATCTCGGGAGCGTAGGCCAGATGGGTGAAGCGCGACTCGATGATGCGCACACCGGCCGCCTCGACGCGCGCGTGGAGCTCCTGGGCGAGCTTCTCGGTGATTTCCTCGGCGTTGCCGCGCAGGGAGAGCGCGTCCTCGTCGTGGGCGTCATAGGGGTACTCGATGGCGATGTGCCGGACGGCCGCCTCGGTCTGGGTGGAGACGAACTCCTGGAAGTCCTCGACCGCGAACATGGCCTGCGCGGTGTCCTCGACCTTCCACACCACGACGGCGGCCAGCTCGATGGGGTTGCCGTAGGCGTCGTTGACCTTCAGGACGGCCGTCTCGTGGTTGCGGACCCGGGTCGAGATCTCCTCGCGGCTGGTGAAGGGGTTGACCCAGCGCAGACCCTCGGTGCGGATCGTGCCGCGGTAGCGGCCGAAGAGCTGGACAACCTTCGCCTGGCCCGGGGCGACGGTGTTCAGCCCGCTCATGGCGATGATCGCGGCGAGGCCGGTCAGGATGCCGGCGGCCACGATCGCCGCGGTCACCCCGCCGGCGACGTGGGAGCTGGTGATGGCGCCCGCCGCCACGGCCCCCGCGCCCAGGAGCAGTCCGAGCAGGCCCAGGAACAGCGCGAGGCCGCCGCCGATGTCGCTGGCGGGCAGCTCGCGGACGCGTGTCCCGGAGGTGACGGGCGGATTTTCTGTGGTGGTCGCGGACATGGGACGCCCCCCGTTTCGGCTGGTGCGCGGAGTCTCGGCCGCGCATCATCGGCTGTCTATCAAAGTGATAGCACATTATGGCCCTGTACGGTTTCCCCGCGCTACGCCGCACTCGGTTCCCGCCGACCGGGGTGCTGTATGTCACGTCCGTTATTGCCGTGATCGATGGGCGTTTGAGAGCAGTTGCGGTGTTAGCTTCATGAGCTGGGTTGGGGGCGGACGGACTGGAGCTACGGGAGAGATGGGCCGAGCGCAAGCGCGACAGGCGCAGAACAAGGGCAGCAGCCCAGCCGCGGGCGGCAAGAAGCCCAAGAAGAAGGGCATACGCCGGTTCTTCACCTGGAAGAAGCTGCTCGCCTATTTCATAGCCGTCATCGCCCTGGGGGTGGGCGCGTTCTACGCGCTGTACCTCTCCGTGGACGTACCGAAGGGCAACGGCCAGGCGAAGCTGCAGAGCAACGTCTACAAGTCGAGGGACGGCAAGACCATCGCCCGCATCGGCGAGGTCAACCGCGAGGAAGTCCCGCTGGCCAAGGTGCCGGAGAACATCCAGCGCGCGGTGGTCGCCGCCGAGAACAAGAACTTCTACACCGACGCGGGCGTCGACCTGAAGGGCACCGCCCGCGGCATCTTCAACACGGTCATGGGCCGTGGCAAGCAGGGTGGTTCGACCATCACCCAGCAGTACGTCAAGAACTACTACCTGGACCAGCGTCAGACCGTCACCCGCAAGGTGAAGGAGCTGATCATCTCGCTGAAGGTCCAGGACGAGAAGTCCAAGAACGAGATCCTCGAGGGCTACCTCAACACCAGCTACTACGGCCGGGGGGCCTACGGCATCCAGGCCGCGGCGCGGGCGTACTACAACAAGGACGTCGACAAGCTGAGCCTGGAGGAGGGCGCCTACCTGGCCGCGCTCCTGCAGGCCCCGAGCCAGTACGACTTCGGCCCGGCCTCCACCGAGACCGGCAAGACCCTGGCCAAGAAGCGCTGGAACTACGTCCTCGACAAGATGGTCGAGCAGAACTGGCTGGACTCCTCCAAGCGCCAGGGCATGACGTTCAAGGAGCCGGAGAAGCCCAAGGCCGCCGCCGGGCTCAAGGGCCAGAACGGCTACATGCTGGAGGCCGCCAAGAAGGAGATCATCCGCGATCTCATGCAGGAGGGCGAGGGCCGCAGCGCCAAGGACGCCGAGCAGATCTTCGCCGCCGGCGGCTGGACGATCACGCTGAGCATCGACCCCACGAAGCAGGCGGCCCTGGAGAAGGCGGTCAAGAACCGTCTGCTGGACGACCTCGACAAGAGCCGTGAGGTCGACCGGCACGTCCAGGCCGGCGCGGTCTCGGTCGACCCGAAGACCGGCAAGGTCGTGGCGCTCTACGGTGGCGCGGACTTCGCCAGCCACCAGATCAGCAACGCCACCCGCGGCGACTACCAGCCCGCCTCGACGTTCAAGCCGCTGATCCTCGCCTCGGCGCTGGAGAACAACTCCAAGACCCAGGGCGGCCAGCCGATCAACGCGGGCACGTCCTACGAGGCCACCAACCGCCGCCCGGTCGTGGGCAGCGACATCCCCTTCGCGCCGGAGAACGAGGACGGGTACTCCCTCCCCGCCGTCTCCGTGCAGAAGGCGATGAACGACTCGGTCAACACCGTCTTCGCGCAGATGGCCGTCGACGTCGGCCTGAGCAAGGTCAAGAAGACCGCCGTCGAGCTGGGCATGAAGAGCGACTTCGAGGAGACCCCGGCCATGTCGCTGGGCTCCATGGGCGCCAGCCCGATGGAGATGGCCGGCGTGTACGCCACGCTGAACAACCACGGCAAGAAGGTGACGCCGAGCATCGTCAAGTCGGCCACCCTGCGCGGCCAGGACTTCAAGCTGCCGAACGCCATCGGTGACCGCGTCGTCAAGCGCAACACCGCCGACGGCATCACCTCCGTCATGACCGGTGTGGTCGACGACGGTACGGCCAACGTCGTGGCCAACGCGAACTACCAGGTCGCCGGCAAGACCGGTACCTCCGACGACAACAAGTCGGCCTGGTTCACCGGCTACACGCCCGGTCTCGTGACCTCCGTCGGCCTCTTCGGCGAGGGCCAGGGCGGCACCCAGGTGACCCTCCAGGGCACCGGTGGCGGCGGCCGCGTCAACGGTGGTACCTACCCGGCCCGGATCTGGTCCACCTACACCTCGTCCGTCTACGGTGACGACGAGGACGACAAGGCCAAGTTCGACCTGGAGACCGAGGACGGCTTCGTGGCCCCGCAGGCCCCGGCCCCGACGGCCGCCGGCACCCCGAGCACGCCGGCCACGCCGACGCCCACGACCACGCCGTCGAAGAACACCCAGTCGCCGACGTCGACCCCGTCGGGCCGGCCGACCAACAGGCCCACGGACAAGCCGACCACCAAGCCCACCCCGCCGAAGCCGACGAACACGCAGCCCACGACTCCCACGGGCGGCGGCTCCACCGACGGCACCCGGCCCAACGGCGGCAGGGTCCCCGAGGCCCCACCGCAGTAGCGCCCGTACGACACACGACCGGCGGCCGTCCCCTTCGAGGGGGCGGCCGCCGGTCGGCGTTCCGGGGCCCTCAGCCGCCGTTCACCGCGGCGGCGATCCGGTCGCCCACCGCCTTGTCGATGTGGCGCCAGTAGGCCAGCGCCCGCTCCAGCACGGGCGCGCTCACGCCCGCCGACAGATGGGCCACCACGTTCGCCACCAGCCTGTCGCGCGCCGCGTCGTCGAGGACCTGGCGCACCAGCGTGCCCGCCTGGCCCCAGTCGTCGTCCTCGCGGTGGAGGCGCTCGGCTTCGCGGACCATGTCACCCGACGACGGCCAGCCCGCGATCTCCCCGAAGCGCTCGGTGTCCGCCGCCGGGCCGCCGTAGGAGTTGGGCGCGTACGGGCGGGACACCCGCGCCGGCTCGTAGCGCATAGGGCCGTCCTTGGCGTACGACGCCACCGGCACGTGCGGCCGGTTCGGCGGCAGCTGCTGGTAGTTCGGGCCGATGCGGTAGCGGTGGGTGTCGGGGTACGAGAACAGCCGGCCCAGCAGCATCCGGTCCGGCGACGGGCCGATGCCGGGCACCAGGCTGGACGGCTCGAAGGCCGCCTGCTCGATGTGGACGAAGTGGTCCTCCGGATTGCGGTCCAGCGTCATCCGGCCCACCTCGGTCAGCGGGAAGTCGCCGTGCGGCCACACCTTCGTCAGGTCGAACGGGTTGAAGCGGTAGCCGGCCGCGTCGGCGAACGGCATCACCTGGACGTACAGCGTCCACGAGGGGTGGTCGCCGGCCTCGATCGACCGGTACAGGTCGCGGCGGTGGGCGTCGCCGTCCCGGCCCGCCAGCTCGTCCGCCTCGGCCTGGGTCAGGAAGTCGATCCCCTGGTCCGTCCTGAAGTGGTACTTGACCCAGGACTTCTCCCCGTCCGCGTTGACCCACAGATAGGTGTGCGAGCCGTAGCCGTTCATATGGCGCCAGGTCCGCGGGATGCCCCGGTCGCCCATCAGCCAGGTGACCATGTGCGCCGACTCCGGGGACAGCGTCCAGAAGTCCCACTGCATGTCGTGGTCGCGCAGCCCCGTGCGCGGGTCGCGCTTCTGCGAGCGGATGAAGTCCTGGAACTTCTGCGGGTCGCGCACGAAGAAGACCGGGGTGTTGTTGCCGACCAGGTCGTAGTTCCCGTGCCGGGTGTAGAACTTCACGGCGAAGCCGCGCGGGTCGCGCCAGGTGTCCGGCGACCCCAGCTCGCCGGCGACCGTCGAGAAGCGGGCCAGCAGCTCCGTGCGCCGGCCGGGCTGGAAGAGGTCCGCCCTGGTGAGCCGGCTGACGTCGTTCGTGACCTCGAAGTGCCCGTAGGCGCCGCCGCCCTTGGCGTGCACCACCCGCTCCGGGACCCGTTCCCGGTTGAACTGGGCCATCTTCTCGATCAGATAGTGGTCCTGGAGCAGGATGGGGCCGGCCGGGCCGACGGTGAGCGAGTGCTCGTCGCTCTCCACGGGTATCCCGGCGTTGTTCGTCGTGTACGGGGTGCCGCTCTGCGCCGAATCCGACATGGACGCCTCCCGGAACGATGACGGTGGACGTGACGGTGCCGCGGAAGGGCGCCCGCCCGGTCCGCGGCACCGACAGTCTTCCGTTGCCGACACGGCGTCGGCAACGGGCCGGATGACACTGTCCGGAAGTCGATCTGCCCTCTGTCCTCGACGGCGGGCCGCCACGCCCCCGGAGCCGGCCTCAGCGCGCGTGCGCCGGCAGCGGCAGCTCGAACCACACCACCTTGCCGGTGCTCAGCCGGGTCGCGCCCCAGCGCCGTGCCAGCTTGTTGACCAGGTACAGCCCCCGGCCGCCCTCGTCCGACGGCCGCGCCTGCCGCAGCCGCGGCAGCTGCGGCACGTCGTCCCCGACCTCGCAGCGCAGGACGTCCGTCCGTAGCAGCCGCAGCGTGATCGGGCGCTCCGCGTACCGCACCGCGTTGGTGATCACCTCGCTGACCAGCAGCTCCACACCGTCCGTCAGCTCCTCCAGACCCCAGCGCGTCAGCGCCCGGCGGGCCAGGCGGCGCGCCTGGCGGGCGGTCTGCGGCCGCGGGTCGAGGAACCAGTAGGCCACGTCGCTCGGCGCGATGCCCTCGAACCGCGCCGCCAGCAGCGCGATGTCGTCGTCCCGGTCGCCCGGGCCGAGCATCCCCAGCACCTCGTCGCACAACGGCTCCAGCGGCGGCGGGTTCGGACCCGTCAGCCGCGCCGTGTCGATCAGCCGCTCGCGCAGCTGCTCTATGCCGGTCCACACGTCCCGTATCCGCGACTCCACCAGGCCGTCGGTGTACAGCAGCAGCGTCGCCCCGGCGGGCGCGTCCAGCTCCACCGCCTCGAAGTCCACCCCGCCCACGCCGATCGGCGCGCCCGGCGGCACCCGCAGCACCTCGGCGCGGCCGCCGCGGTGCAGCAGGACGGGCGGCGGATGACCGGCGTTGGCGATCACGATGCGGTGCGCGACCGGGTCGTACACCGCGTACAGGCACGTGGCCATCCGGTCGCTGCCCAGGCGCTGTGCCTGCTCGTCGAGGTGGTGGAGGACCTCCTGCGGCGGCAGGTCCAGACCCGCCAGGGTCTGCGCGGTGGTCCTCAGCTGGCCCATGATCGCGGCGGACGTCATGGAGTGGCCCATGACGTCGCCCACCACCAGCGCCACCCGGTTGCCGGGCAGCGGGATGGCGTCGTACCAGTCGCCGCCCACCCGGGCCGTCTCCGCCGCGGGCAGATAGCGGCTGGCCAGCCGGACGCCGGTGGGCTGCGGCAGCGAGTCCGGCAGCATGGTGCGCTGCAGCTCGTCGGCGATGTAGACCTCGCGGCCGTAGAGCACGGCCTTGTCCACGCCCAGCGCCGTGTGGGTGGCCAGCTGCGCCGCCACCAGCAGGTCGTCGCCCTCGAACGCGGGCCGGTCCGCGCGGCGTACGAAGACCGCCGCGCCGATCACCCGGCGGCGGCCGCGCAGCGGCGCCAGGATCGTACGGTGCCGCTGGGGGACGCGCCGGCCCTCGCCCAGCAGCTCGGGGAGCGCCGTCCGCGCGGCCGGCGAGTCCCCGAACACGGGCCGGACCCCGCGCAGCACCTCCGCGAGCGGCCCGCCTATCCGCACCTCGCAGCGCTCGGCGGCCTCCTCCGTCAGCTCGGGCCCGGGGTCGGGGACCCCCTCCGGCGGGGCGTCCGTGTCCTCGCGGTCCTCGCGGACGTACTCCGGCAGCCGGTCGGTGCGGCGCAGCCGCAGCACCACCGGGCCCACCGGCCGCTCGTCGCCGACGGGCAGCGGGTCGCGCAGATAGACCAGGATCGCGTCGGCGAACGTCGGCACCGTGGCCCGGCACAGGCCCAGCACGATCTCGTCCAGGTCGATGCCGCGGGCGATGCGCCGGGTGGCCGCGCCCACGAACCGCAGGCGCTCCCCGCCGCCCGGGTTCCGCTCCGGCGTCCGGGCGACGCCGGCGGGGCCGGTGCCGCCGCTGCCGCCGTCCGGCGGACCGGCCGGGAGCGGCACGTCACCGGGGCCGGCCGGGCGGGCCGCGGGACCCGCGGCCTCCGCGTGCTCGGCACAGGCGTGCGCCTCGCCGCCGGCCGGGGCGGCCTCGCGGGCGCGCTCGGTCGCGGCATCACCGGCCGCACGGCGCCCCTGGCCCGGCAGGGGCAGGGGGTGTCTTCCGTGGGAGTTGGAATGCTCCGTCACGCGTGGGGTTCCATCCGTCGGGGCCGTGTACCCGCCCGCCGGGCGGGCACACGTGGGTCAGACGCGGCGCAGGTTGAGAAAGAGCTGGATCTCGGGTGGTACGTCCGTACTCGCCGGGGCGTACGCCGGCGAGCTCTCCCCGGCGATGTCGAATCCCGCGTCGCGCACGACCTGGCGCAATTCCTCCCGCAGGTATCCCGATACCCGGATCGTGTTGCCCAGGAACGGGATGGCGAAGTCGTCGACGTCCGCCTCGACCATGGAGAGCGCCATCAGGCCCCCGGGTCTGAGCAGGCCGTGCAGCATGCGCAGGGCGTACGGGATCTCCGCGCGCGGCAGCATCAGCAGCGCGAAGAACGCCGCGACGCCGTCGAAGGTGCCCAGCCGCCCGTCCCGCAGGTCGGCGAGGTCGCCCAGGTGGAAGACCGCGCCGGGCACATTGGCCCGGGCCAGGTCGAGCATGCCGGGCGAGAGGTCGCTGCCGACCACCTCGTGGCCCGCCGCCACCAGCTGACGGGCCGTCGGCAGCCCCGTGCCGCAGCCGACGTCGAGGACGCGGGACCCCGGCGGCAGCGAAGCGGCCAGCCAGGCGCCGGCCGCGAGCTGGCCCTCCTTGTGCGGGAAGGCCTCGTCGTAACGGTCGCCGATGGCGTCGAACGCCTCGGCCTGTCCATTGCGGTCCAGCCCTAACCGGGCGTAGCCGTCGTAGTCCCGTGCATCCCCACCGCTCACGGCTTCGCCCCTCCCGTGACCATGACCGTCGTTCGTCGTGCCGTGCTGTGCAGTATCGCGGAGGCCGATCCTACGGTTGTCGCGCGGGGAGTCGGCAAGCGTTTCCCGCCCCCGTTCACGCTCCGACGCGTGTGGGAGTGCGGTCCCAGTCGGCCGGCAGCTCCGGCACCGTCCAGGCGGGATCGGGCCGCCAGTCCTCCCAACCCGCGGTGAACGGCGCCTCCCAGGCCTCGATCAGCCCGACCGCCGCGCGCCCGGCGGCCCGTACCCGCTCGGCCCGGTCGGCGGTCATCAGGCCGGCGTGCTGCGCCTGCGCGAACTCGTCCTCGTCCTTCCACTCCCACCTGCGGTCGGGGTAGACGGCGATGTCCAGGAAGTGGTCCTCGGAGTCGACGCCGCCCGCCCAGCGCGCCAGGGGTTCCTCGAGGTTCACGTACCAGTTCCGGAAGCTCCAGTCGAGGTCCCAGAACAGCCAGACCGACCACGCCTCGCCGGGCCGGGCGAGCTTGAGCACGCCGGGCCCGAACCAGCGGGTGACGGACGTGGCGCGCGGCTTGGTGTAGCGGGTGGCGAGCGGCTCGCGGTGGACGGGGGTGCCGTCGGCGAGCACGGGCTTGACGCAGTCGGTGCCCGGGGCCATCCAGACGGCGAGCAGCTCGTCGGTGTCCTGTACGACGGTGACGGGGCGGCAGATGCTGATGCCGCCCTCGGTACCGGGTCTGGCGTTGCCGCGGTAGCGCCAGAGGATGTGGTCCCCGGGCGCCCAGTGGCCGCCGCCCGCCGTGCCCGTCGTCCTCGTCGTGTCCGCTGTCATGCGGAGATCTTAGGTGCCCGGGGCACCGATGCGCGGGGGAGTCCGCCGTGATGTGCGCCGCAAAGGTACGGTCCAGAGCGGGCCGCGGCGCCCGCACCGGCGGGCGTCCCCCGGGCGCCCCGGACCTCCCCGGGTGGTCCGGCGGTCAGGGGCGGGTCATGCGCAGCACGTCGAGGGCCTCGTCGAGCTGCTCCAGGGTGAGCAGGCCGCGCTCGACGTAGCCGGACTCCAGGACCACCTGGCGGATCGTCCTGCGCTCGGCCAGGGACCGCTTGGCCACCTTGGCGGCCTCCTCGTAGCCGATGTACCGGTTCAGCGGGGTGACGACCGAGGGGGAGGACTCGGCGTACTCGCGGGCCCGCTCGACGTTGGCGGTGATGCCGTCGACCGCGCGGTCGGCCAGCAGCCGGGAGGCGTTGGCGAGCAGCCGGACCGACTCCAGGACGTTCTTCGCCATGACCGGGAGCATCACATTGAGCTCGAAGTTCCCGGCGGCGCCGGCCGAGGCGACGGTGGTGTCGTTGCCCTGGACCTGGGCGGCCACCATCAGGACCGCCTCGCAGATCACCGGGTTGACCTTGCCCGGCATGATCGAGGAGCCCGGCTGGAGGTCGGGCATGTTGATCTCGGCGAGGCCGGTGCGCGGCCCGGACGCCATCCAGCGCAGATCGTTCGCGATCTTGGTGAGGCCGACGGCGACCGTGCGCAGCTGGCCGCTGGTCTCCACCAGCCCGTCGCGCGCGCCCTGCGCCTCGAAGTGGTTGCGGGCCTCGGTCAGCGGCAGCCCGGTGGCGCGGGCGACCTCGGCGATGACCGCGCCGGAGAAACCGGGCGGGGTGTTGATGCCGGTGCCCACGGCCGTGCCGCCCAGGGGGAGTTCGGCGAGCCGGGGCAGGGTGGCGCGCAGCCGCTCGACGCCGTAGCGGACCTGCGCCGCGTAGCCGCCGAACTCCTGACCGAGCGTCACGGGCGTGGCGTCCATCAGATGCGTCCGGCCCGACTTGACGACCTCCGCGAACTCCCCGGCCTTCCGCTCCAGCGCGGCCTCCAGGTGCTCCAGCGCCGGGATCAGGTCGGACGTCACGGCGGCGGTGGCGGCGATGTGGATGGACGACGGGAAGACGTCGTTGGACGACTGGCTCGCGTTGACGTGGTCGTTGGGGTGGACCGGACGGCCGAGCCGCTCGCTCGCCAGGGTGGCGATGACTTCGTTCGCGTTCATGTTCGAGGAGGTGCCGGAGCCGGTCTGGAAGACGTCCACGGGGAAGTGGTCGTCCCAACGGCCCTCCACGACCTCCTCCGCGGCCTCCGCGATCGCCCGGGCGACGTCCTCGTCGAGCACGCCCAGGGAGGCGTTCACCTTCGCCGCCGCCGCCTTGACGCGGCCCAGCGCGGCGATGTGCGCCCGCTCCAGGCGCTGGCCGCTGACGGGGAAGTTCTCGACGGCCCGCTGGGTCTGGGCCCGCCACTTGGCGTGCGCGGGGACCCGCACCTCGCCCATCGAGTCGTGCTCGATCCGGTACTGCTCGCTGTCGGTCATGGTCACGTACCTCCTGGCAAACACAGCGTTTGTCTCGTCCGTCCTGTTCCCAAAGCCACAACCGTCCAGTAAATACCGCGAGTAACAACAGAAATCGGGGAGGCTCCATGACACGCAGACCCACCCTGCGATGTTCCCTCGCGGCGCTCGCCGCCCTCGCGGCAGCGCTCGGCGGACTGACCGTCACCGCCCCCGCGGCGGCCGCCCAGCCGCGCGGCACGGCCGCGTCCACCCCCCTGTCACCCGAACTGGAGAAGATCCGCGCCGCCGAGGCCCGGAAGCTCTACGGCGACGCCGCCGAGCGCCCCCTCACGGAACGCAGGACCTCACTGCTCTCCCTCGGCGACAGCGAGATATCCGGCGAGGGCGTCGGCACCTACGAACCCGGCACGAACGGCCCCGTGAACTGGTGCCACCGCTCGCCCGACGCCGCCGTCCACCGCACCGGCATCCCCGCCGACGTCACCTACAACGTCGCCTGCTCCGGCGCGTACACCGGCAACATCCGCGTCGGCGGCAGCAAGCAGTACGCCGACGAGCTCGTACAGAGCGACGCGCTCGCGATCAAGGCGCGCAACACGCGCGTGAAGATGGTGCTGCTGGTCGCCGGCGCCAACGACGACCTCCAGTTCGGCCCCGTGATGACCGACTGCGTCACCCGCTACCTGACCCTCCAGGGACCGTGCGAGCCCAAGTACGCGCCCGGCTGGCAGGCCCGCGTCGACGGGCTGGTGCCCAAGGTCGAGGCGACCGTCCGCGACCTGCGCAAGGTCATGACGGACGCGGGCTACGCGGACGACGACTACAAGCTCGTCGTCATGGGCTACCCCAGCCCCATCGGCCCCGACTTCGAGGACAACCCCGACTTCCCCGGCAAGCTCCCCGGCGGCTGTGTCGGCCACACCTCGGACTCCGCCTGGGGGCGGAACACCGCGGTACCGGCGTTCGAACGCGGCATGCGGAAGGCCGCGCGCGACACGGGCGCCCTGTACCTCGACAACTCGCGCCTCTTCCACGGGCACGAGGTGTGCATGGAGAACACCTGGGCCCGGGGCCTCTACGTCGACGTGGCGAACCCCTTCCCGCCCAACGAGAACTCCGTCCGGCAGTCCTTCCACCCCAACGCGCGCGGACACGCCGCCTTCGCGTCCTGCCTGACCCAGCTCTACCGCTCCGGATGGCGCGAGGGCGGCTGCGCGGACCCGGCGAGCACCGGGACGCCCGTCCTGTACGAGGGAACGTGGGACGACGCCTTCCGGCCGCTGAAGAGCGCGGCCACGGGGACGTGCGTGGACGCGTACGGCGCCGCGACGGCCAACGGCACGACGGTCGGCGGCTGGCCGTGCTCCGGCGGCCGGAACCAGCAGTGGTGGTACGACGGGCAGCGGGGCTCGCTGCACACCGCCCTGTCCCACGACCGGTGCGTGGACGTACCGGGCGGGAAGTACGCGGCGGGCGCGGCGGTGGTCCTGTGGGACTGCCATGGGGGGACGAACCAGCGGTTCACGCGGACCGGCGACACGTACCGGCCCGCGGCGGCGCAGGATCTGTGCCTGACCCTGGCGGGGGCGAAGGACGCGGTACGGCTCGCGAAGTGCGACGGGTCGGCGTCGCAGCGGTTCGCGTAGCCCCTGACCCGCCCTTTCGCCGTTTCCCCGGGGCTCCGCCCCGGACCCCGGTCCTCAAACGCCGGACGGGCTGCTGTGCCTTGTCCTCAAACGCCGGACGGGCTGCTGTGCCTTGTCCTCAAACGCCGGACGGGCTGCTGTGCCTTGTCCTCAAACGCCGGACGGGCTGCTGTGCCTTGTCCTCAAACGCCGGACGGGCTGATGTGCCT